>NZ_JBLIYT010000008.1:0-328646 GCF_057480795.1 Pseudomonas sp. P110(2024)
TTTCTGGCTGACCTTGACGGTGAAGGCCGGCTGCTGGTCTTCGGTCACATCGCCTTTGCCGACGATGGTGACGGTGACCTTGTCGCCCTGGTTGTCGGTACCAGGAGTACCAGTACCAGGTTCATCGGTCACGGTCGTGGTGACGGTGTTGTCGCCGAGGGTCAGCTTCTCGAAGTTGTCGCCACCGGCAACCGATTCGATCTTGTTGACGATGCTCGGCTGGCCACCGACGAACACGTCGTCCGGTGCAGTGATGGTGAAGGTACCGCTGGCGCTGCCGGCTGGAATGGTGACCTTGGTGCCGTCAGTCAGGGTGAAGGTCAGGCCGTTGTGGCCGGTGACCGACAGACCCTGGGCATTGGTCAGCGTCACGGTGTAAGTGATCTGGCCACCTTCGGACACAGTGGTCTTGTCGGCAGTGAGGGTCGCAACGACTTCGCTGACGGTGTCGGTGATCTGCACGGTGGCATCGCCACCCAGTTCCAGGTTCTCGAAGGTCTTGCCCGCCACGCTGGCGTCAGTCACGCCAAGAGTCACCGAGCTGGCGTCCTTGAACACGTCGTCGCCCTGAGCCGGCAGGCTGTAGGTGGCCTGGGTCTGGCCGGCGCTGATGACCACGGTGGCGCCATTGGACAGGGTCACGGTCAGGTCATGGTCGAGCTTCTGGCTGACCGACACGGTGAAGGTCGGCTGCTCGGCCTCGGTCACGTTGCCATTGCTGGCGATGCTGACGGTTACCGTGTCGATGCTGTCGCTGATCACGGTCTGGGTCGGCGTGGTGTCGGGTTCCAGCTTCTCGAAATTGCCACCGGTGGCACCGGTGATGCTGGTGCTGACCGTGCTGCCATTGACGAACACATCGTTGGCCGGGGTCTGGAAGTCAACGCTGCCGGTGCTTTCGCCGGCCTTGACGGTGATGGTCTGGCCGTTGGACAGGGTGACGGTGACCGGAGTCTGCGCCGGATTGGTAAGGGTCACAGTATAGGTGATCACGCCGCCTTCGGTGACGCTCGGGGTGGCGGTCAGGGTGGCGGTGGTGGTGTCGATCGAGTCGTTGATCTTCGTTTCAGCTGGCGTCGGGTTCGGCTCCAGTTTCTCGAAGTTGCCGCCCGTTGCCCCCGTGATCGTGGTGCTGACGGTGCTGCCGTTGTTGTAGACGTCATTGGCCGGGGTCTGGAAGTCGACACTGCCGGACGACTTGCCGGCCTCGATGGTGACGGTCTGGCCATTGGAGAGAGTGACGGTGACCGGGGTCTGGGCCGGGTTGGTCAGGGTCACGGTGTAGGTGATCACGCCGCCTTCGGTCACGCTCGGGGTCGCGGTCAGGGTGGCGGTGGTGGTGTCGATCGAGTCGTTGATCTTGGTTTCAGCAGGTGCCGGGTTCGGCTCCAGTTTCTCGAAGTTGCCACCCGTTGCCCCCGTGATCGTGGTGCTGACGGTGCTGCCATTGTTGTAGACATCGTTGGCCGGAGTCTGGAAATCAACGCTGCCGGTGCTTTCGCCGGCTTTGACAGTGATGGTCTGGCCATTGGACAGGGTGACGGTGACCGGGGTCTGGGCCGGGTTGTTCAAGGTCACGGTGTAGGTGATCACGCCGCCTTCGGTGACGCTCGGGGTGGCGGTCAGGGTGGCGGTGGTGGTGTCGATCGAGTCGTTGATCTTGGTTTCAGCTGGCGTCGGGTTCGGCTCCAGTTTCTCGAAGTTGCCACCCGTTGCCCCCGTGATCGTGGTGCTGACGGTGCTGCCATTGTTGTAGACGTCGTTGGCCGGAGTCTGGAAGTCGACGCTACCGGACGACTTGCCAGCCTCGATGGTGACGGTCTGGCCATTGGATAGGGTGACGGTGACCGGGGTCTGGGCCGGGTTGGTCAGGGTCACGGTATAGGTGATCACGCCGCCTTCGGTGACGCTCGGGGTGGCGGTGAGCGTGGCGGTGGTGGTGTCGATGGTGTCGGTGACCTGGGTAACCGCCGGGGTGGTGCTCGGCGTGACGATCAGGCCGTTACCGCCAGTCGTGCCGGTAATGGTCGCGGAAATCTGGCCGCCATCGATGTAGGGCGTGTCGTTGGCCGGGATGTTGACGTTGACGGTGCCGGTGGTCTGGCCGGCCGGGATCACGATGACGGCGCCGTTGGACAGAGTCACGGTCAGGTTGGTCAGCGGTGGCTGGCCGACGGTGGCGGTATAGACGATGACGCCACCCGCCTCGGTGATCGTGGGGGTGGCGCTCAGGGTCAGCCCTGTGGTGAGCGGGACGTTGGTCGTGTTGGTGCCGGCAGCGTTGCCGTCCAGTCCGCCCAGTTCCTCGTTCGCCAGGCCGGTGGCGAAGCCGATAGGGCCGGTGGGGAAGCCAATGGTCGGGTCGACCACCCCGGCGGTCTCTTCGAGCAGGACGAAGCTGTGTCCGCCGCCGACCGAACCGCCGCCTGCCGCGGCCGGACCAGCTGCGGTGGCTTCCAGCTCGGTGGTCGGGTCGGCACCGGCGGCGATGGCCTGTTGCAACTCTTCGACCGAGGGCGCTGCCTGGGCGGTGGCCTGGTTCAGGTCGATGCTGCTGTCGGGCGCATCGGCGCTCCACTGGGTGTCGCGGCCCAGGTCGAGCACACGGCCGTCGGCCAGTTCCAGGGTGACCGCGCCGCCCGCGCCGGTGTCTACCTGTTCGCCCGCCAGCAGGCGATCGCCTTCGATCAGTACGCGCCGGATGCCTTCTGGGGAAACTGCGATGACTTGGCCAACAATGCTTTTGACGATGGCGACAACAGTGCTCATTGGACTCTCCGGGCTACCTGTTCAGTTGGCTTCCATGCCTGGCCGGCGTTCGAGGCGGCGACTGATGGAATGTTTCAAATATGTTTTTGACGCTGATTTGCGTCAATTTTACGTCTATAATTTCTGGCTATTAAGTTTATGCCAAACTATTGACCTTCTGGCTGCCATCCTAAACAATCGCCAAGGTAATGTCACATTGATATTTGGCCAGCAAAGCCCTTTCTTTCGTATTAATCGCACTGCCTATTCGGAAGCTTCCTACATACAAGATCAGGGTTTGCCATTTTCCAAGGCAGGCACGGCTTCGGCTGTGATTTGGGACAACAGCTCTCTCGGGAACCAGTAAAAATGCGTGCGTCACTGTTCACCGCTCTTCCTTTCGCTCTCGCCGCCACATTCGTTCAAGCACAAACCTTGCCCGAAGCCATGCAGAAGGCCCTTGAGGTCCATCCGGAAATCCAGGCCGGCGTGAACGCCCGCACGGCTGCGGACTATCAGCTGCGTGCTGCCCAGGGCGGCTATTTGCCGCGGGTCGACGTGACCGCCGGTTACGGTCGCGAGGGCACCGACAGCCCAAGCACCCGCAACCGCTGGGAGACCCTGAACCGTGGCGAGTCGGCCATCCGCCTGCGGCAGATGGTCTTCGACGGCTTCGCCACCTCCAGCGAGGTCGGCCGTCAACAGGCCACCGTCAACGCCCGCGCCTACTCCCTGCTGGGGACCTCCGAGCGCACCGCGCTGACCGTCGCCCAGGTCTACCTGGACGTGCTGTCGCGCCGCGAGATGGTGCGCCTGGCCGAAGACAACCTGCGCAACCACGAGCGCATCCTCGACCAGATCAAGCTGCGCACCAGCCGCGGCGTCGGCCGCCTGGCCGACCTCGACCAGGCCGAGGCGCGCCTGGCCCAAGCCCGCAACAACCTGATCACCGAGCAGACCAACCTGGCCGATGCCAACACCAACTACCTGAGCGTCGTCGGACAAATGCCCGACGAGTTAAGCACGCCCGCGCCATTTGTCGACCTGCTGCCGGCCACCCTCGACGAGGCCCGCCACCAGCTGGTCGAGCAAAGTCCGATCCTGCGCTCGGCCGAGTCGGACATCGCCGCCGCCGAGAAGCAATACGAAGCGGCAAAGTCTACGTTCTATCCTCGTTTCGATGCCGAACTCGGACGAACGGCCGACAACAACCTCGACGGCGCCGTCGGCCACAACAACGAATGGCAGGCCATGCTGCGCATGAACTTCAATTTGTACGCCGGTGGCAGCAACAAGGCCGACCTGGAATCGAAGTCGTACCTGGCCAACCAGGCACTGGACATTCGCAACAACGCCTTGCGCCAGCTCAATGAGGAGTTAGGCTTGGCATGGAATGCTCTGGAGAACGCCAACGCCCAGGTGCCGATCGCCCAGCAGTACGTCGATCACAGCAACCGTGTGCGCAGCGCTTACCAGCAGCAGTTCGGCCTGGGCGAGCGAACCCTGCTCGACCTGCTCGACAGCGAGAATGAAACCTTCACCGCCCAGCGCCGTCTGGTAGAGGTGAAAAACACGCAAATGTTTACTCAGTATCGAATCAAGGCGACCATTGGTCAGCTGCTCAAGAGCCAGGGTGTCGTAGCACCGATGGCGTCCGTTGTGCAGAACGACCTGAAACCCAAGGTGAACCTGCCAGGCATGAACTGAAAGGCGCCTTGAACCTAACCCGCAAGGATGAAGAGAGCGCCGCGTGGAATCCGAAGTCAGTCGAGTCCAACTCAGCCACGATCCACGCAGTCAGCATGACGACCCGCTGCTGGACAGCCTGCTGACCCTGTGTGTCCTGCACCAGAAGCCCGCCAGCCGGGCCATGCTGACCACCGGGCTGCCCTTGCCCTCGCAGCGCCTGACCCCCGAGCTGCTGCCCCGTGCAGCCGCCCGTGCCGGGCTGCAGGGGCGCCTGCTGCAGCGCAAGCTCGAGCAGATACCCAGCATCGCCATGCCGGCGATGCTGCTGCTCAAGGAAGGCCGTTGCGCCGTCCTGCTCGGCTGGGAGAACGAAGACACCGCGCGCCTGCTGCTCAGCGAGAGCGACGGCGGCGAGGTGCATGTCACCCGTGAGGCGCTGCAGGGCGACTACAGCGGCAAGGTGTTCTTCGCCCAGCCGCAGCACAAGTTCGACGTCAACCACGGCAACCTGATCCCGCGCGCGCGCTCGTGGTTCCGCGACACCCTGCTGCGTAGCAAGTGGCTGTACATCGATGCCATCGCCGCCAGTCTGGTGATCAACCTGATTGCCCTGGCCGCGCCGTTGTTCGTGATGAACGTGTACGACCGCGTGGTGCCCAACCAGGCCACCTCGACCTTGTGGGTGCTGGCCATCGGCATTGCCGGTGCCTATGTCTTCGACCTGATTCTCAAAGGCTTGCGCAGCCTGTGCCTGGACCTGGCCGGCAAGAAGACCGACCTGATCATCTCGGCGACGCTGTTCGAGCGCATCGTCGGGATGTCGATGAAGTACCGCCCGGCACGGGTCGGCAGCTTCGCCCAGAACATCCACGAGTTCCAGGGCCTGCGCGACTTCCTCGCCTCGCTGACCCTGACCAGTCTGATCGACCTGCCGTTCACCTTCCTGATCCTCATGGTCATCGCCATCATTGGTGGGCACCTGGTGTGGATTCCGATCCTGGCCTTCCCGTTGGCGCTGGGCATCGGCTATGCCCTGCAGAAGCCGTTGATGGCAACCATGGAGCGCACCATGGCCCTTGCCTCCGAGCGCCAGTCGAGCCTGATCGAGACCCTCGCCGGGCTGGATGCGGTCAAGGTCAACAACGCCGAGAGCGAGCGCCAGTACATGTGGGAGCAGACCCTCGGCACCCTGAGCCGCCTGGAGCTGCGGGTGAAGGTACTGTCGGGCCTGGCCATGAACATCACCGCGCTGATCCAGCAACTGGCCGGCGTGGCGATGATCTGCGTGGGTGTGTACCTGATCATCGACGGCAACCTCAGCATGGGCGGCCTGGTGGCCTGCTACATGCTCAGCGGTCGCGCCCTTGGCCCGCTGGGCTCGCTGAACGGCCTGCTGGCCCGCTACCAGCAAGCCAAGGTGACCATGGTCGCCACCGACCAGATGATGGAACTGCCCCAGGAGCGCAACTTCGAAGAGCGCCCACTGAGCCGCCAGGTGCTGCAGGGCGCCATCGAGTTCCGTGGGGTCGAGTTCACCTACCCGAATCAGCAGAACCAGGCGCTCAAGGGCATCAACCTGAACATTCGCCCGGGCGAGAAGATCGGCATCATCGGCCGCAGCGGGTCGGGCAAGAGTTCCCTGGCCAAGCTGATCGTGGGCCTGTACGAACCGGACAACGGCTCGCTGCTGGTCGATGGCGTGGACATCCGCCAGATCGACGTCAGCGAACTGCGCCACAACATCGGCTACGTGCCCCAGGACATCCAGCTGCTGGCCGGCACCCTGCGCGACAACCTGGTGAGCGGTGCCCGCTACATCGAGGACGAACTGATTCTCCAGGCTGCGGAACTGGCCGGCGTGCATGAGTTCGCCCGGCTGCACCCCGACGGCTACGAGCTGCAGGTCGGCGAGCGTGGCCAGAACCTCTCCGGCGGTCAGCGGCAGAATGTCGCCCTGGGCCGCGCGCTGCTACTCAACCCGCAGATCCTGCTGCTCGACGAGCCCACCAGCGCCATGGACAACACCGGCGAGGAGCGTCTCAAGCAGCGCCTGGCCGCGGTGATCGAGAACAAGACCGTGCTGCTGGTCACCCACCGGGCTTCGTTGCTGTCGCTGGTGGACCGGTTGATCGTCATCGATCGTGGACAGATTGTCGCGGATGGCCCGAAAGCCGCCGTCATGGATGCGCTGAAGAAGGGGCAGATCAGTGTTGCATAAGCTGGATATCGGGCGTTTCAAGGACAACCTGCGCCGCTACTTCAAGGGCTCCGAGTCGCTGGCCGGCCAGCCGCTACCCGAGGTCAACAAGGCGTTGATCGAGGACGCGCCACGGGTGGTGCGCCTGACCATCTGGGGCGTGATCGCGTTCTTCCTGTTCCTGATCATCTGGGCCAGTGTCGCGCCCATCGACGAGGTGACGCGCGGGGAGGGCAAGGCCATCCCGTCGTCCAAGGTGCAGAAAATCCAGAACCTCGAGGGCGGCATCGTCGCCGAAATCTTCGCCAAGGAAGGGGAGATCGTCGAGGTCGGCCAGCCGCTGCTGCGCCTGGACGAAACCCGCTTCGCCTCCAACGTCGACGAGACCGAGGCTTCGCGCCTGGCCATGGCCTTGCGCGTGCAGCGCCTGACGGCCGAGGTCGAGGACAAGCCGCTGCAGATCGACGAAGAACTGCGCAAGGCCGCGCCAAGCCAGGCCGCCAACGAACAGTCGCTGTACCAGAGCCGTCGCCAGCAACTGCAGGACGAGCTTGGCGGCCTGCAGCAGCAACTGGTGCAGAAGCAGCAGGAGCTGCGCGAGTTCAACTCCAAGCGCGCCCAGTACGCCAACAGCCTGCAGTTGCTGCGCCAGGAAATCGCGATGTCCGAGCCGCTGGTGGCCCAGGGCGCGATCTCCCAGGTCGAGGTGCTGCGCCTGCGTCGCGCCGAGGTCGAGAACCGTGGCCAGATGGACTCCACCGCCCTGGCCATCCCCCGTGCCGAGGCGGCGATCAAGGAAGTCGAGAGCAAGATCGAGGAGACCCGCGGCAAATTCCGCAGCGAGGCGCTGACCCAGCTCAACGAGGCCCGCACCGAGCTGAACAAGGCCACCGCCACCAGCAAGGCGCTGGACGACCGCGTGCACCGCACCATGGTCACCTCGCCGGTGCGCGGCATCGTCAAGCAACTGCTGGTCAACACCATCGGCGGGGTGATCCAGCCGGGCAGCGACATCATCGAGATCGTGCCGCTGGACGACACCCTGGTGGTAGAGGCGAAGATCCTGCCCAAGGACATCGCCTTCCTGCACCCGGGCCAGGAAGCCACGGTCAAGTTCACCGCCTATGACTACACCATCTACGGCGGCATGAAGGCCAAGCTCGAGCAGATCGGCGCCGACACCATCACCGACGAAGACAAGAAGACCACCTACTACCTGATCAAGCTGCGTACCGACAAGAGCCACCTGGGCACGGACGAGAAGCCGCTGCTGATTATTCCGGGGATGGTGGCGACGGTGGATATCATGACCGGCAAGAAGACCATCATGAGCTATCTGCTCAAGCCGATCATCAAGGCCCGCAGCGAGGCGCTTCGCGAGCGCTGATCGATCTTGTGGGAGCGGCCTCGGTAAGGCCGCTCCTTCATATGGATATGTCGTAACGGTATTTAAAATCCTGTTCTTATGACTTTATAGTCACCCCACTGCGTACCCGCCGACCAATCGGCGCGCCGCACGACTCGAACCCACACGGGCAATCCCCGTGCGTTTCCGATCGTTGCGCGCCCTGAAGTCGCGCACTGCGTGGGAGTGAACAATGCCAGCCGCCTCGAACGCCTTGTCGACCATCGACAGCGCCCTGCCGCAAACCTTCGACATCCGTCCGTTCCCCGGCGCCGTTGGTGCCGAGATCATCGGCCTCGACCTGGCCCGTGCGGTCAATGCCGAGGATTTCACCCGTATTCACCGCGCCCACCTGGACCATCACGTCCTGGTGTTTCGCGACCAGCGCATTTCCCCCGAACAGCAGATCGCCTTCAGCCGCCGTTTCGGCGAGCTGCAGATCCATGTGCTCAAGCAGTTCCTGCTCGCCGGCCATCCCGAGATCCTGATCGTTTCCAATATCGTCGAGGACGGCCGCAACGTCGGCCTGGGCGATGCCGGCAAGTTCTGGCATTCGGACCTGTCGTACAAGGAGCTGCCGAGCCTGGGCTCGATGCTGCACGCCCAGGAGCTGCCCAGCGAAGGCGGTGACACCTTGTTCGCCGACATGCACAAGGCCTGGGACGCGCTGCCCGAGGCCCTGCGTCGGGTCGTCGAGGGCCGCAGCGCCGCCCACTCCTACACCGCCCGTTACGCCGAGACCAAGTTTGAAGGCAACTGGCGCCCGACGCTGACCGCCGAGCAACTGGCCCAGGTCCAGGAGGTTATCCATCCGGTGGTGCGTACCCACCCGGAAAACGGCCGCAAGGCGCTGTTCGTCAGCGAAGGCTTCACCACCCGCATCGTCGGCCTGCCGGATGACGAAAGCCGCGACGTGCTGCAACAGCTGTACGCCTTGAGCGTGTTGGAGCAGAACATCTATCGCCACCAATGGCAGCCCCACGACCTGGTGTTCTGGGACAACCGCTCGCTGATCCACCTGGCCACCGGTTGCCCCGCGCACCTGCGCCGCAAGCTGTACCGCACCACCATCCAGGGCGATGCCCCGTTCTGACGACTGAGGAAACACATCATGCGCAAATCCATCAGCCGCCTGGCGGCAAGTATCGGCCTGGGCGCCAGCTTGGGTCTGGGCAGCCTGGCGGCGCCGACCGTGGCCCATGCCGAAGGGCAGATCCGCATCGCCGAACAGTTCGGTATCGTCTACCTGCTGCTCAATGTGGTGCGCGACCAGCAACTGATCGAGAAGCACGGCAAGGAGCAGGGCCTCGACATCAAGGTCGACTGGGCCCAGCTGTCCGGTGGCGCGGCGATCAACGACGCCTTGCTGTCCGGCTCGGTGGACATCGCCGGCGCCGGTGTCGGGCCGCTGCTCACGGTGTGGGATAGAACCCGCGGCCGGCAGAACGTCAAGGCCGTGGCCTCGCTGGGCAACTTCCCGTACTACCTGGTCAGCAGCAACCCCAATGTGAAGACCATCGCCGATATCTCCGACAAGGACCGTATCGCCGTCCCGGCGGTGGGCGTTTCGGTGCAGTCGCGCTTCCTGCAGTATGCCGCCGCCCGGCAGTGGGGCGACAAGGAGTACAACCGCCTCGACAAGTACACCCTGGCCGTGCCGCACCCGGACGCCACCGCGGCTTTGCTGGCCGGCGGCACCGAGCTCAACGGGCACTTCTCCAACCCTCCGTTCCAGGACCAGGTGCTGGCCAACAAGAACGTGCACGTGGTGCTCGACAGCTACGACCTGCTCGGCCCCAACTCACCGACCCTACTGTTCGCCACCGAGAAATTCCGCAAGGACAACCCCAAGACCTACAAGGCCTTCGTCGACGCCCTGGCCGAGGCCGCCGACTATGCCCAGAAGGACAAGGCCGGCGCCGCCGACACCTACATCCGCGTGACCAAGGCCAAGATCGACCGCGAGGCGCTGATCAAGCTGATCGACAACCCGCAGTACGAATTCACCGTCACGCCGAAGAACACCTACAAGTTGGCCGAGTTCCTCTACCGGGTCGGCGCGATCAAGAACAAGCCTGAATCGTGGAAGGACTACTTCTTCCAGGATGAACGCCCGTTGCAGGGGAGCTGAGCGCCGATGACCGCCCCATTGCCAGGCCACACGGCCAGCAACCTGAGCCGTGTCGCCACCCCACCGCTGCTGGCGGTGGACAACCTGAGTCTTGAATACCGCACCGCCCAGCGCGTGGTGCGGGCCACCCACCAGGTCAGTTTCGAGGTCGACCGCGCCGACCGTTTCGTCTTGCTCGGCCCGTCCGGCTGCGGCAAGTCCACCTTGCTCAAGGCTGTGGCCGGCTTCATCGCGCCACGGGAAGGGCAGATCCTGCTCCAGGGCCAGCCGGTGCGCGGCCCGGGGCCGGACCGCATCGTGGTGTTCCAGGAGTTCGACCAGTTGCCGCCGTGGAAGACGGTGAAGCAGAACGTGATGTTCCCGCTGCTGGTGTCCGGCCAGCTCAAGCGCGCCGAGGCCGAGGAGCGGGCGCTGCATTACCTCGAGAAAGTCGGCCTGGCCGCCTTCGCCGACGCCTACCCGCACACCCTGTCCGGTGGCATGAAGGCCCGCGTGGCCATCGCCCGGGCACTGGCCACGCAGCCGAAGATCCTGCTGATGGACGAGCCGTTCGCCGCCCTCGACGCCCTGACCCGGCGCAAGATGCAGGAAGAGCTGCTGCTGCTGTGGGAGGAGGTGCGCTTCACCCTGCTGTTCGTCACCCACTCCATCGAAGAGGCGCTGGTGGTGGGCAATCGCATCCTGCTGCTGTCGCCGCATCCCGGGCGGGTGCGGGCCGAGGTGCACAGCCACCAGTATGACCTCGGTAGCCTCGGCGCCAGCGATTTCCAGGCCAGTGCCCGGCGTATCCACCGGCTGTTGTTCGACGAGGCCGATGCCTCGACGCCAGCGGACGATCTGGGCTTCAACGATATCCGTATCGCCTACTGACGGGAGCCAGGGCATGACGACGACACCTGTACGCCAGGAATACGAAGTGCAGCTGCAACCCCTGCCGGGTGTGCCGCTGGAGCGCGAGCTGCCGCTGGTGCAACGCTTGTGGCAACAGGGCTGGCTGCGCAAGGCCGTGATCCTGGTACTGCTTGCGTTGGTCTGGGAGGCCGTTGCCCGCTATACCGGCAACGACCTGCTGCTGCCGAGCTTCCTGCAGACCGCCAGCGCGTTGTGGGACGGGCTGCTCAGCGGCGAGCTGCCGGCCAAGGTCGGCGTATCGCTGGTGGTGCTGCTCAAAGGCTATGTGCTGGGCATCGTCCTGGCCTTCGGCCTGACCAGCCTCGCCGTCTCGACGCAAGTGGGGCGCGATCTGCTGGGCACGCTGACCTCGATGTTCAACCCGCTGCCGGCCATCGCCCTGCTGCCGTTGGCCTTGCTCTGGTTCGGCCTGGGCGACAACAGCCTGATCTTCGTGCTGGTGCACTCGGTGCTGTGGGCGCTGGCGCTGAACACCTACGCGGGCTTCCTGGGCGTGTCCGAGACCCTGCGCATGGCCGGGCGCAACTACGGGCTGCGCGGCCTGCGCCTGGTGCTGCATATCCTGGTGCCGGCGGCGCTGCCGTCGATCCTGTCGGGGCTGAAGATCGGCTGGGCCTTCGCCTGGCGTACGCTGATCGCCGCCGAGCTGGTGTTCGGCGCCAGCAGCGGCAAGGGCGGGCTGGGTTGGTACATCTTCCAGAACCGCAACGAGCTGTATACCGACAAGGTGTTCGCCGGATTGGCGGTGGTAATTCTTATCGGCCTGCTGGTGGAGGGGCTGGTGTTCAACACCCTGGAGCGGCTGACCGTGCGGCGGTGGGGGATGCAGCGCTAGGGCTCGCGGAGCTCAATTCCGATACCGCGCCGCAGCGCTGTCCAGCGTCCGCGCAATCTCCTCGCGCAGCGCCTGCGGCGCTTCCACCACCAGCCCATCCCCCTGGCTCAGCAACCACCAGCGCAGGGGCCAGCCGTCCGCCACCGTCGCCCGCAGCCGGTGCCCCTGTTCCAGGGCAGTCAGTTGCATGTCGGCAGTCAACGGCGCTTCGCGCAGTCGGCGGGCCAGCAGGTCGCTGATCCATGCCTGCAACTCGACCCCTTCCCCTTGCCCTGGCTGCAGCGTATCGCCGCGCAGGTACCCCTGCAGGTCGAAATTCCCACGCAGCTCGCCACCGGCATTGGCCGACCAGTGCCAGCCGAACGGGATGCTCTTGTCGTTGCGCTCCAGCGGGAAGATCAGCGACAGCTCGTTGAGGTCGCGCTCGACCGTGCGCTTGCTGACGGTGAAGCCCACGTCACGCAGGCGCCACACCAGTTCGGCACTGGTGATCCCGGGGGAGCGGCTGGGCAATTGACGGAGCAAGGCCCATTGGCGGCTGAGGGTGGCGCGGGTGGTGGCGAACGGCAAAAGGAAACGTCCTTGTCTAGGCTTGCCGGCATAGGATGGCGGCACGGGTAGGGCATGGCAATTGGCCACAGCGTGCTCAGATCAAGGAAGATGCAATTGGTTGCCTGGGATCAATTCGTTCGCGACAGGTTTTGTCGTGGCATCGCGCAGAATCACGCCTCACCACAGTGGAGGTTGGAGCTGTGGGTCGTTCAATGAGGATGAACATGTCTGCCGCCAGCAATATCCATTCGCTGCTCGCCCGGCTTCTCCCCGAGCGGATCGTCCCGGCCCCGGCACGCCCCGGACAGCGCCACAGGCTGTTCGCCGGGGTCGGCATGCCCAGCCAGCAGGCCTTGAGCGGCGAGCGTTTCGGCCTGTCCGATCGGCTGGACGAGGCGGTCGACCTGCAGGCGGTCTACCACGACCTGTGCCGCCAGGCTTTGCTGGGCAATGTCGCGGCGCTCAATGACCTGGGCTGGATCTGGCTCAACGGCAAGTACTGGCGCGGCGACACCGTGCTGGCCGGCCACCTGCTGCGCATGGCCGCGCTGCAGGGCAATGCCGCGGCCTGGTTCAACCTTGGCCAGCAGCATTATTTCGGCAAGGGTGTGGATGTCTCCTACGCCAACGCGGCCGATTACTACCGGCATGCCTTCGAGCGGGGCATGGTGCATGCCGCTGCGGCGCTGGGAGATTTGTACGAAGAAGAGGTGTGCGAGGGCGACCAGGTGTGGCAGGTCGACCCGCTCGAGGCGTACCAGTGGTTCCTGCGTGGCGCCCAGCGCGGGGAGACGCGCTGCCGCTTCGAGGTGGGCTACCGCTTGTTGCATGGGGTGTATGTCGAGGCGGACACCAAGGCCGGGCTGTATTGGCTGGAGCTGGCGGCGGCGACTGGCGTGATGCAGGCGGCCGAGGAGTTGGCGGTGCATTTCAGCAGCCGCGATGCGGCGCGCTACCTCGGCTGGCGCGACCAGGCCATCCAGATGGGCAGCACCCTGGCGCTGACCATGAAGCTGGAAGACCAGATCCAGCCGTGAGGCAATGTTCAGCGCGATCCCTGGAGCGGCCTTGCCGAGGCGTCGGACCGGTCGGACGCCTCGGCAAGGCCGCTCCAGGGATCGTGTTATCCGGCCAGATCGCGGGTAGATGAACAACCTTTCATCGTTTCCCTCCGTCACCCCCGGTTGACGACAGGGGTAGGGCAGGGCGTATATTGATAGTTAGCAAACTATGAATATCCTCGGTTCCCATATGTCCCTCGACGCACTGCACCTGAAAATCAGCAGCGGCATGGTCGTCGCTGCCCGTCATTGGCGGCGCCTTTGCCAGGGCGCCCTGACCGGCTACGGCATTTCCGAAGCCTGCGCCGTGCCGCTGCTGATGATCGTGCGCCTGGGCGACGGTGTGCATCAGGTGGCAGTGGCGCAGGCGGCCGGGCTGGAAAGCCCGTCGCTGGTGCGCCTGCTCGACCAGCTGTGCAAGGCCGGGCTGGTCTGCCGCAGCGAGGATCCGCTGGACCGCCGCGCCAAGGCCCTGAGCCTGACCGTCGAGGGGCGCGCCCTGGCGGAGTCCATCGAAGGCGAACTGGTGCGCCTGCGTCGTGAGGTGCTCGGCGGTATCGACCAGGCCGACCTGGACGCCACCTTGCGGGTGATCCAGGCGTTCGAAGCCGCGGGCGTGATGCCATGAGTGGCTTCTTCAGCTCCGTGCCCCCGGCCCGCGACTGGTTCTACGGCGTGCGCACCTTCGCCGCGTCGATGATCGCCCTGTACATCGCCTTGCTCATGCAGTTGCCGCGTCCCTACTGGGCCATGGCCACGGTGTACATCGTCTCCAGCCCGTTCCTCGGCCCCACCACCTCCAAGGCGCTTTACCGGGCCCTGGGTACGTTGCTGGGCGCCGGCGGAGCGATCCTACTGGTGCCGCCGCTGGTGCAGTCTCCGCTGCTGCTGAGCATTGCCATCGCCCTGTGGACCGGCACCTTGCTGTTCCTTTCGTTGAACCTGCGCACGGCCAACAACTACGTGCTGATGCTGGCCGGCTATACCCTGCCGATGATCGCCCTGGCGGTGGTCGACAACCCGCTGGCGGTGTTCGACGTTGCCTCGTCCCGCGCCCAGGAGATCTGCCTGGGCATCGTCTGCGCGGCGGTGGTCGGCGCGATTTTCTGGCCGCGCCGGCTGGCGCCGGTGGTGGTGGGCGCGACCGGTAACTGGTTCGCCGAGGCGATCCGCTACAGCGATACCTACCTGGCCCGCGAGGCCAGCGCCGACAAGGTCGGCGGCATGCGTGGCGCGATGGTTGCCACCTTCAACTCGCTGGAATTGATGATCGGCCAGCTCGGCCACGAAGGCGCCGGCCCGCATACCCTGAAAAATGCCCGTGAGCTGCGTGGCCGGATGATCCACCTGTTGCCGGTGATCGATGCCCTGGACGACGCCCTGATCGCCCTCGAGGGCCGCGCCCCGGCCCAGTTCGCCCAGTTGAAACCGGTACTCGATGCTGCTCGTGAATGGCTCAAGGGCACTGCCGACAGCGCCTCGGTGGCGCGCTGGACCGCCCTTCACGAGCGGATCGACCGCCTGCAGCCCGGCGCCGCCGCCATCGACCAGCGCGCCGAACTGCTGTTGTCCAACGCCCTCTACCGGCTGACCGAATGGGCCGATCTCTGGCAGGACTGCTGCAGCTTGCAGCACGCCCTGCGCAAGGACGACGCCACGCCCTGGCGCGCGGTCTACCGTCACTGGCGCCTGGGCCGTCTGACGCCGTTCTTCGACCGTGGCCTGATGCTCTATTCGGTGTTCTCCACTGTCACCGCCATCATCGTCGCCTGCGGCCTGTGGATCGGTCTGGGCTGGAACGACGGCGCCAGCGCGGTGATCCTCGCCGCCGTGTCGTGCAGTTTCTTCGCCGCCATGGACGACCCGGCGCCGCAGATCTACCGGTTCTTCTTCTGGACCTTGATGTCGGTGATCTTCTCCAGCCTGTACCTGTTCCTGGTACTGCCCAACCTGCACGACTTTCCGATGCTGGTGCTGGCCTTCGCGGTGCCGTTCATCTGCGTCGGCACCCTGACCGTGCAGCCGCGTTTTTACCTCGGTACCCTGCTGACCATCGTCAACACTTCGACCTTCATCAGTATCCAGGGCGCCTACGACGCCGACTTCTTCACCTTCATCAACGCCAACCTGGCCGGTCCCGTGGGCCTGCTGTTCGCCTTCATCTGGACCCTGGTGGTGCGCCCGTTCGGCGTGGAGCTGGCGGCCAAGCGCATGACCCGCTTCACCTGGCGCGACATCGTCGAGATGACCGCGCCGGCCACCCTGGCCGAGCACCGCCAGGTCGGCGTGCAGATGCTCGACCGCCTGATGCAGCACCTGCCGCGCCTGTCGCAGACCGGCCAGGACAGCGGCGTGGCCCTGCGCGACCTGCGCGTGGGCCTGAACCTGCTCGACCTGCTGGCCTACCTGCCGCGCGCCGGCGCCGAGGCCCGCGAACGCCTGCGCACGGTGATCGAGGAGGTCGGCAGTCACTACGCCGCCTGCCTGCGTGCCGGCGAGCGCCTGCATGCCCCGGCGGCGCTGCTGCGCAACATGGAGCGTGCGCGCCTGGCGCTGAACCTGGACGAATTGTACGAACGCGGCGACGCCCGCACCCACCTGCTGCACGCCTTGAGCGGCCTGCGCCTGGCGCTGCTGCCGGGCGTGGAAGTGATGCTCGAGCCTGCCGAGCAAACGCAACTGCCCCCCGGACTCGACGGAGCGCCCCTGTGATCGGTGAACTGGATATCAGCGGGGTGTTCCTGCCCACGCTGCTGGTGATGATGTTTGGCACCTACCTGCTGTTCCTCGGGGTGCACGCGGTGCTGGTGCGCCTGCATTTCTACCGCCTGGTCTGGCACCGGGCGCTGTTCAACGTTGCCCTCTATGCCGTGCTGCTTGGCGCGGTGGACCACTTTTGCCGAAGCCTGATGCTGCCATGAAAAAACCTTTGCTGACCCTGGGCCGCGTGGTCCTGACCTTGCTGGTAGTGACCTTCGCCGCCGTGCTCGTGTGGCAGATGGTGGTGTACTACATGTTCGCCCCCTGGACCCGAGATGGGCATATCCGTGCCGACGTGATCCAGATCGCCCCGGATGTGTCCGGGCTGATCCAGAAGGTCGAGGTGCGTGACAACCAGACCATCAAGCGCGGTGACGTGCTGTTTACCATCGACCAGGACCGCTTCACCCTGGCCCTGCGCCAGGCCAAGGCGACCCTGGCCGAGCGCCAGGAAACCCTGGCCCAGGCCTCCCGCGAGGCGCAGCGCAACCGCAAGCTGGGCAACCTGGTGGCGGCCGAGCAGCTTGAAGAGAGCCAGTCCCGCGAGGCCCGCGCCCGCTCGGCGGTGAACGAGGCCCAGGTGCAGGTGGATGTGGCCCAGCTCAACCTCGACCGCTCGGTGGTGCGCAGCCCGGTGGACGGTTACCTCAACGACCGCGCCCCGCGTGCCCACGAGTTCGTCAGCGCCGGGCGTCCGGTGCTGTCGGTGGTCGACAGCGCCTCGTACCATGTCGATGGTTACTTCGAAGAGACCAAGCTGGGCGGTATCCATATCGGCGATGCCGTGGAGATCCGCGTGATGGGCGACAACACCCGACTGCGTGGCCGGGTACAGAGCCTGGCCGCCGGCATCGAAGACCGCGACCGCAGCAGCGGTGCCAACCTGCTGCCCAACGTCAACCCGGCGTTCAGCTGGGTGCGCCTGGCCCAGCGGATTCCGGTGCGCATCGCCTTCGATGAAGTGCCGGAAGACTTCCGCATGATCGCCGGACGCACCGCCACGGTGTCGATCATCGAGGGCCAGCATCCATGAAACAGCTGATCCTGGCCGGGCTGTGCCTGTCCCTGGGGGCCTGCATGATGGTCGGCCCTGACTACGAGCTGCCCAAGGACGCCGCCGTGCAGCGCGACGACCTCAATGGCCCGCTGCGCCAGGACGCCGACAGCGTGGTCTCGGCGCCGGTGCCCGAGGACTGGTGGCAGTTGTACCAGGATCAACGGCTCAACGAGCTGGTGCGCCAAGCCCTGAGCGCCAACACCGAACTGCGCGTGGCCGCCGCCAACATCGCCAAGGCCCGCGCCCAGGTGGAGGTGGCCGAATCCCAGGGGGGCTTCAACGGTGGAGTCAAGCTGGGCGCCCAGCGCCTGCAGGAGTCCGGCGAAGCGTTCCTGCTGCCGGAGAAAGTGCCGGTGGCCAATATCGGCGAAGCGATCATCAGCGCCAGCTACCAGTTCGACCTGTGGGGTACCTTCAAGCGCGGCACCGAGGCCGCCAAGGCCAACGCCGACGCGGTGCAGGCTGCCGCCGACACCGCGCGCATCACCCTGGTGGCCGATGTGGTCAAGGCCTATACCCAGGTGTGCTCGGCCAACGAGGAATACCACATCGCCCGAGAGTCGCTGGACCTGCAGCAGCAGAGCGTGCAACTGACCCAGCGCCTGCGCGACGCCGGGCGTGGCGACGAGACCCAGGTCACCCGTTCGCAGACCCAGTTCAAGTCCCTGCGCGCCGAACTGCCGCGCTTCAAGGCCGAGCGTGAGGCGGGCCTCTACACCCTTGCTGCGTTACTGGCCAAGCCGGTCGAGCAGTTGCCCGCCGGCACCGCCGATTGCGCCGAACTGCCCCACCTGTCGCAGCTGGTGCCGGTCGGTGACGGCGCGGCCCTGCTCAAGCGCCGCCCGGACGTGCGTCAGGCCGAGCGCCAGCTGGCGGCGGCCACCGCCAGCATCGGCGTGGCCACCGGCGCGCTGTACCCGGATATCAGCATCGGCGCCCAGGTGGGCACCATCGGCATCCTCGAGAACCTCGGCGAGCCGGCCACCAACCGTTGGGGCTTCGGTCCGCAGATAAGCTGGAACATCCCCACCAACGGCACCCGCGCGCGCATTCGCATGGCCGAAGCCTCGACCCAGGCGGCATTGGCGCATTTCGACGGGGTGGTGCTCAACGCCATTCGCGAAACCCAGACCCGCCTGGCGCAGTACAGCGCGCTGCTGGATCGGCGCGATGCCCTGGCCGAGGCAGAGCGTTCGGCCAAGGAGTCGGCGGACCAGACGCATCTGCGTTACCAGGTGGGGCGTGAGTCGTTCCTGGCGGACCTGCAGGCGACGCGGACCTATACAGACGTAAGGGCGCAGCTGGCGGCGGCCAACAGCCAGGTGGCGATGGGGCAGATAGGGGTGTTTCTGGCCTTGGGTGGCGGCTGGAAGGACAGTGCCAGGCCTTGATGATTCACCTGTAGGAGCGGCACAAGGCCGCTCCAGGGATTGTGTGGGTTAGTTCAGCACCCGCGCCGGCTCATCCGGCGGCAGGTTGTCCCGCCCACGCGGCTGCTTCGTCTGCCCAGGCACCGAACCGCCCAACTGCTCGGCCAGCTGCTGCGCCACATCCTCGCCCAGCGCCTTCGACACATCACGCACCACCCGCGGACGGTTCAGCGTCACGCGGCGGTCCTGGCCCTTCACCAGCTTGGTGTCCTGCCCCTCACCCATGGCGGTGAACGCCGAGGTGATCTCGTAGGTGCGGGTGTTGATCAGGCTGAAGTCGGCGACCACGGTCAGGCCCAGCACCGCCGAGTAGCTGTCGGTGTGGTCCAGCGAGTTGATGTCCTGCTGGAAGTCGATGTCCGACAGGGTGCCGAACAGCACGTAGTCGGCACCCTTGAACGCGCCATTCTTGATGCGGCGGATCACGTCGTAGACGTCTTCCTTCGAGTCGGCGGTATAAGGACGGCCCTGGACCAGCTGGAACATGCCGGTCTTGAGGATCTCACCTTTGATGTCGCCACCGAACTTGCGCAGCTCGGTCTGCTCGATGTAGCTGTTAAGGCTCTCGTACTCGCTGTAGCTCGACTGGCCGCTGGCGTGATACATGCCGGCCTGGCCGCTGCTCTGGGCGTTGATGGTGTGGATGTATTCCTCCACCTGCGCCTGGTAGGCCAGGTCGGTCACCGCCACCTTGGGGGCCGCCTGCGCGCCGAAGGCGCAGGCCAGGCCGATGATTGCCATCCATGCACGCATCGATCAGCGCTCCGTGGTCTTGCGGATTTCTTTTTCGTCCATCCACTCGGCCAGGCCGCTTTCCACGTCGATCAGCTGCAGGCTGAACTTGTAGAACACGTCCTTGTAGTCGCTGCTGCGCTTGACGATCGAGCTGATCGAGCCTTCCAGACGGTACTTGGCGGCGATCATGTTGCCGGTCTTGGCCACGGTCTTCTTCTTGTACAGACCGCTCTGGTTCTGCAGCTTGAGCTGGTCGACCTGGCTCTGCATGTCGGTGTTGTCGCTGGCGAAGCGGGCGGCGCCGGACTTCATCAGCTGGGTCTTGATGGAGGTGGTGATCTCGCGGGTATCGATGTACTCGCTGGTCTTGTTCTTGACGTCGTACACCTGCACCACCGGGCGGCCGTGCAGCACGCCGGACTGGGCCAGGGAGCGGGTCATGCTCTCGGCGATCATCTGCAGGTCGGTGGAGCCGAACTCGTTGGTCACCAGCTCGACGGCCTTGCTGTCGCCGTAGCTGATGTTCTTGCCGCCGAGTACCGGCGACGGGGTGCTGCAACCGCTGACCAGGGCAATGGCGATGGCGGCGAGGGAAAGGCGTGCAAACATGGAACGTGCTCCTGAAAGGGATTACCGGGTGTGGACTTCGAGGCGGAAGTCGCGGGCAGCGGGGCTCGGGGCGATGGCGGGCAGGAACTTGGCCTGCTTGCCGTACAACGGCAGGGCTTTCCAGCTCTCCTCGTCGGCCACCGGGAAACCGTCGCTGCCCAGCCAGGCGAAGCGGTAGAAGAGTGTCTGGTTGCTGCGGCTGGTGTTGGTCAGCGCCACGTTGACGGTGAGGTAGCCGTTCTCGCGGGCGACGCGCATCTGGCCGACTTCGATGTCATCCAGCTGGCCCATGGTCACCACCTTGCTGGCGGCGCTGCCAGGGGCTGGGGGCGGGGTGGCGCAGCCGGCCAGGAGGGCGACGGCGGCCAGTACGAGGCATGTTCTGCGCATGTTCGATCCTTGGGTTACTTGAGGCTGGCGACAGCGGTGGCTGCGGCCTGCGGGGCGACGACGACGGCCGGGCCGCCAGCGAATACGCGATTGCCGACCACGCGCAGGGTGACCACCTGGTAGGGGCGATCGACCTTCACGGTGACCTGGGTGCCGCCTAGGCTCGACGGCAGGCTCAGGTGGTGTTCGCCTGGCTTGAGGCGTACGCGGGCCACCTGGGTTTCGTCGGGCAGGGTGCGCCAGGTGCGGGTATCGGCGCCTTCCAGCACGGTGGAGGCGATGCCCACCACCAGCCCGGCCATCGGGTTGGTCTTGTTCAGGTTCTTCTGCGCCACGCCGCGGCTGATGGCGCGCACGCTGGTGCGCAGGATGATGCCCGGCATGTCGTCGCGCAGGGCGCGGCGCGACATGGCCGTGGTGCTGTTGAGCGCGGTCAGGGCCAGGGCCTTGTCGTTGAGCTGGATCTCGCCCAGGTGCGCGGTCGAGGTGTCTTCCTTGATGATCGGGAAGGACAGCGGGGTGATCACCAGGTTGTCCTGGATCGGCAGCGGCAGGGGAATGCGGATCGAGTCACGGGCCGGGGCCAGGCCGGTCTGCACCACGATCAGCACATCGCTTTCACCGGCCTTGGCGCTGTTCTTGTCCAGGTCGAGCAGCGCCTGGTCGAGCAGCGGCGTGTTCGGGCGCAGCTCGGCGGCCTTGCGGTAGCCCGGCGCGGCCAGGCCCTTCTCGCCGAGGGCCTCGTAGACATAGCCGGACAGGTAATGGCTGAAGGCGCTCTGGTAGCTGTTCTTCAGGCCGACCACCTCTGGGGCGTCGAGGCTGGCGACCGGGTAACCCTGCAGGTCCTTGTACTCGGTCTTGATGCCTTCCTTCTCGGCCTCTTCCTCGCGCTTGAGGTATTCCTTGTCGCGCAGCTCGGCGATGATCGCCTCACGCTCGTGGGTCTTCTTGATCTCGGTGCGGGCACCGTCGAAATCGTTCTGTACCAGCAGGTTCAGGGCCATCTGCGTGGTCAGCATGACTTTTTCGTAGTCATAGCCTTCGTAGCGGCGAACCTTGTCGTTGACCAGGTAGCTGCCGAACTGGCTCAGGTACTTGTCGGTGTCGAGCTTGACCGACTCTTCCCATTGGAACACCACGCTGTCGGCCGAGCGCCAGGCGTCCTGGCTGCCCTTGAGGTCACCCTTGGAGCGCAGCAGCTCGCCTTTTTCGAAGTAGTAGAGCAGGTCTTTCTGCTCGCCCTTGTTGTTGCTCTCGAGCAGGGCGAGGGCGGCGTCGACGTTGCCGGCGGCCAACTGCTTGTTGGTCTCCTGCAGTTCGCTGTCGTAGCTGCGGAACACCGAGCAGCCGGTGAGCTGCACGGCGGCGACCAGGGTCGCCAGGGTGAGGGCGCGGGATACCATCGGACTTCTTCTTTCCCTGAAACGGTTGGCCGCGTGGGCGGGGGCGGCAGATCCCTCTGTTTTATCGCCAGAACCTCTTGATGGAGGCGCCTTGATTGCTAATGGCTATTACGGCGGCGCGGGATTATACCCAAAGTAGTAGTACGGTGATGGCGAATTGCTTCGCATTTTTGGCGCCGATGCCATCAGTTGGAAAAATGCATTCCCGGTCGGTGCATTCCGTCAATTTGTCTCAAGATTTTTCATGAAATCTGCCCATGAGCCTTGAGCAGGGGAGAGTGGAAGTGAACAATGTTCTCTTTCGTATTTCCGTCGAGATTGGCCATGACTTCCCGTTCCCGTCTGCTTGCCTGGCTGCCTGCCCTGCTGTTTGGCCCGGTGCTGGCCCTGTGCAGCACCCCGACGCTGGCCGAAGCAACCGCCGAGGCGACCAAGGCGCTGCACCTGCTGGATTACATCGGTGCCGACTATCCGCCGACCGTACGCGACGGCAAGGTGGTGGACGACGGGGAATACCGCGAGCAGCAGGAGTTCAGCGGCGTGCTGGCCGAGCTGGTCAAGGGCCTGCCCGCGCATGCCGAGCACGGTGCCCTCGAGCAGGGTGTGCAGAGCCTGCGCGAGGCCATCGACCAGCGTCAGGACGGCGCCGCTGTTGCCCGCCAGGCCCGCCAACTGGGGGCGCGTCTGGCAGTGGCTTACGAGGTCAGCCAGGCCCCGGTGATCACCCCGGACCCAGCCCGCGGCGCGGCGCTGTATGCGCAGAACTGCGCGATCTGCCACGGTGACACCGGCCTGGGCGACGGCCCGGCCGGCATCGGCCTGGAGCCTGCGCCGGCCGACCTGCGCGATACCAGGCGCCTTGACCAGTTGAGCCTGTTCGACCTGTACAACACACTCGGGCTGGGCATTGAAGGCACCGAGATGCCGTCGTTCGCCGAACAACTCGACGAGCGCCAGCGCTGGGACGTGGCGGCCTACATCGCCAGCTTCACCGCCGACCCGCAGGCGGCCAAGGGCGACAAGACCTGGAACATCGCCGACCTGGCCCGGCAGACTCCGGCCGAAGTCGCCGCCAGCGAAGGCGCGGATGCCGTGGCCGCGTTCCGCGCCCAGCGCGCGCAGCCGCCGCAGGTCAAGCGCGGCCCGGCGCAGTTGCTCGAATACACCTCCAGTACCCTGGACAAGAGCCTGGCGGCCTACCGCGCCGGCGACCACGATCAAGCCTACGATTTGTCGGTGGCGGCCTACCTGGAAGGCTTCGAGCTGGTGGAAAGCTCGCTCGACAACATCGACGCCCAGGCCCGCAAGGACACGGAAAAGTCACTGATGGCCTACCGTCAGTCGTTGCAGGACGGCCTGCCGGTGGCCCAGGCCGAAAAGCGTCTGGCCGAGGCCAAGGCCAGGCTGGAGCAGGCCTCCAAGCTGCTGGGCAGCGATGGCCTGAGCTGGTCGTTGAGCTACGTCTCCGGCCTGCTGATCCTGCTGCGCGAGGGCCTGGAGGCGATCCTGGTGCTGTCGGCGATCCTGGCCTTCCTGCGCAACACCGGTCAGCAGTCGGCGGTGCGCAGCGTCAATATCGGCTGGGGCCTGGCGCTGGTCGCCGGCTTCGCCACCTGGGCCCTGGCGGCCTATGTGATCGACGTCGGCGGTGCGCAGCGGGAACTGCTCGAAGGTTGTACGGCGCTGTTCGCCGCGGTGATGGTGCTGTGGCTCGGGGTGTGGATGCACGATCGACGTCACGCCGCCGCCTGGCAGGACTACATCAAGCGCAGCCTGGTCACTGGCGGCGGGCGCTTCGGCTTTGCCTTGCTGGCGTTCTTCTCGGTGTACCGCGAGCTGTTCGAGGTGATCCTGTTCTACGAGACCCTGTGGCTGCAGGCCGGCCCGGCTGGCCATCAGGCGGTGCTGGCCGGTGGCGCCACGGCGTTGGTGCTGCTGGTGGGCCTGGCCTGGGTGATCCTGCGCGGCTCGGCCAAGCTGCCGCTGTCGTTGTTCTTCAGCATCAACGCGGCGCTGTTGTGCGCGCTGTCGGTGGTGTTCGCCGGGCATGGCGTCAAGGCCCTGCAGGAAGCCGGGGTGTTGGGAACGCGGCCGGTGGCGTTCTTCGAGTTCGACTGGCTGGGGATTCATGCCGATGCCTATTCGCTGGGCGCGCAGGTCGTGGCGTTGCTGGCAATCGTGTTCCTCTACGGGCGCAGCCGGCTGGCCGAGAAGCGCCGGACAGCGGCCAGCTGAGATACTTCAGGGCCGTCATGCGGCCCCTCGCGACGTAAGGCCGCTCCACAGGCATACTGGCAGCTCTGTGGGAGCGGCCTTGTGTCGCGAAAGGAGGGCGCGGCCCTCCCAGCTATGCGAGGAAACGAAAGCAATGCGTGTATGGATCGATGCCGACGCCTGCCCCAAGGCGGCCAAGGACCTGATCGTCAAGTTCGCCCTCAAGCGCAAGCTCGAAGTGGTGATGGTGGCCGGCCAGCCGCAGATCAAGCCGGCCTTCGCCTGCGTGCGGCTGATCGTGGTGCCCAGCGGCATGGACGCGGCCGATGACTACCTGGTGGAGAACGCCGAGCCCGGCGAGCTGGTGATCTGCAGCGACGTGCCGCTGGCCGATCGCCTGATCAAGAAGGGCGTGGCGGCGCTGGATCCGCGCGGTCGCGAGTTCGACGAGCGCAACATGGGCGAGCGCCTGGCGGTACGCAACCTGTTCACCGAGCTGCGCGAGCAAGGTCAGGTTGGCGGTGGCCAGGCGCCCTATGGCGAGCGCGAGAAGCAGGCGTTCGCCAATGCGCTGGACCGCATTCTCACTCGCCTGTCCAAAGCCTGACGTTATCCCGGAAGCATCCGCCAAGCCTGTAGGAGCGGCCTTGTGTCGCGATGGGGCGCGTAGCGGCCCCAGGATCTTGGCATCATGCAAAATCGCCGGGGCGGCTACGCAGCCCATCGCGACACAAGGCCGCTCCCACAGGGACCGCAGCGGCTATGGGCTTGTGCTTTACCTGTAGCCGACGATGAGGCCGGTACGGGTAGCACAAGACAGTTGTCCCTGCACCAGCGTCTGTCAGTCGTTCTCGTGGGTCAGTTCCAGCACCCGATCCACCAGCTTGTAGATGCCACCCGCCGCCTCGCTGATCGACTTGGCCAGCATGTACGCCGGCGTGGTCACCAGCTTGCGCTGGGTATCCTCGACAATGTCGTGCACATCGCACTCCTCATGGGTGCCGCCCATCTTCACCACCGCCGCGCTGGTGCCGGCGTCGTTGCCGATGGTGCAGACCACGCCCGGCCCGTAGATCTTCGCTGCCAGGGCCGGCGAGATGCAGATCAGGCCAACGGGCTTGCCCGCCTCGGCGAAGGCCTCGGCCAGGGCCAGCACATCTGGCTGCACGCTGCACTTGTCGCCTTCGACGGCAAAGTTGGAGAGATTCTTGGCCGCGCCGAAGCCGCCTGGAACGATCAGGGCGTCGAAGTCTTCGGCTTTGGCTTCGCGAATGTCCTTCACCTCGCCACGGGCAATGCGCGCCGACTCCACCAGCACATTGCGCGATTCGGGCATCTCTTCCCCGGTCAGGTGGTCGATCACATGCATCTGCGCGATGTTCGGCGCGAAGCACTGCACCTGGGCGCCACGCTGGTCCAGGCGCAGCAGGGTGATCACGCTTTCGTGGATCTCGGCGCCGTCATACACGCCGCAACCGGACAGAATCACCGCAACTTTTTTTGTCATGCTCAATACTCCAGTGTCGAGGCGCTAAATGTCCTCTAGTTTGGCAGATGTAGCCATGGGATTTGCCCTTCGGCGGGCCTAATCTTCGTGGACAACCTTGGAGGTGGCCGTTCATGGACCTGATTCTGCTGGCCGTGCCGTTCTTCTTCGTACTGATCGCGGTGGAGCTGATCGCCGACCGCGTGCGCGGCCGGCGCAACTACCAGCTCGCCGACTCGATCAACAGCCTGAGCACCGGCGCGCTGTCCACCAGCACCGGGTTGCTGACCAAAGGGGTGGGGCTGGTCACCTATGCCCTTGCCTGGGAACACCTGGCTTGGCTGCGGCTGCCGGCCGATGCCTGGTGGGTGTGGGTGGTCGCCTTCGTGCTCTACGACCTCTGCTACTACTGGCTGCACCGCATGGGCCATGAGCGCAACGTCTTGTGGGCCGCGCACTCGGTGCATCACCAGAGCGAGGAGTACAACCTGACCACCGCCCTGCGCCAGACCAGCAGCGGCTTCCTGTTCTCCTGGCTCTTCTACCTGCCGCTGGCGCTGCTGGGCGTGCCGCCCCTGGTGTTCATCACCGTGGCGTCGCTGAACCTGCTGTACCAGTTCTGGGTGCACACCCGCCATGTGCCCAAGCTGGGCTGGCTGGAGTGGATCTTCATCACGCCGTCCAACCATCGCGTCCACCATGCGCAGAATCCTTTGTACTTGGATCGCAACTACGGCGGCGTGTTCATAATCTGGGACCGGTTGTTCGGCACCTTCCAGGAGGAGGACGAACGCGAGCCTGTGATCTTCGGAGTAACCACGCCGCTGGCCAGCTGGAACCCGCTGTGGGCCAACGTGCAGTTCTACGCCCAGCTCTGGCACGACGCTCGTCGCGCCGGCAGTTGGTGGGACAAGTTGCGCATCTGGTTCATGCCCACTGGCTGGCGCCCGGCGGATGTGGCCGCCGCTGATCCACAGCCCAAGCAGGACCTGGCGGCGTTTCGCAAGTTCGCGATCCCTCTGGGCGGCGCGCAGCAGCTTTACGTCACCGTGCAGTTCGCGGTCTACGTGGCGCTGGGCAGTTATCTGATGGAGGTGGCGGAGCACGTGGCGTCCGCGGCCCTGGTGCTGGGCTGGACGGTGATGGCGTTCGGGCTGTTCGTGTTGGGCGTGGCGCTGGAGGACCGGCCGTGGGCGGGGCGCCTGGAGATCGTGCGGCTGCTGTCGAATGCGCCGGCGCTGTATCTGGCCGGCGCGCTTGGCTTAGTGCTGGTCACGCCCATGTTCTGGTTGCTGCTCCTGGTTTACAGCCTGCTCAGCCTCGGCGGCCTGGCCCTCTGCCGCCGCGCGGCGCTCGGCGCGGAGGTTGCGAAAACGCCGGCGCAGCCAGAGCAGCAGGCCCAGCACCAGCAGGCCGCCGAGCACCCATAGCTCGTATTTCTTGATGCTGCCGAGCATGCCTTCGAGAATGGCGCCGAAGTGGTAGGCGGCCAGGCCCAGGGCCAGGGCCCACACCGCGGCACCGATACCGTTTAGCAGCAGGTAGCGGCGCGGCGGGTAGCCGGACAGGCCGATGGCCACCGGCATTACCGTGCGCAGGCCGTAGACGAAACGGAAACTCAGCACCCAGATATCCGGATGGCGGCGGATGTGCTCCAGTGCTCGGTCACCCATGGCCTGCCAGCGCGGCTTGCGGGCGAGGATCTTGCGCCCGTGGCGGCGGCCCATGAAGTACCACAGCTGGTCACCGGCGTAGCTGCCGCAGAAGGCCACCAAGACCACCAGCTTGATGTCCATGTATTCGCGGAACGCAAGAAAGCCCGCGAGCACCAGTATGGTCTCGCCCTCGAAGAACGTGCCGAGAAAAAGGGCAAAGTAGCCGAAATCGTTCAGGAATTGTTGAAGCATTTTCTGGCGTGCTGGCGAAATGAACGCGCAGCCTACCCCTTCGGGCGCGTTGGGGAAAGTGTCCAAATGTGTCTCGACGTGAAGATTCCCTGCAACGACAATGGCTGCGGCCACAAGTCGCAGGGTTGCCCAAGGATGTAACACAGGCGTCATAATGGCCGCTTATAACTGTCGCGCTGCCCGCCCGCGCGGGCTCAGGAGTCTGCCGTGAGCTTTACCCCCGCCAACCGTCTGTTTCCTGCTACCCGCCTGCGTCGCAACCGCCGGGACGCGTTCTCCCGTCGCCTGGTTCGCGAAAACACCCTGACCGTCGATGACCTGATTCTTCCGGTATTCGTGCTGGACGGCGAGGGCCGTCGGGAAGAAGTACCGTCCATGCCGGGCGTCGAGCGCCTGTCGATCGACCTGCTGCTGGAAGCCGCACAGGGCTGGGTGGAGCTGGGTATTCCGGCGCTGGCGCTGTTCCCGGTGACCCCGACCGAGAAAAAGTCCCTCGACGGCGCCGAAGCCTGGAACCCGGACGGCATCGCCCAGCGCGCCACCCGCGCCCTGCGTGCCCGCTTCCCGGAGCTGGGGGTGATCACCGACGTGGCCCTGGACCCGTTCACCACCCACGGTCAGGACGGCATCCTCGATGAAGAGGGTTACGTGCAGAACGACATCACCGTCGAGGCCCTGGTCCGCCAGGCGCTGTCTCACGCCGAGGCCGGCGCCCAGGTGGTGGCCCCGTCGGACATGATGGACGGTCGTCTCGGCGCGATCCGCCAGGCCCTGGAAGAAGCCGGCTACGTAAACGTGCGCATCATGGCCTACTCGGCCAAGTACGCCAGCGCCTACTACGGCCCGTTCCGCGACGCGGTCGGCTCGGCGCTGAACCTGGGCAAGGCCAACAAGGCTTCCTACCAGATGGACCCGGCCAACAGCGACGAAGCCCTGCACGAAGTGGCCACCGACCTCGCCGAAGGCGCCGACATGGTCATGGTCAAGCCGGGCATGCCGTACCTGGATATCGTTCACCGAGTGAAAGCCGAGTTCAAGGTGCCGACCTTTGCCTACCAGGTCAGCGGCGAGTACGCCATGCACATGGCCGCCATCCAGAACGGCTGGCTGAGCGAGGCCGTGATCCTCGAATCCCTCACCGCTTTCAAACGGGCAGGCGCTGATGGCATCCTGACCTATTTCGCCGTGCGTGCCGCTCAATTGATGAGAGGGCAGTAACGCCCTCCAGGAACGTCAGATGAATAACGAAGTGCTAACCCCTGTCGAGATCAAGGATGCCCAGGCCGTGCCCGAAGAGATGGTGCAGACCCCGCCCGATTTGCCAGCGGTAGCGGAGCCGGAAGCGGTTGTCGAAGCCGCCCCGGCACCCGCGCCTGCGCCGGCCCCTGCGATCGCCGTGCCGAGCCTGGACGACAGCAGCCTGTACATTCATCGCGAGCTCTCGCAACTGCAGTTCAACATCCGCGTGCTGGAGCAGGCGCTGGACGAATCGTACCCGCTGCTTGAGCGCCTGAAGTTCCTGCTGATCTTCTCCAGCAACCTCGACGAGTTCTTCGAGATCCGCGTGGCGGGCCTGAAGAAGCAGATCAACTTCGCCCGCGAACAGGCCGGCGCCGACGGCCTGCAGCCGCACCAGGCGCTGGCGCGCATCAGCGAGCTGGTGCACCTGGAGGTGGATCGCCAGTACGCGATCCTCAACGACGTGCTGCTGCCGGAGCTGGAGAAGCACGCCATCCGCTTCATCCGCCGCCGCTACTGGACGCCCAAGCTCAAGACCTGGGTGCGCCGTTACTTCCGCGACGAGATCGCACCGATCATCACCCCGATCGGCCTCGACCCGACCCACCCGTTCCCGCTGCTGGTGAACAAGAGCCTGAACTTCATCGTCGAGCTCGAGGGGGTCGATGCCTTCGGTCGCGACTCGGGCCTGGCGATCATTCCGGCGCCGCGCCTGCTGCCGCGGGTCATCCGTGTGCCGGAAGAGGTCGGTGGCCCGGGCGACAACTATGTGTTCCTGTCGTCGATGATTCACGCCCACGCCGATGACCTGTTCCAGGGCATGAAGGTCAAGGGCTGCTACCAGTTCCGCCTGACCCGTAACGCCGACCTGGCGCTGGATTCGGAAGAGGTCGACGACCTGGCCCGCGCCCTGCGCGGCGAACTGTTCTCGCGCCGCTACGGCGATGCCGTGCGCCTCGAGGTGGCCGACACCTGCCCGAAACACCTTTCCGACTACCTGCTCAAGCAGTTCAGCCTGAGCGAGAGCGAGCTGTACCAGGTCAACGGTCCGGTCAACCTGACCCGCCTCTTCAGCATCACTGGCCTCGACAGCCACCCGGAGCTGCAGTACACGCCGTTCACCCCGGCGATCCCCAAGCTGCTGCAGAACGCCGACAACATCTTCAGCGTGATCGGCAAGCAGGACGTGCTGCTGATGCACCCGTTCGAGTCGTTCACCCCGGTGATCGACCTGCTGCGCCAGGCCGCCAAGGACCCGCACGTACTCGCCGTGCGCCAGACCCTGTACCGCTCGGGCGCCAACTCGGAAATCGTCGACGCCTTGGTGGACGCGGCGCGTAACGGCAAGGAAGTCACCGCGGTGATCGAACTGCGCGCGCGCTTCGACGAAGAGTCCAACCTGCAGATGGCCAGCCGCCTGCAGGCCGCCGGCGCGGTGGTGATCTACGGCGTGGTCGGTTTCAAGACCCACGCCAAGATGATGCTGATCCTGCGCCGCGAGCAAGGCGAGATCGTTCGTTACGCGCACCTGGGCACCGGCAACTACCACGCCGGCAACGCCCGCCTGTACACCGACTACAGCCTGCTGACCTCTGACGACGCCCTCACCGAGGACGTCGGCAAGCTGTTCAGCCAGCTGATCGGCATGGGCAAGACCCTGCGCATGAAGAAGCTGTTGCACGCGCCCTTCACCCTGAAGAAGGGCATGCTCGACATGATCGCGCGGGAGACCCAGTTCGCCCTGGAAGGCAAGCCGGCGCACATCATCGCCAAGTTCAACTCGTTGACCGACGCGAAGATCATCAAGGCGCTGTACAAGGCCAGTCAGTCGGGCGTGCGCATCGACCTGGTGGTGCGCGGCATGTGCTGCTTGCGTCCGGGTATTCCGGGGGTATCGCATAACATCCATGTGCGCTCGATCATCGGCCGCTTCCTCGAGCACACCCGGGTGTTCTACTTCCTCAATGGCGGCGAGGAGCAGATCTACCTGTCCAGTGCCGACTGGATGGAGCGCAACCTCGACAAGCGCGTCGAGACCTGCTTCCCGGTGGAGGGCAAGAAGCTGCTGCTGCGGGTGAAGAAGGAGCTGGAGGGGTACCTGACCGACAACACCCAGGCCTGGACCCTGCAGCCGGACGGGCGCTACGTGCGCAGCACGCCGACCGGCAACCAGAACCCGCGCAGTGCCCAGTCGACGCTGCTGGAGCGGCTGAGCAATCCGGTGCTCAACGTACGCTAGTTGGATTGCTAGGGCCGCTTTGCGGCCCTTTCGCGACACAAGGCCGCTCCCACAGGTGATCGCATTTCCCTGTGGGGACGGCCTTGTGTCGCGAAAGGGGCGCAACGCGCCCCCATGGACGTTCAGCGCACGCTAAGCACGAAATTGACCCGCGCCAGCCACTCCGCCTCGTTGGCGAAATCGGCCTGGGTCAGCTGGTTCTGCTCCAGCCAGCCGCCCGGGAAGACCACCTCCAGGCTGTTGTCGCCGGCTTGCAGCTCCACTTTGGGCATCTGCTGGGTGCCGCGGATATGGTGGAACAGAATGGCGAAGCGCAGCAGTACGCACAGGCGGATCAGCTTGACGCCTTCGTCGCCGAACTCGGCAAACTTGTCCTTGGGAATGTTGCGACGGTGGCCACGCACCAGCAGGGCCATCATCTGCTGGTCTTCGCGAGAAAAGCCCGACAGGTCCGAGTGCTCGATCAGGTAGGCACCGTGCTTGTGGTAGTGATAGTGGGCAATATCCAGCCCGATTTCATGGATTTTCGCCGCCCATCCCAGCAGATCGCGCCAGTTGCCCTCCTCCAGGCCCCACGCTGCGGCCACTTGGTCGAAGGCGTGCAGCGCCTTGCGCTCCACGCGCGCGGCCTGGCCCTGGTCGACGTGGTAGCGCTCCATCAGCGAGTTCAGGGTGCGTTCACGCACGTCCTCGTGGTGATGGCGGCCCAGCAGGTCGAACAGCACGCCTTCGCGCAAGGCGCCGTCGCAGTGGTCCATGCGCTGCAGCTCGAGGGCGTCGAAGATCGCCTCGAGGATGGCCAGGCCCGCCGGGAAGATGGTCCGCCGATCGGGCTTGACCCCTTCGAAGTCGATCTTGTCGGTCTCGCCGAGCTTGAACAACTTGCGTTTGACCGCCGCCAGCCCCTCGGCGTTGACCTCGCCGCTGCCCTGGCCGATGGCCTTGATCGCCGCGGCGATGGCGCGGATGGTCCCGGACGAGCCGATGGCCTCGTCCCACGTCAGGCGGTGCAGGGCGTTCTCGATGCTCATCAGCTCCAGGCGCGCGGCGGTGTAGGCCTGGGCGTAGCGCGCCGGGGTGATCTTGCCGTCGCGGAAGTAGCGCTGGGTGAAGCTCACGCAGCCCATCTGCAGGCTTTCGCGTAGCAGCGGCTCGAAACGCTGGCCGATGATGAACTCGGTGCTGCCGCCGCCGATGTCGGCGACCAGGCGCTTGCCGGGGGTATCGGCCAGGGTGTGGGACACGCCCAGGTAGATCAGGCGCGCCTCTTCGCGGCCGGAGATGACCTCGACCGGGTGGCCGAGGATGGCTTCGGCACGCAGGATGAATTCGTTGCGGTTGCGCGCTTCGCGCAGGGCGTTGGTGCCGACGATGCGCACCGAGCCCTGGGGCATGCCGTTGATCAGCTGGGCGAAGCGCTTGAGGCATTCCAGGCCGCGTTGCATGGCTTCTTCGCTGAGCTTGCGCTCATCGTCGATGCCGGCGGCGAGCTGAACCTTTTCTCCAAGCCTTTCGAGGATGCGGATTTCCGTGTGATGGGCCTTGGCCACGACCATGTGGAAGCTGTTGGAGCCCAGGTCGATGGCGGCAATCAGAGACAGGTTCTTCGCGGTGGTTTGCGGCATGGTCTGGAGGTTCTCGGTCGTTAACCCGGCAATCGTGCCACGATCGCGGGCATACGCCAACGAGCGGCACGGCAAGGCTTGATGCATGGCAATGTCATAGCAATGTTATGACCGTGACATGACAGTTTGGATTCGTGGCGTCTTGCACAACTATAGTTAGACTCAATCGTCCGTGGCTTCCTGTCGCGCCTGGGTGCGGCTATGATGGGCAACGTTTTTTGTGCTTACGACCTGGAGATATCCATGAGCAGCGATCTTATCAAACATGTCACCGACGCCAGCTTCGAAGCCGACGTACTCAAGGCTGAAGGCGCGGTGCTGGTCGACTACTGGGCTGAATGGTGCGGCCCATGCAAGATGATCGCTCCGGTACTGGACGACATCGCCACTGAATACAAGGGCAAGGTGACCATCGCCAAGCTGAACATCGACGAAAACGCCGATACCCCGGCCAAGCACGGCGTGCGTGGCATCCCGACGCTGATGCTGTTCAAGAATGGCAACGTCGAGGCGACCAAGGTCGGCGCGCTGTCCAAATCGCAGCTCAAGGCGTTCCTCGACGCCAGCCTGTGATGTGATGAAGCCCCGCAAATGCGGGGCTTTTCTTTATCTGCTGTAGGCATTTTCCGTGAGGGCCGGCGAGCCTCGCTATTGCGCCCATCCAGGCGGATAGCCCCGGAAATCGGTGGCCAAAACCACTAGACGTCGAAAAAAGCAAGTGTTACATTCGGCCTCGCACTGCTTCTCCAGTGCCCTCTGCACGCCGTCGCCGAAGCATCCCTAATTCGAATCAGTACGCGATCCTGTCGCCATCTAGCGGCGCGGCCTCATTAAGCCAACGCTTAATTTCTCCCTTCCTTACATGATTACGTCACTCCCCTTATGAACCTGACAGAACTCAAGCAAAAGCCGATTACCGATCTTTTGGAAATGGCCGAACAGATGGGCATCGAAAACATGGCCCGTTCGCGCAAACAGGACGTGATTTTCGCCCTGCTGAAAAAGCATGCGAAAAGCGGCGAAGAGATCTCGGGTGACGGCGTGCTGGAGATTCTCCAGGATGGTTTCGGTTTCCTGCGTTCGGCGGATGCCTCTTACCTGGCCGGCCCTGACGACATCTACGTTTCGCCCAGCCAGATCCGTCGCTTCAACCTGCGCACCGGCGACACCATCGTCGGCAAGATCCGTCCACCGAAGGAAGGCGAGCGTTACTTCGCGCTGCTGAAGGTCGATACCATCAACTTCGACCGTCCGGAAAACGCGAAGAACAAGATTCTTTTCGAAAACCTGACGCCGCTGTTCCCCAACAAGCGCCTGAAGATGGAAGCCGGCAACGGTTCCACCGAAGACCTCACCGGTCGCGTCATCGACCTGTGCGCCCCGATCGGCAAAGGCCAGCGCGGCCTGATCGTCGCCCCGCCGAAAGCGGGCAAGACCATCATGCTGCAGAACATCGCGGCCAACATCACCCGTAACAACCCCGAGTGCCACCTGATCGTCCTGCTGATCGACGAGCGCCCGGAAGAAGTGACCGAGATGCAGCGCACCGTGCGCGGCGAAGTGGTCGCCTCGACCTTCGACGAGCCGCCGACCCGCCACGTGCAGGTCGCCGAAATGGTCATCGAGAAGGCCAAGCGCCTGGTCGAGCACAAGAAGGACGTGGTCATCCTGCTCGATTCGATCACCCGTCTGGCCCGTGCCTACAACACCGTGATCCCGAGCTCCGGCAAGGTGCTGACCGGTGGTGTCGACGCCCACGCCCTGGAGAAGCCGAAGCGTTTCTTCGGTGCCGCGCGTAACATCGAGGAAGGCGGTTCGCTGACCATCATCGCCACCGCGCTGGTCGAGACCGGCTCGAAGATGGACGAAGTGATCTACGAAGAGTTCAAGGGTACCGGCAACATGGAGCTGCCCCTGGACCGTCGTATTGCCGAGAAGCGTGTGTTCCCGGCCATCAACATCAACAAGTCCGGTACCCGTCGCGAAGAGCTGCTGACCGCCGACGACGAACTGCAGCGCATGTGGATCCTGCGCAAGTTGCTGCACCCGATGGACGAGATCGCCGCCATCGAGTTCCTGGTCGACAAGCTCAAGCAGACCAAGACCAACGATGAGTTCTTCCTGTCGATGAAGCGCAAGTAAGCGTTTCAGGCTGGAACTGATTGGGGCTGCTCCGCAGCCCATCGCGACACAAGGCCGCTCCTACAGGATTACTCATTCGCCTGTAGGAGCGGCCTTGTGTCGCGATGGGGCGCGAAGCGGCCCCAGTTCATTTTTGCCCCCAAACAAGGCGTGAACGGCGCTACACTCTGCACCCCGACCGACATGCCCATACGAGGCCCTTGCATGCAGTATCGCGATCTGCGCGACTTCATCCGTGGTCTGGAACAGCGCGGTGAACTCAAGCGCATCCAGGTTCCCATCTCCCCTGTACTGGAAATGACCGAAGTCTGCGACCGCACCCTGCGCGCCAAGGGCCCGGCGTTGCTGTTCGAAAAGCCCACCGGCTTCGACATCCCGGTGCTGGGCAACCTGTTCGGCACCCCCGAGCGGGTGGCCATGGGCATGGGCGCCGAATCGACCGAGGAACTGCGCGAGATCGGCAAGCTGCTGGCGTTCCTCAAGGAACCCGAGCCACCGAAGGGCCTGAAGGACGCCTGGTCGAAACTGCCGATCTTCAAGAAGGTCGTGTCCATGGCGCCGAAGGTGGTCAAGGACGCGGTATGCCACGAAATCGTGGTCGAGGGCGACGACGTCGACCTGGGCCAGTTGCCGATCCAGCACTGCTGGCCGGGCGACGTGGCGCCGTTGATCACCTGGGGCCTGACCGTCACCCGCGGGCCGAACAAGGACCGCCAGAACCTCGGGATCTACCGCCAGCAGGTGATCGGCCGCAACAAGGTGATCATGCGCTGGCTGAGCCACCGCGGCGGCGCGCTGGACTACCGCGAATGGTGCCAGAAGCATCCCGGCCAGCCGTTCCCGGTGGCCGTGGCCCTGGGCGCGGACCCGGCGACCATCCTCGGCGCCGTGACGCCGGTTCCGGATACCCTTTCCGAATACGCCTTCGCCGGCCTGTTACGCGGCAACCGTACCGAGCTGGTCAAGTGTCGTGGCAACGACCTGCAGGTGCCGGCCACCGCCGAGATCATCCTCGAAGGCGTGATCCACCCCGGTGAGATGGCCCCGGAGGGCCCGTACGGCGACCATACCGGCTACTACAACGAAGTGGACAGCTTCCCGGTGTTCACCGTCGAGCGCATCACCCACCGGCAGAAACCGATCTACCACAGCACCTACACAGGCCGGCCGCCGGATGAGCCGGCGATTCTAGGCGTGGCGCTGAACGAAGTGTTCGTGCCGATCCTGCAGAAGCAGTTCCCCGAGATCACCGACTTCTACCTGCCGCCGGAAGGCTGCTCGTACCGCATGGCGGTGGTGACCATGAAGAAGCAGTATCCAGGCCACGCCAAGCGCGTCATGCTGGGTGTTTGGTCGTTCCTGCGACAGTTCATGTATACCAAGTTCGTTATTGTCACCGACGACGATATCAACGCCCGCGACTGGAACGATGTGATCTGGGCCATCACCACGCGCATGGACCCCAAGCGTGATACGGTGATGATCGACAACACCCCGATCGACTACCTCGACTTCGCGTCGCCGGTGTCGGGCCTGGGGTCGAAGATGGGCCTGGACGCCACGCACAAATGGCCGGGCGAGACTACACGCGAATGGGGCCGGGTCATCGTCAAGGACGAGGCCGTCACCCGCCGTATCGATGAGCTGTGGGACCAGTTGGGAATAGATTGATGCAGGTAACCTTGCAGCCTTCCGGGGCGGTGCTGGCGGTCGAACCGGGTGAAAGGATTCTGGATGCCGCGCGGCGCCTGGGCTACGACTGCCCAAGCAGCTGCCGCAACGGCAATTGCCATGTGTGTGCCGCGCTGCTGGTGGAAGGCCGTGTTCGCCAGGAAGGCCAAGTCCGCGATCACGGTGAACTGTTCACCTGCATCGCCGAGCCGCTGGAGGACTGCGTGTTGCTGTGGGATGGTGTACTGGCCCTGGGCGAGCTGCCAGTGCGCAAGCTGGCCTGTACCGTGAGCGAATGCGTCGAGGTCGGTGGTGACGTCTGGCGCGTGCGCCTGCGCGCGCCTGCCGGCAAGCCGCCGCGCTATCACGCGGGGCAGTACCTGATGATCGAGCGCGAGGGCATGGACAAGGCGGCATTCTCCCTCGCCTCGGCGCCCCACGGTGGCCGTGAGCTGGAGCTGCACGTGCTGGCCCGGGAAAGCAGTGCCGTGCAGTTGATCGAGCAGTTGCAGCGCACTGGTCTGGCGCGGATCGAGCTGCCGTTCGGCGACGCCCACCTGGCGGAGTTGCCCGATGGTCCGCTGGTGCTGATCGCCGCCGGTACCGGCATGGGCCAGATGCACAGCCTGGTCGAGCATTGCCGCGCCCAGGGCTTCAAGCATCCGGTGCACCTGTACTGGGGCGTGCGTCGGCCTGAAGACTTCTACGAGATCGAGCACTGGGACGAGTGGCAGCGCCTGCCCAACCTGTTCCTGCACAAGGTAGTCAGCGACCTGTGCGGCTGGGAAGGGCGCTGTGGCCTGCTGCACGAGGCGGTGTGCGAGGACATCGGCGACCTGAACCAGGTGCATGTCTATGCCAGCGGCTCGCCAAACATGGTCTATGCCACCCTCGATGCGTTGGTCGAGGCCGGCATGGATGCCCACCGCATGCGCGCCGACGTGTTCGCCTACGCGCCGCGTGGGTGAAACTAAACGGCACGCTGCAAGGGCGTGCCGGATTTAATAACCAAGTGTTTTCCATTTGATTATATGGCGGGGATTGTTACCGGCGCGGGTAATAAGTTTCGCTATACTCGGACTATTAGTTTCCGTTCAGCGGATGGTTAAATGAAATCCTGTTTTCGGGGTTGAGTGCAAAGTGCAATTTGCCTTACGTTAGGCGCATGGAAAATTGCAGGGCAAGCCCGCGCCCACGCGATCTTGGGGGCTTGTAGCCCGCGATAGCATCCCTCAGGTACCGCGGCACCCGCACTTTGGTGGTTCACCGGAATTAATGGCGGCATCTTATGTCGACACTTGAAAGTTCATCCTGGCAAGTAGCTTATCCGCCGTCGCTCGACTTCGGACAACAGTTAACCCGCGAACAACTGCAGCGCTCGATGCAGGAAACCATGTCTCAGCACGACGGCGGCCCGGTCTGGCTGTTCGCCTATGGTTCGCTGATCTGGCGCCCTGAATGCAATTCGGTCGAGCGCCAGCGGGCGCGGGTACATGGCTACCATCGTGGCTTGTACCTGTGGTCCCACGAGCACCGAGGCACCCCGGAGCGCCCGGGCCTGGTATTCGGTCTGGACCGTGGCGGTTCCTGCAGCGGTTTCGCCTACCGCCTGGATGAAAGCAACCTCGATGATTCGCTGATGGCCCTGTGGCAACGGGAAATGCCGTTCCCGGCCTATCGCCCGCACTGGCTCAGCTGCCGCCTGGGCGATGGCAGCAAGGTCCAGGCCCTGGGCTTCGTGCTGGAACGACACCTGCCGTGCTACGCGGGCAACCTGCCGGACACCCTGCTCAGCCAGATACTTGCCAGCGCCAAGGGACGTTACGGCACGACGCGCGATTACGTGGAGCAGACCCTCAACGCCCTGCGCAGCCACCAGATGCCCGATCGCAACCTGGAAGCCCGCTTCAGGCGTTGCCACAACCTGCGCGAGGTGTGAGCCCCGCGCATCGGGCTCATTCCTGGCCGGCGGCGGTGCCGAGGAACTTGCGCAGGAACTGGCGGGTGCGCTCTTCCTTGGGATTGGCGAACAGTGCCTTGGCCTCGCCCTGCTCGACGATCACGCCCTTGTCGAAGAAGATTACCCGGTTGGCGACATCGCGGGCAAAGCTCATTTCGTGGGTGACGATGATCATGGTGCGCTTTTCCTCGGCCAGGCCGCGGATGGTCTCCAGCACCTCGCCCACCAGCTCCGGGTCGAGTGCCGAGGTGGGCTCGTCGAACAGGATCACTTCGGGCTCCATGGCCAGGGCGCGGGCGATGGCAACCCGCTGTTGCTGGCCGCCGGACAGGCGGCGCGGGTAGGCGTCTTCCTTGCCCGCCAGGCCAACCTTGGCCAGCAGGCGCCTGGCCAGCTCGATGGCCTTGTCGCGGGGCGTCTTCTTGACGATCACCGGCCCTTCGATGACGTTCTCCAGGGCGGTGCGGTGGGGAAACAGGTTGAAGTTCTGGAACACGAATCCGGCCTGCTGGCGCAGGCGGCGGATCGCACCCTGCTGGCCGCCCAGCGGGCGATTGGCGTCGATGCTGATGTCGCCGATCTGGATACGCCCGGCATCGGGGGTTTCCAGCAGGTTCAGGCAACGCAGGAAAGTGGTCTTGCCCGAGCCGCTGGGACCGATAATGGCGACCACCTCGCCGGGTTGCACGGTCAGGTCGATGCCGTTGAGCACGGTCTGGCCCTTGAACTGCTTGCTCAGGCCTTCTACTACGATCATCTCAGTGCTCCTGGTCGTGCTGGTTGACCCGCGCTTCCATGCGGTTCTGGAAGTGCGCCAGGATGCTGCAGAGGATCCAGTAGACCACCGCGACAGCCAGGTACATGGTGAAGACCTCGAAGGTCCGGGCGGTGATCAGCTGCGCCTGGCGGAACAGCTCGGGCACCTGGATGGTCGCCGCCAGGGCAGTGTCCTTGACCAGCGAGATGAAGCTGTTGCCCAGTGGCGGCAGCGCGGTGCGCAAGGCTTGCGGCAGGATCGCCCGGCGCATGGCCTGGGTGCGGGTCATGCCGATGCTGGCCGCCGCTTCCCACTGGCCACGGTCGATCGAAGAGATCGCCGCCCGGAGGATTTCGCAGACGTACGCCGCCATGTTCAGCGACAGGCCGATCAGCGACGCCGGGATCGGGTCGAGCTCGATGCCGATCTGCGGCAGGCCGAAGTAGATCACGAACAGCTGCACCAGCAGCGGCGTGCCGCGGAAGAACGACACATAGATACGGGCGAGCCAGTCCAGCGGCAGGATCTTCGACAGGCGCATCAGTGCCAGGGCGAAGCCCAGCACCAGGCCGAAGAACATGCCGCCGACACTGAGCAGCACGGTATAGCCCGCGCCCTTTAGCAGGAAGGGCGCGGAATCGACAACGAGTTGCAGGCTTTCAGCGATCATTTGGTGACATCGGCACCGAAGTATTTCTCGGACAGCTTGGCCAGCGTGCCGTCGGCCTTGAGCTTGTCGATGGCTTTGTTCAGCGCATCGAGCAGTTCAGGCTCGCCCTTGCGCAGGGCCACGCCCGATTCCAGCTTGGAGAATTTCTCGCCAGCCAGTGCGGTGGGTTTCTTGTCCTTGGCGGTTTTCTGCACGTACTCCAGCGCGGCCAGGCGGTCGATCAGGATGGCGTCGATGCGGCCATTGCGCAGGTCGGCGAACTTGGTCGGGTCGTCTTCATAGGTACGGACATCGGCTGTCGGCACGTCCTGTTTCACCCACTGCTCGTAGTTGGTGCCCAGGCCGACACCGACCTTCTTGCCAGCGAGGTCGGCGGCGGTCTTGATGTTTTTCTCGTTGTCGCTGCCCTTGAGCACCAGGGCCTGGATGCCGGAAACGGTGTAGGGCTCGGAGAAGTCGTACTTTTTCTTGCGCTCTTCGGAGATGGTCACCTGGTTGATCACCACGTCCAGGCGCTTGGACTCCAGGGCGGCGAGGATGCCGTCCCACTTGGTCGGCTGGACCTTGGCCTTGACCCCCAGTTCCTTGGCCAGCAGCTCGGACAGCTCGACTTCGAAGCCGGTCAGCTTGCCGTTCTCGTCCTGGAAGCTGAACGGTGGGTAGGTGCCTTCCAGGCCGACGTTGATCACGCCCTTCTCCTGGATGGTCTTCAACTGCTCGCCAGCGAAGGCTTGGCCGAGCATGCCGGCGCCCAGCAGGAGCGCCAGGCTGGCGTTGAGAAGGGGTTTGGCGAATTTGGTCATGGCAGGCCCCGCGCTTGTTGTGGAAGTAGTGAGGTGGCGACTATAGAGGTGGGCTTCATAGGTCGGGAAATAATAAAAAATCAGGTTGTTATTCCCGTTTCTGCATTTTGCAGTCGCTTATGCCCGACTTAGCTCAGGATGGAATAAAGCGTTGTTTTTTCCAAGAGGCAGATTTGACGTATCGTGGCCTACACCCTCCCTGTAGGAGCGGCCTTGTGCCGCGAAAGGGCCGTTCCAGGGGACGTGGGCATATCGACAACGCCGCCTGGCAGGAGAAACACCCGTGAGCGAACAACCATCAACCGGGCACTGGCAACTGCAGGCCATCGTCAGTGGCCTGCGCAGCGCCCGTGAGCAGTGGCGCAGCAACAATGGCCGCAGCAGCGGCGAGCAGGGCGGGCGCGAGCTGCCGTCGCGCGAGGCGCTACGCCAGATTCTCGAGCAGCTGTGTGGTGCGCTGTTCCCCATGCGCCTTGGCCCGGTGGACCTGCGTGAAGAAAGCGAAGACTTCTATGTCGGCCACACGCTGGACGCCGCGCTCACCGCGCTGCTGGCCCAGGCCCGCCTGGAGTTGCGCTACGCGGCGCGCCATGGCAAGACCGATGTGGTCGATGTCGATGGTCACGCCCTGCGCCTGATCCAGGACTTCGCCGCGGCCCTGCCGGCCCTGCGCGTGCTGCTGGACACCGACGTGCTCGCCGCCTACCACGGCGATCCGGCGGCGCGCAGCGTCGACGAGGTGCTGCTGTGCTACCCAGGCATCCTGGCGATCATCCACCACCGCTTGGCCCACCACCTGTACCGGGCCGGCCTGCCGCTGCTGGCGCGGATCAGCTCGGAGCTGGCGCACTCGGCCACGGGTATCGACATCCACCCCGGCGCGCAGATCGGCCCGAGCTTCTTCATCGACCACGGCACCGGCGTGGTGATCGGCGAGACCGCGATCATCGGTGAGCGGGTACGGATCTACCAGGCCGTGACCCTGGGCGCCAAGCGTTTCCCCAGCGACGAGTCGGGCACCCTGCACAAGGGCCTGGCACGCCACCCCATCGTCGAGGACGATGTGGTGATCTACGCGGGTGCGACCATTCTCGGAAGGATCACCATCGGCAAGGGCTCGACCATCGGCGGCAACGTGTGGCTGACCCGCAGCGTGCCGGCTGACAGCAACATTACCCAGGCTAACCTGCAGTTGGATTGCGAGGACAAGAAAGCCCTCTAGCTCAAGGGTTAAGTCGCGTGGGAGCGGGCAAGTCCGCTCCTGCTTCGACCGTTCCTGAAGCGGCATCGGGTCGCATTGAAATCCGATCCATGTTTAACTTGAACGCTTGTTCAACGAAAAACGCTGGTCCATTGCCGGTGTTCAAAAGGAGGAATCGCCTTTGCTGAACCCGTTCAATCCGAACCTCACGTCCTTCGACGAGGTGCCCGTTCAATGAGTGCACCGACCCCCGACCTTGCCCACGGCAAGATCCGCATGAACCCCCCCGTGTTCTACTTCGCGGCAAGCTTCATCCTTGTCTTCGGCCTGATCGTCATCGCCCAGCCCAAGGCGGCCGGCGACTGGCTGCTGGCGGCGCAGAACTGGGCGGCCAACACCGTCGGCTGGTACTACATGCTGGCCATGACCTTGTATCTGGTCTTCGTGGTGGTCACCGCCTTGTCCGGCTATGGCAAGATCAAGCTCGGTGCCGACCACGACGAACCCGAGTTCAGCTACCTGTCCTGGGCCGGCATGCTGTTCGCTGCCGGCATCAGCATCACCCTGTTCTTCTTCTGCGTTTCCGAGCCGCTGACCCACATGCTCCAGCCGCCGCAGGGCGAGGCCGGCACGGCCGAGGCCGGGCGTCAGGCGATGCAGATCCTGTTCCTGCACTGGGGCCTGCACGGCTGGGGCGTGTTCGCTTTCGTCGGCATGGCGCTGGCCTACTTCGCCTACCGGCACAACCTGCCGCTGGCCCTGCGTTCGGCGCTGTACCCGCTGATCGGCAAGCGCATCAACGGTCCGATCGGCTATGCGGTGGACGGCTTCGGCATCATCGCCACGGTGTTCGGCCTGGGCGCCGACATGGGCTTCGGCGTGTTGCACCTGAACGCCGGCCTCGACTACCTGTTCGGTATCAGCCACAGCCAGTGGGTGCAGGTGTTCCTCATCACCCTGATGATGGGCGCGGCGGTGGCCGTGGCGGTCGCCGGGGTGGAGAAGGGCGTGCGGGTGATGAGTGACATCAATCTGTTCCTGGCCTGCGCGCTGCTGATGTTCGTGCTGTTCGCAGGGCCCACCCAGCACTTGTTCAACACCTTGATCCAGAACCTGGGCGACTACCTGGGCGCCTTGCCGCGCAAGAGCTTCGATGTTTACGCCTACGGCGAGCAACGCGACTGGCTGGGCGGCTGGACGGTGTTCTACTGGGCCTGGTGGATTGCCTGGGCGCCGTTCGTGGGCCTGTTCATCGCGCGCATTTCGCGCGGACGCACCATTCGCGAGTTTGTCTTCGGCGTGCTGCTGATCCCGCTGGGCTTCACCCTGGCGTGGATGTCGATCTTCGGCAACAGCGCCCTGGACCAGGTGATCAACCACGGCATGACCGCGCTGGGCCAGTCGGCCATCGACAACCCGTCGATGAGCTTGTACCTGCTGCTGGAAACCTACCCGTGGAGCAAGACGGTGATCGCCGTGACGGTGTTCATCAGCTTCGTGTTCTTCGTCACTTCGGCCGACTCCGGCACGGTGGTGCTGTCGACGCTGTCGGCCAAGGGCGGCGGCGCCGATGAGGACGGTCCGAACTGGCTGCGCATCTTCTGGGGCGCGATGACCGCGCTGATCACCAGCGGGCTGCTGTTCGCCGGCAGCATCGATTCGCTGAAGTCGGCGGTGGTGCTGACCTCGCTGCCGTTCTCGCTGATCCTGCTGTGCATGATGTGGGGGCTGCACAAGGCCTTCTACCTGGAAAGCCAGCGGCAGATCGCGCAGATGCACTCGTTGGCGCCCTTCGCCCAGTCCCGGCGCGGGCGTGGCGGCTGGCGCCAGCGTCTTAGCCAGGCTGTGCACTTCCCGTCGCGGGACGAGGTGTATCGCTTCATGGACGACGTGGTGCGTCCGGCGATCGCCGAGGTGCGCGAGGTGTTCGAGCAGAAGGGATTGGTGCTGATCACCCAGGATGACCCGAGCCACGACAACGTCAGCCTGAAGATCGGTCATGGCGAGGAGCAGCCGTTCATCTACCAGGTACAGATGCGCGGGTACTTCACGCCGTCGTTCGCGTTGGGTGGGCTGGGGACGCAGGAGTTGAAGAATCGCCGCTACTACAGGGCCGAGGTGCACTTGAGCGAAGGCAGCCAGAACTACGACCTGGTGGGCTACAGCAAGGAGCAGATCATCAACGACATCCTCGACCAGTACGAGCGGCATATGCAGTACCTGCATCTGGTCAGGTAGATCGCTGGCTTCCACAGGGTTGTTGCAAAACCTGTGGGAGCTGGCTTGCCAGCGAAAGGAGGCCAAAGGCCTCCCCCGGATCTTTCAGAAAGGCGCATCCCCCAGGATGGTCGCCCGATGCATCACCCGCCGGCTGGGGCGGTAGTCATCCACCGCAAAGTGCTGCGTGACGCGGTTGTCCCAGAACGCCACGTCGTTTTCCTGCCAACGCCAGCGAATGCTGAACTCCGGCCGCGTCGCATGGGCGAACAGCAGCTTGAGCAGCGCCTCGCTCTCCTGCTCGTTCAGCTCGTTGATCCGCGTGGTGAACCCTTCATTGACGAACAATGCCTTGCGCCCGCTGACCGGATGGGTGCGCACGACCGGGTGCGACAGCGGCGGGTTGTTGCGCCGGGTCGCCTCCCAGCGTGCCAGGTCCTCGGGCGTGGTGCCGAAGCGCTCCAGCGGGAACGACTTGGTGAAATCGTGGGTGGCGGTCAGGCCGTCGAGCATCGTGCGCAGCGGCGCCGACAGCGCCTCGAACGCGGCGATGCCGCTGGCCCACAGGGTGTCGCCGCCAAAGGCCGGCAGTTGCTTGGCGCTGAGCACCGCGCCCAGCGCCGGGGTCGGCAGGAAGGTCACGTCGGTGTGCCAGACGGCGTTGTCGCGCACATCGGTGACCGCGGTGTCGAGGATCAACACCTGCGGCGTCTGCGGCACATTGGGGTAGATCGGGTGGATGTGCAGGTCGCCGAAGCGGGCGGCGAAACGGGCCTGCTGTTCGGGGGTGAGCGGCTGGTCGCGGAAGAACAGCACCTGGTGTTCGAGCAGCGCCTGCTCAATGGCGTCACGCTGTTCGAGGGTGATGTCGTGGCTGATGTCCACGCCGCTGATCTGCGCGCCCAGTGCCGGGCTCAAGGGGGTAACGGTCAGGCTCATGTCTTTTCTCGTTCCAGGTGCCGGGTTGCCGGCGTGGTCATTCGTTGGTCAATGGCTCTGGCCATGCCAGGGCACCAGCTTGCGCTGCAGGGCGCGCAGGCCCATCTCCAGGGCGAAGGCGATCAGGGCGATCAGCAGGATCCCCAGCACCACCACGTCGGTGACCAGGAACTGCGCCGCTGACTGCACCATGAAGCCCAGGCCGCTGGTGGCGGCGATCAGCTCGGCGGCGACCAGGGTCGACCAGCCCACGCCGAGGCCGATGCGAATGCCGGTGAGGATGTCGGGCAGGGCGCTGGGCAGGATCACATGGCGGATCAGTTGCGCCCGGGTTGCCCCCAGCGACTGCGCGGCGCGCAGCTTGGCCGGGTCGACGGTGCGCACGCCGGTGGCGGTGGCGATGGCGATCGGGGCGAAGATCGCCAGGTAGATCAGCAGCACCTTCGACAGCTCGCCAATGCCGCACCAGATGACGATCAGCGGCAGGTAGGCCAGTGGCGGGATCGGCCGGTAGAACTCGATCAGTGGGTCGAGGATGCCGCGGGCCACGCGGTTGTAGCCGATGGCCAGGCCGACGGGGATGGCGGTCAGGGTCGCCGCCACCAGCGCCAGGCCGATACGGCCCAGGCTTGCGCCCAGGTGCTGCCACAGGCTGGCGTCCATGTAGCCCTGGGTGAGCAGTGTCCAGCCCTTGGCCAGGATGTCGGCGGGCGAGGGCAGGAACAGCGGTTCGATCCAGCCGACCGCGGTCACTAGCCACCACGCCAGCAACAGGGTGGCCAGGGTGAGGGTGCTGATCCAGCGGGTCGACAAGGGCTTGCGGGGCTTCACCACAGGAGGTGTGCGTTGTGCCTGCTTGGTGGTGGTGGCCGGCAATTCGATGCTGCTCATGCGGACTCCTGACGTTGCGAGAATACCCGCGCCAGCACGTGCTCGCGGGTTTCGATGAAACGTGGATCGGACTTGATCGCCCTGGCCGACTCGCCAGCGGCGTAGCGCTGGCCGAAGTCCAGCTGCAGACGTTCGACCACGCGCCCCGGATTGGGCGCCAGCAGCACCAGTTCGGTGGCGAGGAACACCGCTTCCTCGATGTCGTGGGTGATCAGGAACACCGGCTTGGCGGTGCGCTGCCAGACTTGCAGCAGCAGCTCCTGCATCTGTTCGCGGGTAAAGGCATCGAGGGCACCGAACGGCTCGTCCATCAACAGCACCCGTGGGTCGGCGGCCAGCGCCCGGGCCAGACCCACGCGCTGCTTCTGCCCGCCGGACAACTGCCAGATACGCCGCTCGCCGAAGCCGGCCAGGTCGACCAGCGCCAGCATCTCGCGGGCCTTGGCTTCACGCTGGGCACGGGACACGCCGGCCAGCTCGAGGCCGAAGGCGACGTTGCCGAGCACGTCCTGCCAGGGCAGCAGGGCATCGTCCTGGAACACCACGCCACGTTCGGCGCCCGGACCTTGCACCGGCGCGCCGTCGAGGCTGATGCGCCCGCCGCTGGGGGCGACGAAGCCGGCGATCAGGTTGAGCAACGAGGTCTTGCCGCTGCCGGACGGCCCGAGGGCCACCAGCAGCTGGCGCGGGCCCAGGCTCAGGTTGATGTCGGCCAGCACCGGGGTAGCGGCGCCGGGGTACTGTGCGCTGATGCGCTCCAGTTCGAGCAAGGCCATGACGGGCTCCGGATCAGTTGGGCAGGTATTGGGCACTGACGTAGGGCGAGTAGTCGGGCAGCACGGCGTCGACCTTGCCTTGTTGCTTGAGGAAGGTGGCGGTGTCGGTCAGCGCCTGGGTGGTCGGCGCGCCCAGTGCGCTGGCCTGGTCGGCAGCCAGCGGGTAGACGTTACCCTGCAGCAGTACCGGGATATCGGCCGGCTTGGCGCCGGACAGCTTGACCAGCTTGGCGACGTTGTCCTGGTCGGCCAGCCAGGCTTTCGGGTCCTTGCGGTAGTCGGCGTAGGCGTCGAGGGTGACCTTGGCGAACGACTTGACGATTTCCGGGTGCTTGGCGGCGAAGTCCTTGCGCACGATCCAGGCATCGAAGGTCGGCGCGCCTTTCTCGGCCAGCTCGCCCGAGGTGATCAGCACCTTGCCGTTCTCCTTGGCCACGCCCAGAGCCGGGTCCCAGACGTAGGTGGCATCGATGTCGCCGCGTTTCCAGGCGGCGATGATCGCTGGCGGGGCGAGGTTGAGGATCTTTACTTTCGATGGGTCGATGTTCCAGCTCTTCAGTGCGGCCAGCAGGCTGTAGTGGCCGGTGGAAACGAACGGCACGGCGACCTTCTTGCCCACCAGGTCCTGCGGGGTCTTGATGCTGTCGCGGGCGACCAGGGCCTCGCCGGCACCGATCTGGGTGGCGATCAGGAAGGTCTCGACCGGCAGCTTGCGGGTGGCGGCGGCGGCCAGCGGGCTGGAGCCGAGGTAGCCGATCTGCACGTCGCCCGAGGCGACGGCGGTGATCACGTCGGCGCCATTGTCGAACTTGCGCCAGTCGATGCTGGCCTTGCTGTCCTTTTCATAGGTGCCATCGACCTGGGCCACCTTGGCCGGGTCGACGGTGGTCTGGTAGGCGACGGTCAGGTCGGCGGCCTGGGCCAGCCAGCTGGCACTGGCGAGGGTCAGGGCGGCGAACAGGCGCAGCGGAGCATGCGGGATCATGATTGAACCTCTCGTCAGGCATTCTGGGATGGATGGCGAGAAGACTAGATGATCTAAGAAATAGTAAATAAATAACTTTTTAGAATTAGCTTAAAAGCCAAACGCTCTGAACCTGCGCGGGATGCAGGCTCGTCGTGATCCCTGGCTTGGTTCGTTTCGACAGGACGGTGCGAAGCTGGCGCAATCGCTGAAGACAGCTAGTCTTTATCGATTTCTGCGGGGTGACTGCTGGTCGACAGCTCGGCAAACGTTTGCACATAACCTAAAGGTATGATTGACGGCGTCGATACAACGTTTTGTAGGAATGGTTCCGATGTTATTCCGTAAAAATCTTACAGATTCATAAAACGGTCATTTTGGATTTATAGGATTGTCATTATCCTGTAGCGCAGGTCAGCGGGTTAGACCAAAGTCGCAGATCGACCGTTAGCGATTGACTTGGCGGTCACGCATTGGTGCTAAATCGCCAATCCGGGCGAGTGGGGCAGCAGATCCCGCCGCTTGAGACGCACAAAAATTAGAACGTAGAGGAGCAAAACATGTACAAGTCCAGCCTGGCCCTGGCCGTGGCACTGGGGGTTCTCGCCCAACAAGCAGGCGCTGCCGGTTTCATCGAGGACAGCAAGCTGTCCCTGAGCTCGCGCACCATGTACTTCAACAACGACAACCGTGAAGCCCACGGCAACCCTCGCCCGGATCAGCGTGAGTCCGGCCAGGGCTTCAAGCTCGACTACATCTCGGGCTTCACCGAAGGCACCGTCGGTTTCGGCGTTGACGCCCAGGCCCTGTGGGGCATCCGTCTGGACGGCGGCAAGGGTTATCACAAAGGTGGCTTCTTCCCGGATGACGGCAAAGGTGCTGCGGACCAGTGGGCCCGTTTCGGCGCCAATGCCAAGGCTCGCTTCTCCAAGACCGAAGCGCACTTCGGTAGCGCTCTCGCGCCGAACCTGCCGATTCTGGTCTCCAACGATGGTCGTCTGCTGCCGCAGACCTTCGAGGGTGGCACCATCCAGTCGAAGGAAATCGACAACCTGACCATCAATGCCGGTCAGCTGACTCACGCCATGGGCCGTGCTTCGAGCAACCGTACCGGTCTGTCCGTTGCTGGCGCCACTGCCGAAAGCAACAAGTTCCGCTACGGTGGCCTGGACTACAAGCTCACTCCAGACCTGACCCTGCAGTACTACTACTCGAACCTGGAAGATTTCTACAAGCAGCACTTCCTGGGCGCGACCCACGTCTTCAAGATCGCTGACGATCAATCGTTCAAGACCGACCTGCGCTATTTCGACAGCAGCAGCGATGGCAAGAACGGCCACGACAGCAGCTACAACTTCAGCAACAACGGCGGCTATGCCAAGAACACCGGCAAGGTCGACAACAAGACCTGGTCTGCCATGTTCACCTACACCCTGGGTGGCCATGCGCTGATGCTCGGCCGTCAGCAGGTCGGTGACGACGGTGGCTTCGTCTGGATGGGTCAGGGCAGCCTGGTCAATGACAGCGGTACTTCGGAAGGTGCTGGTGGTTCCAGCTTCTACCTGTTCACCGACAGCATGATCAACCAGTTCGCCCGTGCTGGCGAGAACACCAACTTCGGTCAGTACTCCTATGACTTCGCCGGTCTGGGTGTGCCGGGCCTGAAAGCGTCTGTTTCTTACCTGCGCGGTGATGATATTCGTTACAAGAGCGGCCACGGCACCTACAACGAGTGGGAACGTGACGCTCGCGTCGACTACACCATCCAGCAAGGTACCTTCAAAGGCCTGGGCTTCAGCCTGCGCCAGGGTGTGTACCGTGGCAGCGGTGGTTCGACCAGCGAGTTCACCAAAGACCAGGACCAGACTCGCTTCATCGTCAACTACACTTACGCCTTCATGTAAGTCGTAGCGGCATCAAGAAAGCCTCGTCTAGTGCGAGGCTTTTTTGTGTCTGCGAATCCGTATGCTTAACGGTTATAAATAAATCGATATTTATTCTTTTTGTTTTTATTCGGAAGCAGGCACATTGAACCCACAAGGCCAGACACAGCACAGGAGCCGCTTCCATGAGCCTCAAACTCGGCGATATCGCCCCCGATTTCGAACAGGATTCCAGCGCCGGCAAGATCCGCTTCCACGAATGGCTGGGCGACAGCTGGGGCGTGCTGTTCTCCCACCCGGCCGACTTCACCCCGGTGTGCACCACCGAGCTGGGCCTGACCGCCAAGCTCAAGGAAGACTTCGCCAAGCGTGGCGTGAAAGCCATCGCCCTGTCGGTGGATCCGGTCGACTCGCACAACAAGTGGATCGATGACATCAACGAGACCCAGAACACCGTGGTCAACTTCCCGATCATCGCCGACGCCGACCGCAAGGTCTCCGACCTGTACGACCTGATCCACCCCAACGCCAGCGACACCCTGACGGTGCGCTCGCTGTTCGTCATCGACCCGAACAAGAAGGTGCGCCTGACCATCACCTATCCGGCCAGTACCGGGCGCAACTTCAACGAGATCCTGCGGGTGATCGACTCGTTGCAACTGACCGACAACTACAAGGTCGCCACCCCAGGCAACTGGCAGGACGGCGACGAGGTAGTGATCGTGCCTTCGCTCAAGGACGAGGACGAAATCAAACGCCGCTTCCCGAAAGGGTACCGGGCGGTGAAACCCTATCTGCGACTGACCCCGCAACCGAATCGATGAGGTATTCCTCGTTGCATTGCTCTTAGCCAAGCAGGGATCTTCGGGCCGTTTCGACGGCCCTTTTTTATGTCTGGCAGAAAGGCAGGTATTGCCAAATTGAGCCTTGCGCGCTCCCACAGGGGGATAGTTGCCTGCGCGACAGCGTAGCCCGAAGGGCTGGGTGATCTCTTACAGAGATAAGAATTAATATCTATTTATGGAATAAACAAATGCAAAAATATGATTTATAGATATATATGACGAACTGTTAATGTCACTTCCATCCAGCGGGGACAACCCCTCGCGGCCCTGCAATCGAATCGAAGGAAGCGCTTTCAATGCTGGTTGTTTCTGTCGGTGGTAGCCCCAGTCTTCGTTCACGCTCCGGCGTGCTGCTAGAACGCTCGCGCGACTGGCTGCAGGAGCGCGGCGTCGAGGTGGTGACCTTCCAGGTGCGGGAATTCCCCGCCGAGGACCTGCTCCACGCGCGCTTCGACAGCCCGCAGGTGCGTCACTTCAATGAACTGGTGGCACAGGCCGATGGCCTGGTGGTCGCCACGCCGGTGTACAAGGCATCGTTCGCCGGAGCCCTGAAGACCTTGCTCGACCTGCTGCCTGAGCGAGCCCTGGAACACAAGGTGGTCCTGCCGATCGCCACCGGCGGCAGCATCGCCCACATGCTGGCCGTGGACTACGCCCTCAAGCCGGTGCTGTCGGCGCTCAAGGCGCAGGAGACCCTGCAGGGGATCTTCGCCGACGACAGCCAGGTCGCCTACGGCGAAGGCACCCGGCCCGCGCAACTGGCCGCTGCCCTGGAACAGCGCCTGCAGGATTCGCTGGAAACGTTCCACAGCGCCCTGGCGCGCCGGCCTCGGCCGGTGGTGCCGGGCGAGCTCAACGAACGCCTGATCAGTGCCCGTTGGAGCATCTGATTCCTCGCTATACCGATTGACCGTTGTTCCCACCTTACTCGCCCGTCAACGAGGCAAGCAGGTGCTACCCGAACCCACTCGCACAGGAGAGCGCCATGCGCACAATCTTCTTGCGTCGCGGTCTGGTCGCCCTGTTTGCGGCGGCTGTGTCCTTCGGCGCCATCACTCAAGCCCAGGCCGAAAGCCTGCGCATCGGTTACCAGAAGTACGGCACCCTGGTGCTGCTCAAGGCCAAGGGCTCGCTGGAAAAGCGCCTGAAGGAACAGGGCATTGACGTGCAGTGGACCGAGTTCCCCGGCGGCCCGCAACTGCTCGAAGGCCTCAACGTCGGTTCCATCGACTTCGGCGTGACCGGCGAAACACCGCCAGTGTTCGCCCAGGCCGCGGGTGCCGACCTGCTGTACGTCGCCTATGAGCCGCCAGCCCCGCACAGCGAGGCGATCCTGGTGCCGAAGGGATCGACGATCCAGTCGGTGAAGGAACTCAAGGGCAAGAAAGTCGCCCTCAACAAGGGCTCCAACGTGCACTACCTGCTGGTGCGCGCCCTGGAAGACGCCGGCCTCAAGTACACCGATATCCAGCCCGTCTACCTGCCACCGGCCGATGCCCGCGCCGCCTTCGAGCGCGGCAGCGTCGACGCCTGGGTGATCTGGGACCCGTACCAGGCCGCCGCCGAGCAGCAACTGCAGGCACGCACCCTGCGTGACGGCAAGGACCTGGTCGACAACCACCAGTTCTACCTGGCCACCCGCAGCTATGCCACCCAGCACCCGGCGGTGATCAACACCCTGGTCGAGGAGGTGCGTGCCGTGGGCGAATGGTCCCAGGCCAACCCGCAGCAGGTCACCGACCAGGTCGCGCCGCTGCTCGGCCTGCCCGCCGACATCACCCTGACCTCGGTGAAACGCCAGGGCTACGGCGCCGCGCCGCTGACCCCGGAAGTGATCGCCGCGCAGCAGAAGATCGCCGACACCTTCCAGGCCCTGAAGCTGATTCCCAAGCCCTTGAGCATCAAGGACGTGATCTGGACACCCCCGGCCAAGGTCGCCAGCGCGCCTTGAACGATTCGCCTGCGCCGGGGCGCCGCCCCGGCATGAGCCACCCTTGAGGAGACAACTCCAATGAGCCTTAACATCTTTTGGTTCCTTCCCACCCACGGTGACGGCAAGTACCTGGGCACCAGCGAGGGCGCCCGCGCCGTCGATCACGGCTACCTGAGCCAGATCGCCCAGGCTGCCGACCGCCTTGGCTTCGGCGGCGTGCTGATCCCCACCGGACGTTCCTGCGAGGACTCCTGGCTGGTGGCGGCGTCTCTGATTCCGCTGACAGAGCGCCTGAAGTTCCTGGTGGCCCTGCGCCCGGGGATCATTTCGCCGACCGTGGCCGCGCGTCAGGCCGCCACCCTGGATCGTCTGTCCAACGGCCGTGCGCTGTTCAATCTGGTGACCGGCGGTGATCCGGACGAACTGGCCGGCGATGGCCTGCACCTGAACCACCAGGAACGCTACGAGGCGTCGGTGGAATTCACCCGCATCTGGCGCAAGGTGCTTGAAGGCGAAACGGTCGACTACGACGGCAAGCACATCCAGGTGAAGGGCGCCAAGCTGCTTTACCCGCCGATCCAGCAACCGCGTCCGCCGCTGTACTTCGGTGGTTCCTCCGAGGCCGCCCAGGACCTGGCCGCCGAGCAGGTCGAGCTGTACCTGACCTGGGGCGAGCCGCCGGCGGCCGTCGCCGAGAAAATCGCTCAGGTGCGCGAGAAGGCCGCGGCCCAAGGCCGTGAAGTGCGCTTCGGCATCCGCTTGCACGTGATCGTGCGGGAAACCAATGAAGAGGCCTGGACCGCCGCCGACAGGCTGATATCGCACCTGGACGACGACACCATCGCCCGCGCCCAGGCATCGCTGGCGCGCTTCGACTCGGTCGGTCAGCAGCGCATGGCCGCGCTGCACGGCGGCAAGCGCGACAAGCTGGAAGTGGCGCCGAACCTGTGGGCCGGTGTCGGCCTGGTGCGTGGCGGTGCCGGCACCGCGCTGGTGGGTGATGGCCCGACCGTTGCGGCGCGGGTCAAGGAATACGCCGATCTTGGCATCGACACGTTCATCTTCTCCGGTTATCCACACCTGGAGGAGTCGTACCGAGTCGCCGAGCTGCTGTTCCCGCACCTTGACGTGCAGCGCCCGGAGCAGCCGAAGACCGGTGGCTACGTGAGCCCGTTCGGTGAAATGGTCGCCAACGACATCCTGCCCAAGTCCGTGTCGCAGAGCTGAGGACCGGGGTCATGAGTCGTGCATCCACCACCACCTGGTCCAAGCGCCTGGCGCCCTGGGCCCTGCCGATCCTGCTGCTGGCGATATGGCAACTGGCGGTCAGCGCGGGCTGGCTGTCGACCCGCATCCTGCCGGCGCCGAGCGCGGTGGTCAGTGCCGGTGTCGAGCTGGTGCGTAGCGGCCAGATCTGGACCCACCTGGCCATCAGCGGCTGGCGTGCCGGCCTGGGCTTCGTGATCGGCGGCAGCATCGGCCTGTTGCTCGGCTTCATCACTGGCCTGTCGAACTGGGGCGAGCGCCTGCTCGACAGCTCGGTGCAGATGATCCGCAACGTGCCGCACCTGGCGCTGATCCCGCTGGTGATCCTGTGGTTCGGCATCGACGAGTCGGCAAAGATCTTCCTGGTGGCGCTGGGGACGTTGTTCCCTATCTACCTGAACACCTACCACGGGATCCGCAACGTCGATCCGGCACTGGTGGAGATGGCGCGCAGCTACGGGCTGTCGGGCTTCGCGCTGTTCCGCCAGGTGATCCTGCCGGGGGCGCTGCCCTCGATCTTGGTCGGCGTGCGCTTCGCCCTGGGCTTCATGTGGCTGACGCTGATCGTCGCCGAGACCATCTCGGCCAACGCCGGCATCGGCTACCTGGCGATGAACGCCCGCGAGTTCCTGCAGACCGATGTGGTGGTGCTGGCTATCGTCCTGTACGCGGTGCTCGGCAAGCTGGCCGACCTGGCTGCCCGGGGCCTGGAGCGGGTATGGCTGCGCTGGCACCCGGCGTACCAGGTGGCGAAGAAGGAGGGCGCATGATGACCGTGCTCAAGGAACAGCCGCCACGCCTGCTGCGTGGCATCCCCCTGGCGGCCCGCGATCTGCGTCGCACCTTTGGCCAGCGTGAAGTGCTGCGCGGCATCGACCTGCACATTCCGGCCGGCCAGTTCCTCGCCATCGTCGGTCGCAGTGGCTGCGGCAAGAGCACCTTGCTGCGCCTGCTGGCCGGGCTCGACCAACCCAGCGCCGGCCAACTGCTGGCGGGGGCCGCACCGCTGGCCGAGGCCCGCGAGGATACCCGCCTGATGTTCCAGGACGCGCGTCTGCTGCCCTGGAAGAAGGTGATCGACAACGTGGGCCTGGGCTTGTCCGGCAACTGGCGGCCCCGTGCCCTGGAGGCACTGGAGGCGGTCGGCCTGGTCGATCGCGCCAACGACTGGCCGGCGGCGTTGTCAGGCGGCCAGAAACAGCGGGTGGCCCTGGCCCGGGCGCTCATTCACCAGCCGCGCCTGCTGCTGCTGGACGAGCCATTGGGTGCGCTGGATGCCCTGACCCGCATTGAAATGCAGCAATTGATCGAGCGCCTGTGGCGCCAGCACGGTTTCACCGTGTTGCTGGTCACCCACGACGTCAGCGAAGCCGTCGCCGTGGCCGACCGTGTGATCCTGATCGAAGACGGCGCCGTCGGCCTGGACCTGGTCGTCGACCTGCCCCGGCCACGGGTGCGGGGTTCGCACCGCCTGGCGGCGCTGGAAAGCGAAGTGCTCAACCGTGTTCTGTCCGTCCCGGGCACCCCGCCCGATCCGGAACCTGTAGCCCCCTTGCCCACGCAGTTGCGTTGGGCCCACTGAATCCTCGAAGCCCCAAAAGGAATGACGCCATGACCATCAAAGCCATCAACGTTCGCAACCAATTCAAAGGCACCGTGAAGGAAATCCTCGAAGGCCCGGTACTGTCGGAAATCGACGTGCAGACCGCCTCCGGTATCGTCACTTCGGTGATCACCACCCGCTCCGTGAAGGAGCTGGAGCTGCAGGTGGGCAGTGAAGTGATCGCGTTCGTGAAATCCACCGAAGTGTCCATCGCCAAGCTGTGATGGCTGCAGGGCGCCGTGCGGCCCATCGCAGGCTTGCCCCGCAGTAGCGGTTCAACCCTCGGTCGGTCTCAACCCGCCGAATAACGCGCTGGCCTGGCTTTCGTTGAGGGGGCCTCGCCACGCGTTGGCCCGCTGGTTGCGCTCGCTGGCCAACTTCAAGTGTCCGGCCTCCAGACGGGCGAAGCCGTTGCCGGGCCGTTTCTTGAAGTGGAAGTGGGCGTACCAGAGCGGCTCGCCGGTGCGTGCGTCATCGATGCGGTATTCCTCCAGGTATTCGATCGCCTGCCCCTGTTTGTTCTTCGCCGGCTCGAGCTGGCGGGACCACTTGATATCCACCTCCTCTTGCGCGTGCAGGTACTCCAAGTGGCCGGCTAGCGGCTGCGGCGTGGCTTTCGTCTGCTCGATACGCAGTTGCTTGCCCAGCGTTTGTAGGCCCGTGGCCGCTTGCTCGAGGTTGCGCGCCACGGCGCGCTGGGCCTCGCTCAGGGTGTCGCCGCCCTTGCGCAGGATGTCCTGGGCCAGGTCCTTGAGCGTGGTGGCATAGCCGTCTGCCAGATCCTGCAGGCTGGCCGGTGCCATGTTCAGGTTTTTGTATCGGCGCAGCTTGGCCTGCTGGTTGGCGACATTGCCCAGGCGTGTCCTGGCTGTCGCCATCAGGGACTGCAGGCTCGCCGTCGGCACCGGTGGTGTGGCTCGGGGCGATTGCCAGCGGTTTTCGGGTGTGCGCGAGAAGGTGGTCTGTGACTCCGGAGCCAGATGGTTGCCGATCTGCATCCGCGGTTGCCCGTCGATGGTGACCTCGCGGCCAATCAGCAGTTGCTGGTCGACGGTTTCGAACAGGCGGGGCCTGCTCGCGCCTCGGTTGATGCGAGCAGGCGTCCTGACCGGTGCCGATGCAGAGAGGGCGGCGTCGACCTCGGCCATCAACGTGGTCAACTCCGCGCGCATCGCTTGGGTGCTCTGCGCAGTGACGAAGTCGGGGAAGGTGTCCTGCCAACTGGTCATCTGGTTGTCGAAGCGCTGATAGCGTGCTTTCACCTGTTGTAGGAAACGGTGCTCCTGCGCCCGACTCAGCCCGGCGGAGGTCATGTCCTGATGGCTGAACAGCATGTTGCGCAGATGGGTGAGCTCCCGGTTTATCTGGCGCAACGCGAGCAAGAAGTCGTAGCCGGCCGTTGCTGGCAACCTGATCACATTGGCCGCCTGGATCGAAAGGCGCACGACCCGGTAGCCGTTCGGGTCCAGCGGCATGCCCAGCTTGTCGAGTTCCAACTGGTAGGTGGTGAGCTGTGGGCCCTGGACGGTATTCCTGAGGGTAGCTGCGCGGCGGAACTCTGTTTCCAGCTTTTCCAGCGAGTGCGCCATGCGGCCTTGCTCGGCGCGTAGCGCCTTCAACTGCGCAAGCGGGTCGGTGGGGTTGCTGTCCAGCGCATGCTGCAGTCGCCTGACCTCATCGAAATGTCCTTGCATCTGGAACTGGTATTGGCGAATCAGGCTGGGGTGCTGGTGCACCAGGTTGAACGCCAGGCCGTCGCGGAATTGCCTCGGCATCTGGCCCCACAGGGCCCGGCTGCTGCGCAGGCGCGCCAGGCTTTGCTCGTGGAAGATGACGAAGGTTTGCAACTGCTCCGTATAGGCGTGCTGGGCTTGGAGGACTGCCCTGGATTGGGTGATGGGCGCCGCCGAGCTGGCCGTGTGATCGGCGATGGCGCGTTTCAGCTTGTCCAGGCTGGCGGTTACCTTGGCCTGCTGAGTGAGGCGCCCTTGGTCGATATCCAGCGCCACTTGTTGCGGCGAACGCAGCGCAGGCTGGCGGCCAAGGTAGCCACGCAAATTCTCCCAACCCTGCTGGTAGAGGCGGCCGAGGAAGGCGCCGCCACCGGCCAGGCCGCCGTCCACCAGGCGCCCGCTCAAGCCCCCATGAGGCTGCCAGCCCCCCAGCTCGTCGAGCCGCACGGGCTGTTTGTAGGTCCGCGATGCGCTGCCCTTGAGACGCCAGGTCAGGTAGGTGGTGTCCCATTCCACGGGGTAATGCGCACCTTGGTGCAGGATATAGTCGTACCCGCTCTCGACATGCCGGTACACGCCTCGGCCGTGGGCATCAGGGTGAGTTGTCCAGCGCCCGACAGGGGCTTCGCTGGCGTATCCCTGGAAGGGCTGGGGGCGCCCTTGGCGGGTCACGGTCGTGGCGCGCAGGCCGGCAAGCTGCTGGCGACTGCGCGTGCGTGCCAGGACCTGGGGGTTGCTGGCCAGGACGGTGGGCGTGAGGTCGAAAACGGCATCGATCAGTGACTGGAACACGCTGTTCAGGTGTTCGACACCCTCGCCAGGGTCACCTCGCAGGAACGCCTCCACGCTGGCATTGGCGGCGTGCCAGCCGTCGTACAGGGCCACCAGCGCACCGACCCCAGGCAGGAAGCCCAGGGCCAGCTTGATGTAGTCGTAGACTCGCCCGTGGCTAATGGCTGCGTTTTCCAGGAACAGGTCCGTTTGGCTGCGGGATGAGGCGCGATGCTCCATGATCAGGCGGCCCATCAACAGGCTGGCCTGCACCTCGGCGATGGGTTCGGAGCGCACGGTGCCCGCCGCGATGAACCCGGAGAACGACTTGAGCAGGGCCTGGTTGATGTAGGACAGGTGGGTTTGGCTGTCCCCGTCGAGGGGGCGGCTGGCGAGGAAGTTGCGCATGGCATCGTCGATGGCCAGCTCTTCCAGGGCCAGGCACGCAGCCTCACGGCTGGCGTGCTGGCTGACGACCCTGCCGTTCGGGGCATCCGGCATCAGCAACAGCACGGGCCCACTGGCCGCTTCGAGGAGGAACAGACCGGCCAGCGGCACGTTGCGGGCGCTGCCGTCGGCCGCAACGCCTGGCCGCAGGTCCAAGCCCAGGTGGCTGACCGTTTTGGTCACGGTAGCGTCGAGCTGTTCCCGGCAGAAGCGCTGGAACATGTCTGCGCCTTCTTCATCGAGGGCCGCAGGCTGGCTGAGGGCCAGGATCTGCAATTGGTGCTCGAACGGTGCGCGCAGGGTTTCCTGACGCCACTGCGCTTCCCAGTCAGACTGCTGCTGGTCACCCTTGAAGGCGCGGAGTATCTGCTTTTCGTAGGCGCCGGCCAGGTCCAGGGTCTTCACCAGGTCGGCGATGTCGGTGTGGGTCAGCGCTTGCAGAGTGGGGGCGAGGGCAGGGGGGGCGAACACGATCCTGGCGTTGCCCAGGCGCAGGCGCAGGTCTTCATCCAGTGCCCAGAGCAGGAAGCGCTCCAGCGCGACGTCGCTGCGCTCGGCGCTGAAGGTGACGACTTCCTTGTAGGCGTTGCTGAAGCCGGACTCGGGCAGCGGCACACGCTGTATGCCTGTGCGATCGGCGATGTTCAGGGTGATCTTGGGGACGATGGTGAGTGCGCAGGTCGTGCGCAGGTGGGCGTACAGTCGGTCATGCGCGAACCGCTCGCGCTCGGGCAGGTCCTTGGCCAGCAGCGCACTGGAGGCGCGCATGGCGGTGCGCAGGGCGTCCAACACTGCCGCCAGCGCGGCGCGTTGGGGGGCATCGAGGTGCTTCAGGGTTTGCAGGCGTGCGTTCAGGTGGGCGGTGCGGTTGCGTTCGGCGAGCCGTTCGAACGCTTGCGTCCTGGCGGTATTGCGGCTGGCACCGAGCTTCCAGCGCAATTGCAATTGCGTGGTGGTATCGGCCTGGGTGAGCAGGACCAGGTGGGTTTGCACCAGGTAGTCGAAGGCATGGTTGGTGATGGGTGGGTTGACCAGCTTCGGCGTCAGGTCGGGGTCGTCCAAGCGCTGGACCAACGCGTTGGTGTCTTGCGGCCAGGCGCTTTCCAGCAGCGTTTCAGGCCAGGCGCCTTGGGCGGTGTTCAGCAGTTGGCGGAACAGTTGCGCCTCATCCTCGAAGCGCATCAGGCCGCCCTCGTGGCCCGGCTTGTAGAGCAGCACCGAGGTGTCGGGCTCGCTTGCGTTGTCTTCGGCGCGGGCCCTGAGGGTGAGGTAGCCGGTCAGGTGCCATGTACGGTCGCCCACCACCAGCTTCAAGGCGCCTGGCACGATGGGGCGCTGCAGGCTGGGTTCAGGCCGCTCCAGCAATGCGTGAACCCACGCCAGGTGCGGCGTGCCAAGCTCGCCCAGCGTGTGCTGAAACTCGGCTTCCTGCAATAAGAGGTTGGCGAAGTGCTGGCTGAGGTGCTCGAAGCGGTTGGCCTCGCCCCAGGTTTGTTCCGTCTGTGTCTCTGGGAGCTTGGCCAGCAGTTTTTGCAGGGCGTTGTCCAGTTCGTCCAGCTTGGCCTGGTGCGTGCGCAAGGTCGCCATGCGTGGGGACTTGGGCTCGGTGTCGCCCCCCAGGTAGAAGGCCAGCAACTGTTCCTGACGGTCGATTCGCTGCTTGCGCCAGCCGAGCGGCAAGCGTTCGTCCAGCACGTCGAAATGAACCTCTTCGAGCGCCAGGGCGTCGTCGTCGCTGACCCGTTGCGTCAGGTCCTGGCTCAATGCCACCGGGAGTTCCGCCTTGAACTCAAGCGGGTGTGCCTGAACGGCCAACAGGCTGTCCAGCAGATCGGTAAAGCCGTCTGCGGACCCGGCGATCACCTCGATGCTGCCGCTGTCGTCCATCAGTGCCACGGGTGGGTTGCGCCACAGGCGCTGGCGGTGCTCGTGCGCCCATTGCTTGAGCGACGCTTCGTCCTGGAAGGCGCGAATGGGGTTGTTGGCATCGGGGCGGTAGAGAACCCAGGGGTTGCCTGGCGCCGTCGGGCGGATCAGCAAGGCCCCTGGGCAGGCGCCGATCGGTGGACCCGGCTGCTGCCAGTGCAGTTGGGCGTACTGGGTGCTGTCACTCAGTTGGCACTGCTCCAGTGCCTTGGCCTGGAGGCGATCGAGGCCGTGGTTGAGCTCGAGCGCGCTCTGGAAATGCACGCGCAGTTGCCGCTGCGCGAACGCCCGGCGCGCGATCGACTGGCCGGGCATGCGGCTGTCCCAATGCTGCTGGAGCGACTGTGCACCTGTCGAAGGGGCTTGCTCGAACAGGCTCTGCAATGCCTTGGCGGCCTGGCGTCGGCGTTGATCCGACTCGGTCAGGGCGTTACCTCGCCCGGCGGCGATCCAGGTGCTGGGCGGCGTAACGGACTCGGCGAATTCGCCTGGGTTGGTATGAAGGAAAGCAGTGGCTTGCGTCATGGTCGTGGTCCACGTTGGCCTGAGTGCTGATAGAGGCGCTCATTTCAACGTCCGACCTCGGATGGTCTGCGTTACATGTTGCTGCTGTGGCGTTTTGCCAAGAACGGCGGCAAGTACAGCCCCAGGTACGCCTCGAACACCCGCATGCCTTCCTCGGCCATGCGCGCGGTGATTTGCTCGTGCAACTGCATCGAGCGGGCATAGACACGGTCGCTGAGCTCCATGGCCAAGGCGAACACGTCCACCTCGGTGGGCATCGGCGGGAGTTGGAAATGCTGGTCGAACAGCGTGTGCATCAGTTTGCCCAGTTCCAGGTCATGCTGACGGTCGGCCTGGACCACTTCGCTCAACCCGTGCTGGGCGAGGATCAGCTGCCGGGCGGCGGCGTCCTCGTGGTAGATGTCGAGCATGCGCTGCTCGATCAGCCGCGACAGTTGCGGCCAGGTACTGAACGCTGCGCTGTCGATGGGCGCGCTCAGGGCCTCGCGAAAAGCCCGGTGCACGTCGGCGGTCAGCGCCTCCAGCAAGGCCGGCACACTGGCGAAGAAGTGATACACCGACGACGGCGGAATCTGCGCCCGCTCGGCCACGCTGTAGATCGACAGGCCTGCCACCCCGTGCTCGGCCAGCAGCTCGCGGGCCGCGGCCTGGATCGTTTCGATCCTGGCCTGGCTGCTGGCGCGTGGCTTGCGCGGGGAGGCGGGTCGGGTCATCAGTTGCTGATCGCCAGGATGCTGGCTTGGTAGGCCCCGACGAACAGGTCGAAATCACCCACTTCCTGCTGCTCCAGGCGCGACTGCTCGGCCAGGGATTCACGGGCGAGGGTTTCGAAGGCCTGCTGGCGCTCGGCGGGCAGCGGCTGCTCGCGGAAGCTCTCGGCGTGCAGGCGGCTTTGGCGCAGGGAGAACTTGACGAAGCTCTCGTCGTGTTCGGTCATGCGCGCCAGCACCTGGGCCGAAGGCGTCAGCTCGGGGTCGTCGACCTTGGCCTGCTGCGCTTCCAGGGCCTTTGCGTGTGCGTTGCCGCCCTGGGCGCGGTCAAGCAGCCCGGCCAGCTGGCCGATGCGTTCGATCAGTTCGCTCGCCCATGTCTTCAGCGCGACCGGCTGGCCGTCACGGCGTAGCTCAAGGCCAGGGCGCCGGCCCTCCTTGACCACGGTGAGGAAGTTGTCGGTGCACTGGCCGCACTCGCCGTTGTCCAGCTGCGGGCTTTCTTCCAGGGCGCAGAACAGCAGGAAGGCGTCGAGGAAGCGCGCTTCGGTCAGGTCGATACCCACCGGCAGGAATGGGTTGATGTCCAGGCAGCGTACTTCCACGTACTGCACGCCACGGGAGGTCAGGGCCTGGATTGGCCGCTCGCCGGTATAGGTGACGCGCTTGGGGCGGATGTTCGAGTAGTACTCGTTCTCGATCTGCAGGATGTTAGTGTTCAGCTGTACCCACTCGCCATCCTTGTGGGTGCCGACCTCGACGTAGGGCGGGTAGGGCGTGCCGACGGCCTTGCGCAGGCTGTCGGTGTAGCTGGCCAGGTTGTTGTAGCAGGGCGTCAGGCCCGCCTGGGCGTTGCTCTGGTAGCCCAGGTCGCTCATGCGCAGGCTGGTGGCGTAGGGCAGGTAGAGGGTCTCGGCATCCAGCTCTTCGAGCTGGTGCGGGCGGCCACGCAGGAATCCTTTGTCCAGGGCCGGGGAGGCGCCGAACAGATACATCAATAGCCAGCTGTAGCGGCGGAAGTTGCGGATCAGTGCGATATAGGCCGAGGACTGGTAGTCGCGGTCGTCCTGCTCGCCGCCTTCGGCATCGCGCAGCAACGGCCACAGCGCCTCGGGCAGGGAGAAGTTGTAGTGGATGCCGGCGATGCACTGCATGGTGCGGCCGTAACGCAGGGCCAGGCCCTTGCGATAGACGTGCTTGAGCTTGCCGATGTTCGAGCTGCCGTATTCGGCGATCGGGATGTCTTCCTCGGCCGGCAGCGTGCAGGGCATTGACGGGCTCCACAGGTATTCGTCGCCCAGCTTGGTGTAGACGAAGCGGTGGATCTGGTCGAGGCTCTCGAGCACCTTGGCAGGGTCGGCCAGGGCCGGGGTGATGAATTCCAGCAGCGACTCGGAATAGTCGGTAGTGATCTGCTCGTTGGTCAGCGCCGAACCCAGGGCCTCGGGGTGCGGGGTCTGGGCCAGGCGACCGTCGTTGGTCACGCGCAGGCATTCGCGCTCAATGCCGTGCAGGCACTGCTTGAGCAGGTCGATATTGTCGCCGAGCAGGCTCAGGCGGCGGTTGAGGAGGTCGCTCAAGATGGATTCCTTCACGCGTCAGTCGCCCCAATATGGGGGTAGGGATGACGGTCTACAAGGGTAGTTGGGAAAGGAACTGGCGTTGTCGCCTGGTTTACGCGGTTCCGGCGCTGGCCTGTATGCGCCTGATCGCGGGGCAAGCCGCTCCCACGGAGCCTGTGAGCGTGCGTGGGAGCGGGCTTGCCCTGCGATCAGGTGTACAGCATTACGCCGAAAATACCGCAGATGGGGGCCTGTCAGCTAGAGAATCGCGAAGGTTCCCTGGGCCTTGGCCACCAGCTTGTCGTCCTGAAGCACGTCGGCGTCGACCACCAGCGTGCGCCGACCGGCGTGCAGCACCCGGGCGGTGCACAGCACCTCGCCTTCGCTGACGGCGCGCATGTAGTTGATTTTGCACTCGATGGTCACGCTCTGCTGATCGAAGCCATGGCTGGCCGAGCAGGCCAGGCCCATGGCGATGTCCACCAGGCTGAAGATCGCCCCGCCGTGCAGCTTCTGGCCACGGTTGCGCAGGTGCGGCTCAAGCGCCAGGGCCACCTCTGCAACACCCGTTTCCAGGCGTTGCAGGCGGCAGCCCAGGAGCTGGCTGAAGGCGCTCTCGACGTACGCTTTCGGTACGTCCATCACTTCTTCTTCAGCTGCTTGGCGTTGGCGAACAGCGACGCCATGGCGTTGTTGGCCGGCGCGGCGGTGCTGGTCTCGCGCTGGCGCGGCGCCTGATGCTGGCGGCTGCCGCCATTGCCACGGTTGCCACCGCGGTTACCCTCGACCTTCTCGCCTGGGGTGTCGCTCATGCGCATGGACAGGCCGATGCGTTTGCGCGGGATGTCCACTTCCATGACCTTGACCTTGACCACGTCACCGGCCTTGACTGCTTCACGCGGGTCCTTGACGAACTTCTCCGACAGCGCCGAGATGTGTACCAGGCCGTCCTGGTGCACGCCGATATCGACGAAGGCACCAAAGTTGGTGACGTTGGTCACCACGCCTTCGAGGATCATGCCCGGCTCCAGGTCCTTGAGGTCCTCGACGCCATCCTGGAAGGTGGCGGTCTTGAACTCCGGACGCGGGTCGCGGCCAGGCTTGTCGAGCTCCTGAAGGATGTCGGTGACGGTCGGCAGGCCGAAGGTCTCGTCGGTGAACTTCTTCGGGTCCAGGCGTTTGAGGAAACCGCTGTCGCCGATCAGCGAGCGAATGTCGCGGTCGGTGTCGGCGGCGATGCGCTGCACCAGCGGGTAGGCTTCCGGGTGCACTGCCGAGGCGTCCAGCGGGTTGTCGCCGTTCATCACGCGCAGGAAGCCGGCCGCCTGTTCGAAAGTCTTCTCGCCCAGGCGGCTGACTTTCTTCAGCGCGGCGCGGGTGGCGAACGGGCCGTTGGCGTCGCGGTGGGCGACGATGTTCTGTGCCAGGGTCGCGTTGAGGCCGGAGATGCGCGTCAGCAGCGCCACGGAAGCGGTGTTGACATCCACACCCACGGCGTTCACGCAGTCCTCGACCACGGCGTCCAGGCCGCGAGCGAGCTTCACCTGCGACACGTCGTGCTGATACTGGCCGACGCCGATGGATTTCGGGTCGATCTTCACGAGCTCGGCCAGCGGGTCCTGCAGGCGGCGGGCGATGGACACCGCGCCACGGATCGACACGTCCAGGTCCGGGAACTCGCGAGCGGCCAGTTCGGAAGCCGAGTACACCGAGGCACCGGCCTCGGAGACCATGATCTTGGTGATCTTCAACGCTGGGTATTTCTTGACCAGCTCGGCCACCAGCTTGTCGCTCTCGCGGCTGGCGGTACCGTTGCCGATGGCGATCAGCTCGACCGAGTGCTTGGCGCACAGCGCGGCCATGATGGAAATGGTGCGATCCCAGTCGTTCTTCGGCGCATGCGGGTAGACCGTGGTGTGGTCCAGCAGCTTGCCGGTGGCATCGACCACGGCGATCTTGCAGCCGGTGCGCAGGCCCGGGTCGAAGCCCAGCGTTGCGCGCGGACCGGCCGGGGCGGCCAGCAGCAGGTCGTGCAGGTTGTGGGCGAAGACGTTGATCGCCTCGCCTTCGGCGTTGTCGCGCAGTTCGCCGAACAGGTCGGTTTCCAGGTGGGTGTACAGCTTGACCTTCCAGGTCCAGCGCACCACCTCACCCAGCCATTTGTCGGCCGGGCGGTTGCGGTTTTCGATGCCGACATGGTTGCCAATCATCAGCTCGCACGGGTGCAGGGTGCCCGGCAGCTCTTCGCCGACTTTCAGCGAGGCGCTCAACACGCCTTCGTTGCGCCCGCGGAAGATTGCCAGGGCACGGTGCGATGGCGCGGTGCGCAGCAGTTCGTCGTGGGCGAAGTAGTCGCGGAACTTGGCGCCTTCCTCTTCCTTGCCAGTGATCACGCGGGCAGTCAGCACCGCTTCCTGCTTGAGGAAACCGCGCAGCTTGTCGAGCAGGGCGGCGTCCTCGGCGAAGCGCTCCATGAGGATGTACTTGGCCCCTTCCAGGGCGGCCTTGACGTCGGCCACGCCTTTTTCGGCGTCGACGAAACGTGCCGCTTCGCTTTCCGGGTCCAGCTGAGGGTCGTTGAACAGGCCGTCGGCCAACTCGCCCAGGCCCGCTTCCAGGGCGATCTGGCCCTTGGTGCGGCGCTTCTGCTTGTACGGCAGGTACAGGTCTTCGAGGCGGGTCTTGGTGTCGGCCAGCTTGATCTCGCGGGCCAGCTCCGGGGTCAGCTTGCCCTGCTCCTCGATGCTGGCCAGGATGCTGGCGCGGCGCTCGTCGAGCTCGCGCAGGTAGCGCAGGCGCTCTTCCAGGTGGCGCAGTTGGGTGTCATCCAGGCTGCCGGTCACTTCCTTGCGGTAACGGGCGATGAAGGGCACGGTCGATCCTTCGTCCAACAGGCCCACGGCCGCTTCGACCTGTTGTGGGCGCACGCCCAGTTCCTCGGCGATACGGCTGTTGATGCTGTCCATGAAAACCACCTGACAAATAGTGAATGCAAGGCCGCGGGTGGGCGATCTGGCCCGGCGGCGCTGGGTGAAAGCCGCGCATTATACCCATCGCGCCTGGCTTGCGGTGATGGCGCGGCGCCAGCCGACGACGGGGCGACAGTGGCATGCCGGGAAAAATCTGCTAACAATGCACACGGCACGCACTGCAGTGGCTACGCCATAATGCGCGGCGATATCAGAGGAGTTATTCATGACCAGCACCGCAAACGCCGCCGAAGGCGACAAGATTCTCATCGTCGACGACGACCCGGGCCTGAGCAGCCTGCTGGACCGTTTCTTCACCAGCAAGGGCTTCCGTGTCCGCACCGTGCCCAACGTCGAACAGATGGACCGCCTGCTGGCCCGTGAAGTGTTCAACCTGGTGGTCCTCGACCTGATGTTGCCGGGCGAGGACGGTCTGTCCGCGTGCAAGCGCCTGCGCGCGTCGAACAACCAGATCCCGATTATCATGCTCACCGCCAAGGGCGATGAGCTCAGCCGCATCAAGGGCCTGGAACTGGGCGCCGACGACTACCTGGCCAAGCCGTTCAACCCCGACGAACTGGTGGCCCGGGTCAAGGCCGTGCTGCGCCGCCAGTCCCCGAGCGTGCCAGGCGCGCCGGGCAGCGAGGAAGAGACCGTCACCTTCGGCGACTACGAGCTGTCGCTGGCCACCCGCGAACTCAAGCGCGGCGAGGAAACGCACATGCTCACCACCGGTGAGTTTGCCGTGCTCAAGGCCCTGGTCATGCATGCCCGCGAGCCGCTGACCCGCGACAAGCTGATGAACCTGGCCCGCGGCCGCGAGTGGGACGCCCTGGAGCGCTCCATCGATGTGCAGATTTCGCGCCTGCGCCGGATGATCGAGCCCGACCCGTCCAAGCCACGCTACATTCAGACCGTATGGGGTGTGGGCTACGTCTTCGTGCCGGACGGAAACGCCGGCAAATGAGCCTGTCGGCTCGTCAGGGTGCAGCAGGGCGACCCACGCGGGTCGCCCTGTTTTCGTCTGTGACGGCCGGCCTTTTCAGCACAGTAGTTGATCGATGAAAACGCCTCTCTGGTTCCCACAAAGCTTCTTCGCCCGCACCCTCTGGCTGGTGCTGATCGTCGTGTTGTTCTCCAAGGCATTGACGCTCGTGTACCTGCTGATGAACGAAGACGTGCTGGTCGACCGCCAGTACAGCCACGGCGTGGCCCTGACGCTGCGCGCCTACTGGGCCGCGGATGAAGAGAACCGTGACCAGATCGCCGAGGCGGCCGGCCTGATCCGCGTGACCGGCGCCGGCGTGCCGGAGGGCGAGCAGCACTGGCCTTACAGCGAGATCTACCAGCGCCAGATGCAGGCCGAACTGGGCGATGACACCGAGGTGCGCCTGCGCATCCACGCGCCGCCCGCGCTGTGGGTCAATGCCCCCAGCCTGGGCCCGGGCTGGCTCAAGGTGCCGCTGTATCCGCACCCGCTGCGTGGGCAGAAGATCTGGAACGTGCTCGGTTGGTTCCTGGCTATCGGCCTGTTGTCCACGGCATCGGCCTGGATCTTCGTGCGTCAGCTCAACCAGCCGCTCAAGCGCCTGGTGTTCGCCGCCCGCCAACTGGGCCAGGGGCGCAGCGTGCGCCTGCCGATCAGCGACACCCCGAGCGAAATGACCGAGGTGTACCGCGCGTTCAACCAGATGGCCGAGGATGTCGAGCAGGCCGGGCGTGAGCGCGAGCTGATGCTGGCCGGGGTGTCCCATGACCTGCGCACACCGCTGACCCGGCTGCGCCTTTCGCTGTCGCTGATAGGCAACGACAGCGACCTCAGCGAGGACATGGTCCGCGACATCGAGGACATGGACGCGATTCTCGACCAGTTCCTGGCGTTCATTCGGGACGGGCGCGACGAACCGGTGGAGGAGGTCGACCTCAACGACCTGATCTACGAGGTGGTGGCGCCCTACAACCAGCACAAGGAGCAGGTGCGGCTGTGCCTGGAGCCGATTCCGCCGTTCCCGCTGCGTCGGGTATCGCTCAAGCGCATGCTGGGCAACCTGATTGGCAACGCCCTGCATCACGCTGGCAAGGGCGTCGAGGTGGCGGCCTATGTGTCGGGCGACCAGAGCGCGCCGTATGTGGTGCTCAGCGTGCTGGACCGTGGCGCGGGTATCGATGAGTCGGAACTGGAGACCATCTTCAACCCGTTCATCCGTGGCGACCGGGCGCGGGGCGGCAAGGGCACCGGCCTTGGGCTGGCGATCGTCAAGCGTATCGCCGCGCAGCATGGCGGCAATGTGGAATTGCGCAACCGCTCTGGCGGTGGCATTGAAGCACGGGTGAGGTTGCCGTTGGGGTTGCTGCTGCCGCGTAACGCCGTGTGATTTCCGGGGCCGCTGTGCGGCCCTTTCGCGACATCATGTCGCTCTCAGCCCTTGCCTTTGGTCCGCGTCTGATTCGGCCCGCTGTTCTTCTCAAGGTGCTCGATGATCATCCCGGCCACGTCCTTGCCGGTGGTCACCTCGATACCCTCCAGCCCAGGCGATGAGTTCACCTCCATCACCAGCGGCCCGTGATTGGAACGCAGGATATCCACGCCCGCCACGCTCAGGCCCATGACCTTCGCCGCGCGAATCGCGGTCATGCGCTCTTCGGGTGTGATCTTGATCAGGCTGGCCACGCCACCGCGGTGCAGGTTTGAGCGAAATTCGCCCGGCTTGGCCTGGCGCTTCATCGAGGCGATCACCTTGTCGCCCACCACGAAGCAACGGATATCGGCGCCCCCGGCCTCCTTGATGTATTCCTGGACCATGATGTTCTGCTTCAGGCCCATGAACGCCTCGATCACCGACTCGGCGGCCTTGGTGGTCTCGCACAGCACCACGCCGATGCCCTGGGTGCCTTCGAGCACCTTGATCACCAGCGGCGCGCCGTTGACCATCTGGATCAGGTCGGGGATGTCGTCCGGCGAGTGGGCGAAACCGGTGATCGGTAGGCCGATACCGCGCCGAGACAGCAGCTGCAGGGAGCGCAGCTTGTCGCGGGAGCGGGCGATGGCCACCGACTCGTTGAGCGGGTACACGCCCATCATCTCGAACTGGCGCAGCACCGCGCAGCCATAGAAGGTGACCGATGCGCCAATGCGCGGGATCACCGCATCGAACCCCTCCAGCGGCTTGCCGCGGTAATGGATCTGCGGCTTGTGGCTGGCGATGTTCATATAGGCCCGGAGCGTGTCGATCACCACCACTTCGTGGCCCCGCTGGGTACCGGCCTCGACCAGGCGGCGGGTGGAATACAGACGCGGATTGCGCGACAGCACAGCGATCTTCATGCAGCACCTGTGACAGGGGAAAGGGTGGCCGGGAAGGCCGGTTTGTCCTGGACGTACTTAAGGCCTGGGTTGACCACCAACTGGCCATGGATGAGCGCCTTCGAGCCGAGCAGCAGCCGATAGCGCATGCTCTTGCGGCAGGCCAGGGTGAACTCGACCTCCCAGACCCGGTCGCCGAGCGCCAGGGCCGTACGGATCACGTAGCGGATCTGGGCCTGGCCGTTGGAGCTCTTGATGGTCTTCATGGTCACCAGTGGCGCCTCGCAACGCCGGTGGCGCAACTGCACCACCGAGCCCAGGTGCGCGGTGAAGCGCACCCATGGCTGGCCATCGCGCTCGAACGGTTCGACCTCGGTGGCGTGCAGGCTAGAAGTGCTGGCGCCGGTGTCGATCTTGGCGCGCAGGCCGGCGACACCCAGCTCGGGCAGGGCGACCCACTCGCGCAGGCCGATCACAGTCAGGTGGTCAAATGTCTTCACGAAGCGTGCCCTGGGGATATGGAGATGAACTGTAATGACGGCACGGATTTTTTGCATCCGTCAGTCACGGTAGTACAGTTCCGTGAAAGACAGAATTCGAGGAAAAACCATGGCACAAAAGCCTGAAGACGATGACAAGGTACGCCTGGACAAATGGCTGTGGGCGGCGCGCTTCTACAAGACCCGCGCCCTGGCCAAGGCGGCGATCGAAAGCGGCAAGGTGCACTGCCGGGGTGAGCGCTGCAAGCCGGGCAAGGAGCCACGGGTGGGCGACGAGTTCGTGCTGCGCACCGGTTTCGACGAGCGCACCGTGGTGGTCAAGGCGCTGTCGTTGGTGCGGCGCGGGGCGCCGGAGGCGCAGCTGCTCTACGAGGAGACGGCTGAAAGCGTGAAGCGCCGCGAGCAGGCGGCCGAGATGCGCAAGGCCGGCGCCCTGGGCATGACCACCGACGGGCGACCGAACAAGAAGCAGCGGCGGCAGATTCATCAACTGCATGGCAGCTTCGAATGAAAGGGACCGCAAAGCGGCCCCTGTGATCAATCAGGCAGCGCGAACCACGCTCATCCGTCCGACCAGCGGCAGCTTGCCGAGCCAACCGAACAGTGGCGACGTCCACCGCACCAGCGCCGCGCTGGCCATGGCCGCCAGGGGCGTGTGGCAGCTCCAGCCCAGCGCCAGGACCGCCATCAACAAACCGCCGATGTAGTCGTCCTGCCCCCAATGGGCGCCGGCCACCAGGCGCGGCAGCATGAACAGCAAGGCCAGCGCCCAGATCACCAGGTGCTGCGCCAGGCGGCGGCTGAACAGGCTCATGAACAGCGCCCAGATCAGCAGCACCGAGGCGTGGTCACCCGGGAAGCTCTGGCTGGAGCGGTCCTTCAATTCCCACTTCGCTTCCAGGTGCGGGTAGAAGTCGCTCAGGTGCACGGCGTTGTCGAACACCATCGATGGGCTGTTGTGTTGCCAGCCCATTGCGCTGACCCACTTGGAAAACAGCGCGCGAATCACCACTAAGAGGAGTAGGGTGACCAGGAAGCCGAAAAACGCCTGGCGCACCTGGGTGGCCTTGAATACCCAATCACCGCGAATCAGCAGCGACAACATGATCAGCCCGACCAGGATGTCGAACGGGCGTAGGCTGCCGACTGCCCAGATCGACCGCCAGATCAGGTTGTCGGCCAGTGGCGCATTGAGGCTGTGGAACAGCCACTCGTCGAAAGTCAGGCACAGGATCTGGCCAACGGGCCACAACCAGAAACACAGTAGTGCGACGGGCAACAGGGTGCAGGCTGCCAACGGTCCCCAAGACCACCTTGCTTGGAACAGTGGTCGATTATCCATAAAATACCTCGATATCCAGCGGGTTATGAGTGCTTTCTGAGCGCTCTGCGGCGGACCTTTCAGTCTCCTGTAATTATTTTGTAATCATTTTTAGAAAGCCAGACAACCATGAGCGACTTGCCAGATACCGATTTCACCCAACGCTTCCTGTTCGACGACCGCGATGTGCGCGGCGAGATGGTCGCGCTGGAACGCAGCTACGCCGAGGTGTTGGCCAAGCACGACTACCCGCAGCCGGTAAAGCATCTGCTCGGTGAACTGATGGCCGCCGCCGCGCTGTTGGTCGGCACCCTGAAGTTCGACGGGTTGCTGGTACTCCAGGCGCAGTCCCAGGGCCCGGTGCCGCTGCTGGCCATCGAGTACACCAGCGAGCACGACATCCGTGGCCTGGCGCGCTACGAGGCCGATCAGATCAAGGCGGATGCCGGCCTTGCCGACCTGATGCCGGGTGGTCACCTGGTGTTGACCATCATTCCGGTCAACGGCCAGCGTTACCAGGGCACTGTCGAGCTGGACGGCAAGGACCTGTCGGAGTGCTTCACCAATTACTTCGTCATGTCGCAGCAAGTGAACACCTGCATCTCCCTGGCCGCCGATGGCGCCCGCGCCCGTGGTCTGCTGGTGCAGCAGCTGCCGGCCGAGATCCACAAGGACAGCGAGGAGCGCGAGGAAAGCTGGGCCCATGTCAAGGCCCTGGCCAACACCGTGAAGGTCGATGAACTGCTCGGCCTGGACAACGAAACCGTGTTGCACCGCCTGTACCACGAGGACGCGGTTCGCCTGTTCGATATCCAGCCGCTACGCTTCCGTTGCAGTTGCTCGCGCGAGCGTTCCGGCAACGCCCTGGTCAGCCTCGGCGAGCAGGATGCCAAGGCGCTGGTGGCCGAATGCGGCGGCCGGGTCGAGATCGATTGCCAGTTCTGCAACGAACGCTATCTCTTCGATGCAAGCGATGTGGCGCAATTGTTTGCCGGTGGCGGCACCGAGGCCCCATCAGAAACTCAGCACTGAAACGGTTCACTACAGGATAATCTCCTGTCGAATTGCGCAAAAACGCAGTTCTGACAGGAGGGGCCTACTTTTTTTGGGCGTTTCTGGCATAATCCGGCCACTTTTTTCGCTGTAGTAGTTTTTTCGAGACGACTACAAAACGTTTGGAGCACTCGGCCTCGGGCCGGATGGGGTATCTCATGACGCAAGCCAACAACACCGTGTACACCGACCTGAGCGTCGATGAGCTGGTAAAAGAAGCGCTGTCCCGCGGTGAAGGCGTGCTGGCCGATACTGGCGCGCTGGTGGTGGAAACCGGTCACCGCACCGGCCGTTCGCCGGCTGACCGTTTCATCGTCGAAGAACCTTCCACCCAGGACCAGATTGGCTGGGGCCCGATCAACCGCAAGTTCCCGGCCGACAAGTTCGATGCCCTGTGGGACCGCGTCGAGGCGTTCAACAACGCCCAGGATCACTTCGTTTCCTACGTTCACGTAGGCGCTGCGGCCGAACACTACCTGCCGGTCAAGATGACTACCCAGACCGCCTGGCAGAACCTGTTCGGCCGTTGCCTGTTCATCAACCCCGAGCAGTACAACCCGGCTGGCCGTGGCGAATGGCAGATCCTCAACGTCGCCAACTTCGAGTGCGTACCTGAGCGTGACGGCACCAACTCCGATGGCTGCGTGATCATCAACTTCGCCCAGAAGAAGGTGCTGATCGCCGGCATGCGTTACGCCGGCGAAATGAAGAAGGCCATGTTCTCGGTGCAGAACTTCCTGCTGCCGGCCGCCGACGTGCTGCCGATGCACTGCGCCGCCAACATCGGCGAAGCGGGTGACGTCACCCTGTTCTTCGGTCTGTCCGGCACCGGCAAGACCACCCTGTCGGCCGACGAAAGCCGTTACCTGATCGGTGACGACGAGCACGGCTGGGGCGAGGGCGTGGTCTTCAACATCGAAGGTGGTTGCTATGCCAAGTGCATCGACCTCTCCGAGAAGAACGAGCCGGTCATCTGGAAAGCCATCAAGCACGGCGCGGTACTGGAAAACGTCGTGATCGACGCCAACAAGCACGCCGACTACGCCGACGTGAGCCTGACCCAGAACAGCCGTGCCGCCTACCCGCTGGCGCACGTCGAGAAGGTCTCGGCAGAGAACCTGGGCGGCGAGCCGAACGCGGTCATCTTCCTGACCTGCGACCTGACCGGCGTACTGCCTCCGGTGTCGATCCTGAACAACGAGCAGGCGGCCTACCACTTCCTGTCCGGCTACACCGCGCTGGTCGGTTCCACCGAAATGGGTTCGGGCGGCGGCATCAAGTCGACCTTCTCTACCTGCTTCGGCGCACCGTTCTTCCCGCGCCCAGCCGGTGTCTACGCCGAGCTGCTGATCAAGCGCATCAAGGCGTTCGGTTCGAAGGTCTACCTGGTCAATACCGGCTGGACCGGTGGTGGCTACGGCGTCGGCAAGCGCTTCAGCATCCCGACCACCCGTGGCGTGATCGCTGCCATCCAGAGCGGCGCCCTGGTCGGTGCCGAGACCGAGCACCTGGACATCATCAATCTGGACGTGCCGAAGGCTGTTCCCGGCGTCGAGACCGAGCTGCTCAACCCGCGCAACACCTGGGCTGACAAGGCTGCCTATGACGAAGCCGCCAAGGGCCTGGCCACGCTGTTCACCGAGAACTTCAAGAAGTTCGACGTTTCCGACGCCATCAAGGCCGCTGGTCCGCAGCTGTAAGCTGCAGCCGGTTCGGATGAAAAGCCGCCCTTCGGGGCGGCTTTTTCGTACTTGAAAGCCTGCTTTGGGTGCTGTGTCTACTGAGGCTATCGCAAGGAAAGCCAGCTTCTATAGGATTTATACGCCGTTCCTGAAGGTCTGCTGGATTGCTGCATCAATACAGCAAGGCCAGAATCTGTTTCACTTGCAGGGCACCCACCAGAAAGCAGATGTCTTATGACAGAATCCCCCCAACGCTCCGCCTTCTCCCATTTCCACCCCATCCTCACCCGTCCGCAGGATAACGACCACAACGGTCACCTCGCCGGCGCCACCGTGCATGCCTTCTTCGAAACCGCCATCCAGGCCTTCCTGGTCGAACAGGCCGAACTGGACCTGCGCGACGGTGAGCTGGCCGGCTTCGTCGTGAGTTCGGCGGCGGACTTCTTCGCCTTGCCGGGATTTCCCGACGTGCTCGAGGTGGGCCTGGGCGTGACGCGCCTGGCAGGCAGCACCGTGGAGTTCCGCCTGGCGCTGTTCCGCCCGGGCGAGGCCGAAGCCTGCGCGGCGGGGAGCGTGGTGCAGGTATTCGTCGAGCGGGCCTCGGGACGTCCGGTGGCGCTGTCGGAGACGCTGCAGCTGATCCTCGCCGGGCTGTCGCTCAATCGTTGAGGCGAATGATCCCCTCGCGCACGGCGAACAGCACCAGGCCGGGCACGTCGTGGATCTGCAGGCGGTGCATGATCTGCGAGCGATGGGCCTCGACGGTCTTGATGCTAAGGCCCAGGCCGTCGGCGATGGAGCGGGTGGTCTCGCCACGGGCGATCAGGCGCAGGATCTCCAGCTGGCGGTTGGTCAGCGGCGGAGTCTGCACCTGGCTGACGACGCGCTTGCGGCTGTGTTTCAGGGCTTGGCCGATGACCATCGGCAGTACCGCCGACGACAGGTACTGGCCGCCTCCGCGCAGGGTCTGCAGGGCTTGTTCCAGCTCGCTCACCGTGGCGCTCTTGAGCAGGAAGCCATGGGCGCCCAGCTGCAGGCAGCTCATCACATGCTCGAGCTCCGAGCGTGGCGAAAACATCAGTACCCGGCAGGCAGGCGCGCGGATGAACAGCTCCTGCAGGGCCTGCTGGCTGTCCAGCTCGCCGCTCATGTCGAGCACCACGATGTCCGGCTTGAGTTTTTCCGCGAGGCTCACGGCTGTCATGGCATCGCCGGTGTCGCCCACCACGACGAAATCTTTCTTCTGTTCAAGCAGGGCACGCAGGCCGGCGCGGAAGAGCGGCGAGTGATCGGCAAGCAGGATTCGGCAAGGCATGAATAAGGGCCTGTTTCGCAAGGGAAGGGGGGCGGCAGGCCTGCTCGATCCGGAAGCGCACTGCCGCGCGGTTGCGCGATCAGTCCTTGTCTGCCGATGGGCACGGCAGTGCCTCTTATCATAGGCGTTCGAACACCGACGGCAGTAGTGGACGCAGGGGCAGGCCCAGGGCATGGACGCTCTCGCTGTGACCGATGATCATCAGGCCACCGGGGCGCAGGTGTGCCAGCAGGCGCTGGAGTACCTCGTTCTTGTACCGTGGCGCCAGGTTCGACAACAGGTTGCGCAACAGGATGACGTCGAAGCTGCCGAGCTGTTTGGGCAGGGGCCGGATCAGGTTGAGCGCTTCGAAGCGCACCTGCTTGCGCAGGGCCGCCGAGACCCGCAGTCGACCGGTCATCTCGCCTACCCCGCACAGGCCGTGGCGGGCCAGCCAGCCTTCGGGAAAGTAGCGTGCCTGGGCGATGTCGTAGATGCCGGCAGCGGCGGTTTCCAGCAGTTGCGCGTTGAAGTCGCTCGCCAGCACCTGCCAGTCGGGATGGCGGGCGTTTTCGGCGGCGACCATGGCCAGGCTCCAGGCTTCTTCCCCGGTGGCGCAGGCGGCGCTCCACAGGCGTGCGGGGTGGTCGAGCTCGGCCAGCCAGCGGGCCAGGCATTCGAAATGACGATGCTCGCGAAAGAAGTAGCTGTCATGGGCGACCAGCAGGCGCAGCAGGTGCTCGCGTTCGCCCGCGCCGTGGGGGCCGTCGAGCAGGGCGAGATAGTGTTCGAAGTCGGGAAGGCCCAAGGCCTTGAGGCGCTTGTGCAGGCGTGCCGCGACCACGGCACGGCGGTCGTCGGCCAGTTGCACGCCGGTGGCCTGCACGACCCGTTGGCGAATCGACGCAAAGCTGGCTTCGCCGAGCAGTGGCGGGCGGCGGCCTGGCATCCTTCAGCCTCTCCTGGCCCGTGGCAGACAGATGGGGGCGGTAATGATCGTGCGCATTCCCTGCGTCCTGTGCTTGATCGAAACGACGATGATAACTAGTGGCAAGTGGCCTCCATATCGGGGCAGCCCCTAATCCTCTGGCGGGTATACAAACGAAAAGGCCCTGCCGATGAGGGCAGGGCCTTAGGTTTCAGGCGTAAGCCTGGCGATCAGTCGTGGCGCCAGTGGCGCTTGTGCTTGCGATGGCCATAGTGGTGGCCACGGTCGTAGTAGCGGCGATCGTCGTAGTCGCGACGGTAGCGACGCTCGTGGCGTTCGTCTTCGTCGGCCTTGTTGCCCATGTAGTTGCCCAGTGCGCCACCGGCGCCACCACCGGCGGCCGCGCCGATGTAGCTGCCGGTGGTGCCGCCCATGGAGCGACCCACCACGTTGCCGCCTGCTGCACCCAGCGCGCCACCGATGGCGGCCTCGCCGCGCTGGCGCTTGTCGGCGCCCAGCGCACCGCCGGCCGCGCCGCCCAGGCCGGCACCGATGGCGCCGCCGGTGCTACCGCCGATGGAGTTGCCCACCACGGAGCCCAGTACCCCACCCAATGCGCCGCCAATGCCGGCTTCGGTGGTGCCGCCTGCCATGGCAACGCCGCTGAGCAGACCAAAAGACAACAACAGAATCGAGGAGTACTTCTTCATCAAGAGAGCCTCAGAGGGATGACGAAGCGGAATTTGAGGCTCGCCGAGGCGGCTGGCAATCGGAATCCGACGAGTAGCACGAGTTGTACACAATTCTCTAAGTTATTGAATTATGTATGAAACTTTTGCGAATTTCGGCTGTCTGAGCTATTTATGACGAAGCCCTGAACCATTGCGGAACAGGGCTTTTTTGTGGGCAGGTGCTCGGGATCTGCGCTTGCCCCCTGTAGGAGCGCGCCTAGCCCAATCTTGCTCAGATGATGCGCCCGTCGTCCCGCGCTCGTTCCAGCTTGATGGCGATGAACTTCGACGTCGGCGTATGGCTGCCGTCGCCGATGCTTTCCAGCGGCACCAGCGGGTTTACCTCGGGGTAGTAGGCCGCCGCCTGGCCGGCGGGAATATCGAACGCCAGCAGGGTGAAGCCCTGCACCCGGCGTACATGGTCATCGCCCCACAGCGACACGATGTCGACTTTCTGCCCCGGTTGGAAGCCCAGGCGGATGATGTCGGCTTCGTTGACGAACAGCACGTCGCGCTGGCCGCGCACGCCGCGGTAGCGGTCGTCCATGCCATAGATGGTGGTGTTGTACTGATCGTGCGAACGCATCGACTGCATGATCAGGTCCGGCACCTGGCCGCTGGCGCGCACGCGTTCGTCGAGCAGGCTGTCGGGCAGCAGGTTGGCCTTGAAGTTGGCACGGCCGCTGGCGGTCTTCCACTGGCGGCTGCCGGCGCTGTTGCCCAGGTAGAAGCCGCCGGGCAGGCGCAGGCGTTCATTGAAGTTGGCAAAGCCGGGAATGGTGTCGGCGATCAGGTCGCGGATGCGGTCGTAGTCGGCCACCAACCAGTGCCAGTCCACCGGTTGCTTGCCCAGGGTGGCGGCGGCGATACCGGCGACCACGGCCGGCTCCGAGCGCATCTGCCGCGACAGCGGCTTGAGCTGGCCGTTGGAGGCGTGGACCATGCTGAACGAGTCCTCCACCGTTACCGCCTGCGGGCCTTCGCCCTGCAGGTCGATATCGGTACGGCCCAGGCACGGCAGGATCAGCGCCTGCTTGCCGTGGACCAGGTGGCTGCGGTTGAGCTTGGTGCTGATGTGCACGGTCAATTCGCAATTGCGCAGCGCCTGCGCGGTGCGTTCGCTGTCCGGCGTGGCCTGGGCGAAGTTGCCGCCCAGACCGATGAACACCTTGGCTCGGCCGTCGAGCATGGCGTGGATCGCCTCGACGGTGTTGTGGCCGTTGTGGCGCGGCACCGGGAAGCCGAAGCGCTTTTCGAGGGCGTCGAGCAGGAACACCGGCGGGCGTTCGTTGATGCCCATGGTGCGGTCGCCCTGCACGTTGCTGTGGCCGCGCACCGGGCACAGGCCGGCGCCCGGCACGCCGAGGTTGCCGCGCAGCAGCATCAGGTTGACGATTTCCTGGATGGTCGGCACCGAATGGCGGTGCTGGGTGATGCCCATGGCCCAGCACATGATCACCCGTTTGCCCTTGCAGTACATGCGCGCCGACAGTTCTATGTCGGCGAGGGTCAGGCCCGATTGCGCCTGAATCTGCTCCCACGAAGTGGCATCGACCACCGCCAGGTACTCGTCCACGCCATGGCCGTGCTCGGCGATGAAGGCGTGGTCGAAGATCGCCGGCTCGCCCTTGGCCTGGGCTTCACGCTCCCACTGCAGCAGGAACTTGGCCATGCCGCGCAGCAGCGCCATGTCGCCGCCCAGGGCCGGTCGGAAGAATGCCGTGTTGGTCGGGCGGTCAGTGTTGGTCAGCATTTCCAGCGGGTTCTGCGGATGCTGGAAGCGCTCCAGGCCACGCTCCTTGAGCGGGTTGACACAGACCACCTGGGCGCCGCGCTTGACCGCGTCACGCAGCGGGTCGAGCATGCGCGGGTGGTTGGTGCCAGGGTTCTGGCCCCAGACGAAGATCGCGTCGGCGTGCTCGAAGTCGTCGTAGGTGACCGTGCCCTTGCCCACGCCGACGCTCTGGCCCAGGGCCACGCCGCTGGCTTCGTGGCACATGTTCGAGCAGTCGGGGAAGTTGTTGGTGCCGTAGGCGCGCACGAACAGCTGGTACAGGTACGCCGCCTCGTTGCTGGCCCGGCCGGAGGTATAGAATTCCGCCTGGTCAGGGCTGGACAGGTTGTTCAGGTGCCGGGCGATCAGGGCGAATGCCGCGTCCCAGTCGATCGGGCGGTAACGGTCGGTGACCGGGTCGTAGACCATCGGCTCGGTCAGGCGGCCCTGGAATTCGAGCCAGTAGTCGCTCTGTTCGAGCAGCGCGCTGACGCTGTAGCGGGCGAAGAACGCCGCATCGACGCGGCGCTTGGTGGCCTCCCAGTTGACCGCCTTGGCGCCGTTCTCGCAGAACTTGACCATGCCGCTCTCGGGCGAGTCACCCCAGGCGCACCCAGGGCAGTCGAAACCGCCGTTCTGGTTGGTCTTGAGCAGGGCGCGGATGTTCTTCAGGGCGTTGTCGCTGCCCACCCAGGCCTTGGCCACGCTGCGCAGCGCCCCCCAACCGCCGGCGGGGCCGGGGTAGGGCTTGTAGCGAGGGGTGGAGGCGGGGGCGTTGTCTGGCAGTTTTTCGTAGGAGGTCACGGCTGTTGCTACTCCGCCGCTGGGCTGAACACCCGCGGTGCGCTATGTTTGGGCAGATGGATGAGGTTGAGGTTGTGCTTGCGCGCCCATTGCAGGGCCAGGCCCGTGGGTGCCGAGAGGCTGACCAGGGTCTGGATGCCGGCGCGAAGGACTTTCTGGATCAGCTCCAGGCTGCAGCGGCTGGTGACGATGGCCAGGCCGCCTGCGGTGTCGATGCGCTGGCGCAGCAGCGCGCCGATCAGCTTGTCCAGGGCGTTGTGCCGGCCGATGTCTTCGCGGCCCAGCAGCAACTGGCCTTCGCGGTCCATGAACAGCGCAGCGTGTACCGCGCCACAATGCTGGCCAAGGGGCTGGAAGGCATCGATGCGCTGGCGCAAGTCTTTCAGCCAGTGCGCGGGCGGCAGCGACGCCCCGGGCAGCACGTCCAGCTCGGGCAAAGCCTGCTCCAGGGCCTCGACGCCGCACAGGCCGCAGCCGCTGGTGCCGGCCAGTTGACGGCGCTGGTTCTTCAGGTTCCAGAAGGCACGGCTGGAGATCTCCAGGTCGGCATACAGCGCTGAACCGCTGCCGGAGAGCTTCACATCGTAGATTTCCTCGGTACCGGCGACGATGCCGCTGCCCACGCTGAAACCGACGGCGAAGTCTTCCAGGTCGGTCGGGCTGACCAGCATCACCGCCTGGTTCAGGCCGTTGTAGACGATGGCCAGCGCTACTTCCTCGGCCAGCGGGGTGCTGTCGTGGGCCGTGTCGGTTAGCTGGACGTAGTCATAGGTGTTGCTGGCGGCGGGCAGGGCAAGAGGCGTGGACGCCGCGCAGAACGGTGGCTTGCTGTTCATCGGGGCGAATACCGGCTGGCAGTTTGACCCCACAAGCCTAGGCCCCTGTGCCGATGGCGTCTAATCGCTAGCGTCTATGTCGTGATAGAGCGCGTCGATTGGTCGCAGCGGGGCGGGATGGATGATCCTGGCCTAGACTCCTGCTTCCATGGATTCACCATCAAAGGAGCGCCACATGAGCCTGTTCAGTTTCGTGAAGGAAGCCGGCGAGAAGTTGATCGACCTGCTGACGCCGGGCAATGCCAATGCCGAGGAACAGTTGAAGAAGCACGTCCAGGACGTGGGTCTGGGCAACCCGAACATCTCGGCCACTGTAGAGGGTGACAAGGTCATTCTCAAGGGTGAGGTTGCCAGCCAGGAGGAGAAGGAGAAGATCATCCTGGCTGCCGGCAATATCGCAGGGGTGGCCTCGGTGGATGACCAGATCACCGTCACCGGCCCGGTGGCCCAGGCTGCCCGGTTCGTTGAGGTCGAGAAAGGTGACACCCTCAGTGCCATTTCCAAGCGGGTCTATGGTGATGCCAACAAGTACCAGAAGATCTTCGAGGCGAACAAACCGATGCTGAAGGACCCCAACAAGATCTATCCGGGGCAGGTGCTGCGTATTCCTGATTGATCACATCTTGGGGCAAGCCCGCTCCCACGCTGGTGGGCGCGGGCCTATAGCCCCGCCAGCAACGCCCGATAGTCCTCAACAGCGGCAAACTCCTGTGTGTCCCTCGGCCCTGCCTGACTGTCAGGCTGGCGTACAGCCAGCAGGTGCCCAACACCAAATCGCCGGGCACTGCGCAGAATCGCCAAAGTGTCATCGATGAACAGGCTGCGCGCCGGTTCAAAACCGATGTCCGCCTGCAAGGCATCCCAGAACTGCGGACTCTCCTTCGGATAGCCGTAGTCATGTGAGCTGATCAGCCGTTCGAAATACGGCGCCAGTTCCACCCGCTCCAGTTTCAGCGACAGCGAGTCGCGGTGCGCATTGGTGATCATCACCACCCGCTTGCCCGCCTTGCGCACGGCTGCCAGGAAAGTGTCGGCATCCGGCTTGAGGGCGATGAGGTCGGCGATCTCCTGTTTCAGCTCGCGGATCGGCAGGCGCAGTTCACGGCTCCAGAAATCCAGGCAGTACCAGTTGAGCGTGCCGGCATGCCGCTCGAACAGCGGGTGCAGCTCGAGCTCGGCCATGGCCCGGCTCACGCCGTGCACCTCGGCGTAGCGCTGGGGCAGGTGGTCCAGCCAAAAGCGGTTGTCGTAGTGCAGGTCGAGCAGAGTACCGTCCATGTCCAGCAGGACGGTATCGATGGCGGACCAGGGAAGAACGGGCATGGGAAATTCTCGATCAGTCGGCTAGCCACGGTATAGTAACCCGTTCACGCCAAGGAGCCGCCCCATGCGCCAGAAACCCACCGTTCTCAGCCGCGAGATCGTCGCCAGCAGCCGCCTGTTCCGGGTCGAAGCCGTGCAGTTGCGCTTTTCCAACGGCACCGAGCGCACCTACGAGCGATTGGTCGGCCGTGGCAACGGTTATGGCGCGGTGATGATCGTGGCCATGCTCGATACCGAGCACGCGGTGCTGGTCGAGGAATATTGCGGCGGCACCGATGAGTACGAGCTGTCCCTGCCCAAGGGCCTGATCGAGCCGGGCGAGGACGTGCTGGCTGCCGCCGACCGGGAGCTCAAGGAAGAGGCTGGGTTCGGCGCGCGCCAGCTGGAGCACCTCACCGAGCTGTCGCTGTCGCCCGGCTACATGAGCCAGAAGATCCAGGTGGTGCTGGCCTCGGACCTGTACGAAGAGCGCCTGGAGGGCGACGAGCCCGAGCCGATGCGGGTCGACAAGGTCAACCTGCGTGAGCTTTCGGCGTTGGCCATGCACCCGCAGTTCACCGAAGGTCGGGCGCTGGCGGCGTTGTACCTGGCCCGCGACCTGCTGATCCAGCGTGGGGTATTGAGCGTATGAACGATCGGCAGTTGATGCAGGACGTGGTGGCGCTCGCCCGCTTGGCCGGCGAGGCGATCCTGCCGTTCTGGCGCGCCGATGTGGCGGTAACCAGCAAGGCCGACGATTCGCCGGTGACTGCTGCCGACCTGGCGGCTCATCGAGTGATCGCGGATGGTTTGCAAGCGCTGGCACCGCAGATACCGGTGCTGTCCGAGGAAGACTGCGAGATCCCGCTGGCCACCCGCCAAGGCTGGCAGCGCTGGTGGCTGGTCGACCCGCTGGATGGCACCAAGGAGTTCATCGCCGGGAGCGAGGAGTTCACCGTCAATATCGCGTTGATCGAGAACGGTGAGGTGGTATTCGGGGTGGTGGCAATGCCGACCAATGGCCGCTGCTATTTCGGTGGCCGCGACCTGGGGGCCTGGCGTATGGAGCCTGAGGGTGTCGCGCAGCCGATCCAGGTGCGCAACGCGCCGGCGCAGGGGGCGAAGTTCACAGTCGTCGCCAGCCGCCGGCATTCCAGCCCGCAACAGGAGGCCCTGCTGGCCGGGCTGAGTGGCGCAGTGGGTGAGCTGGAACTGGCCAATATCGGCAGTTCACTGAAGTTCTGCCTGCTGGCCGAAGGCAGCGCCGACTGTTATCCGCGCTTGGCGCCGACTTCTCAGTGGGATACCGCAGCTGCGCAGGGCGTGCTGGAAGGGGCCGGGGGCGAGGTGATCGGGCTGGATGGGTTGCCGTTCCGGTATCCGGCGCGGGAGTCGTTGCTCAATCCGTTTTTCCTGGCGTTGCCCAAGGCTGCCGGCTGGCGGCAGGCGCTGGTCGAGCTGGCAGGCGCGATCCGAGTTTGAGATAGCCGCGGGCTGCTTTGCAGCCCATCGCGACACAAGGCCGCTCCACAGGAGATCACGTTTCCCTGTACGAGCGGCCTTGCCGAGGCGTCGGACCGGTCGGAAAGGGGTGTGAAGCGCTCCCAAGCCTTCAGCGATGCAAAACGTACTGGCCACTGAATTTCACGGCAGGCTCGTCGTTCCCCTCGTTGCTCACCACCGTCTCCAGTGTCAGCCGCGCCCGCCCGCGACGCTGGTACATCGTCAGGAACCGCGCCCAGGTTCTCTCGTCCGGCGCCGGGCACTGTGCCACCGCTGTGCCGGTCACCGGCAGCGGATAACTGATCTGCCCTTCCTGGATGACGATATGCCCGTCATCGATCCCCATCTCGCGCAGGCGCAGGTGCAGCCAGCCCCAGCCGACCAGCACCGCGCCGCAGTACAAGCTGCCGCCGAACATGGTGCTCTTGTGGTTGACGTTGGGCGCCAGCGGCAGCTTCAGGCGCAGGCAATGCTGTTGCCAATCGAGGACTTCCATCCCCATGTCGCGGGTCAACGGAATATCACTGTGCAATACCGTTTGCAGGTACTGGCTGTCGGTGCTCATGGACGGTTTTCCTCCTGGTCGTCGTGCCCGCCACCGCCGTCGAAGCTCAGGCCGTGCTTGCGTAGTTTGTCATGCAGGGTCTTGCGCGGGATGCCGAGGGCCTCGGCGAGGCTGCGCATCGAGTTGTGCGGTTGGCCCAGTTCGGCGGCGATCAGCGAGCGTTCGAACTGCTCGACCTGTTCGCTGAGATTGCCGGTCGGCACGGCCACCTGGATGTCAGGGGGCGCCATGGGCACCTGGCCATCGAGGGCCAGCTCCAGGCCCAGGGCGAAGCGTTCGGCGGCGTTCTGCAGTTCGCGCACATTGCCCGGCCAGTCGTGGCGCAGGAGCATGGCGCGCTGCGCAGGTTGCAGGCTGTGGGGCGGCAGGCCGTGGCGCTCGCTGGCGGCGTCGGCGAAGTGCTGGAACAGCACGAGAATGTCGTCGCCGCGCTCGCGCAACGCGGGGATGCGCAGCGGCGCGACATTGAGGCGGTAGTACAGGTCGGCGCGGAAGCGGCCCTGGTCGGCGGCCTGGCGCAGGTCTTCCTTGGTCGCGGCGATGATGCGGATATCCAGCGGGATCAGTTGGTTGCCGCCCAGGCGTTCGACCACCCGTTCCTGCAGCAGGCGCAGCAGCTTGACCTGCACGTCCAGGCTCATGCTCTCTATCTCGTCGAGGAACAGCGTGCCGCCGTTGGCGAACTCGAACTTGCCGATCCGGCGTTTCTGCGCGCCGGTGAACGCCCCGGGCTCGTGGCCGAACAGCTCGCTCTCGACCACAGACTCGGCCAGGGCGCCGGCGTTGATTGCCACGAACGGGCCGTCGCGGCGGCTCGACAGGTCGTGCAGGGCACGGGCCACCACTTCCTTGCCGGCGCCGGTCTCACCGAGGATCAACACGTCGGCGCGGGTGCCGGCGAGGGCGCCGATCTGCTCGCGCAGGCGCTGCATGCCCGGCGACTGGCCGACCAGGCGCGTGGCCAATTGCTGGCGGTCGCTCAGGGCCAGGCGCAGGCTGCGGTTGTCCAGCACCAGGCGGCGCAGGGCCAGGGCGCGGCGCACGCTGTCGAGCAGGGCGTCGCTGGCGAAGGGTTTTTCGAGGAAGTCGTAGGCCCCGGCGCGCATGGCCTGCACCGCCAGCGGCACATCGCCGTGGCCGGTGATCAGCAGCACCGGCAGTTCGCTGTCGCGGGCATGCAGTTGTTCCAGCAGTTGCAGGCCATCGATGCCGGGCATGCGGATATCGCTGACCACCACTCCCGGCCAGTCTTCCTCAATGCGCCCGGCCAGGCCCTGGGCGTCGGCCAGGGCCACCACCTTGAGCCCGGCCAGGTCCAGGGTTTGGCTCAGCGCCTGGCGCAGGTGCGGGTCGTCGTCGACCAGGAGCACCTGGGCGCGGCTGTCGATCAGTGTCTCGGTCATGCCGAGGTGTCCTCCGAAGATTGCAGATTGGCGCCAGGCTTGGCCACGCGCAGTTTCAGCGTCAGCAGGGCACCGCCTTCCGGGTGGTTGCCCAGCAGCAGCTCACCGCCCAGTGCATGCATCAGGCTTTCGCAGATGGCCAGCCCCAGCCCAAGGCCCTGGGTGCGGGTCTTGGTGGTGAAGAACGGCTCCTTGGCATGCTCCAGGGCCTGGCGGCTGAAACCGGGGCCATTGTCGCGGATGTACAGGTAGACGCAGTCATCCTGGCGTTCGGCACTCAGCCACAGCCGGCGTGGGTTGGCCTTCTCGGTGAGGGCATCGAGGGCGTTGGCCAGCAGGTTGCCCAGCACCTGGCGCAGGCGTGTTTCGCCCGCTTGCACCCACAGAGTGGCTTCCGGCAGGTCGCGCACCAGCTCGACGGCCATGGCCCGGCGGCGCTTGGCCAGCAGCGCGAGGGCGTCGTCCAGGGCCGGTTGCAGGGCCACGCTTTCCGGGGCGTGTTGGTCGCGGCGGGCGAAGGCGCGCAGGTGGGCGATGATCGAGGCCATGCGCCCGGTCAGCTCGCCGATCAGCTTGAGGTTGCCGCGTACGTCCTCGGTGCGCTGATGATCGAGGAGGATCTCGGCGTTCTCGGCGTAGCTGCGGATGGCCGCCAGCGGCTGGTTGAGCTCGTGACTGATGCTCGCCGACATGGTGCCGAGCACCGACAGCTTGCCGGCCTGGACCAGCTCGTCCTGGGCGCGTACCAGCTCCTGCTGGGCGTTTTCGCGTTCGAGCACCGCGCTCTTGAGCCGGGTGTTGAGGCCTTCGAGGTCGGCGGTACGTTCGATCACGCGGTGCTCCAGTTCCTGGCGGGCACGGGCCTCGAAGTCGATGCGGTCGATGTAGTGGCGGCGGCGCTGCATCACCAGGCCGGCCAGGAGCATGGTCACCAGCAGCGCGCCGCCGCCGATGGCCATGACCGTCTGCACCGAGCGATCGACCAGCAGGCGCGGGGCAAGGATGCTCACCTGCCAGCCGGTTTCCTTGATGTCGCGGGTCTGGATCAGCCAGGCGGCCTGGTCGAGGGTCAGCGGCTGTGGCGCCTGGGTCGGGTAGGGCTGGATGGCGACGATGGCCTGGCGCTCGGCCGCGGTCAGCTCGCGTGTGGCGCGGAACCGCCAGTCCGGGCGCGAGGTGAGCACCACCACGCCGTTCTGGTCGGTCAGCAGCAATTGTTCCGGGGTGCGGCCCCAGAGGGTCTCGGTGTGGTCGAGGTCGACCTTGACCACCAGCACGCCGATCACCTTGTCGCGGTCGTGCACGGCGGCAGCGAAGAAGTAGCCGCGCTTGGCCGAGGTGGTGCCCTGGCCGAAGAAGCGCCCCAGGTGGCCTTCCATTGCTTCGATGAAGTAGGGGCGGAACGAGAAATTGCGGCCGACGAAACTGTCCTGCTTGTCCCAGTTGGAGGCGGCCAGGGTGTTGCCGCTGACATCCATCAGGTACATCACCTCGGCGCCGGTCTGCTGGGTGATGTGTTTGAGCAGGCGGTTGGCGTTGGTCACCGCCTCGAGACGAAACGGGTCGGCCAGCACGCCACGCAGCGCTGGCAGGTCACCGAGGATTTGCGGCAGGGTCTCGTAGCGGTGCAGGGTGCCCAGCAGGTTGGCGACGTAGAGGTCGAGGGTCTGGCGGTTCTGCGACGCCAGTTCGTCCTGGTAGTAGCGCTCGGCCAGGTGGTGCAATGGCCACAGCAGCGGGGCCAGGCACAGCGCCAGCAGGGCCAGGCTGCGCCAGCGGGGGCGGCGGGGAGGCGTGGGTCTTGGGATCATTACGATAAGGGCGCCAGTAGGGTCTGGCGCAATTATGCGCTACTTGAGGCAGTCGATGAGTGCATCGTGCCAGTGCGGTTGGCTGACCTGCCATTCGCGGGCCAGACGCGAACAGTCCAGGCGTGAGTTGAGCGGTCGCTTTGCCGGTGTAGGGTAGTCGCGGGAAGGGATCGGCAGCAGTTCGGCGCAGGGCAGGTCGCGGGCCTTGAGCTGTTCGCCGATGGCCTGGGCGAAGCCGAACCAGGAGGTTTCACCCTGGGCGGTCAGGTGGTAAGTGCCCCAGGCGCCGGCCTGGCCGCTCTGCCAGCGCTCGATCAATGCACGCGTACTTGCGGCAATGGTGGCTGCCCAGGTCGGGGCGCCGATCTGGTCGTCCACCACTTTCAGTTGAGCGCGTTGCTGAAGCAGGCGCTGCATGGTCAGCAGGAAGTTGCGTCCATGATGCGAATAGACCCAGCTGGTGCGCAGGATCAGGTGCTCCCCGGCGACAGCGGTGATGGCCAGTTCACCTGCCAGCTTGCTGCGGCCATAGACACTCAGCGGGCTGGGGGTGTCGTCTTCGTCGTAGGGGGCTGACTTGCTGCCGTCGAAGACATAGTCGGTGGAGTAGTGGATTAGCGGTGCGCCGAGCCGTGCGGCTTCTTCGGCCAGCACCCGGGGTGCTTCGGCGTTGATGGTGTAGGCTTGCCGCGTCTCGCTTTCAGCCTGGTCGACCGCGGTGTAGGCGGCGGCGTTGATGATCAGCTCCGGGGCAATCTGGCGCAGCGTGGCGCGCAGTTGTTCCGGGTGAGCCAGGTCGAGCCCGTCGCGACCGACCCGCTGCACATCACCCAGGCCGCTCAGGGCGTCCTGGAGTGCCAGCGCGACCTGGCCATGGCGGCCACAGACGAGGATCCTCATGGGAACAGCTGCGCATCGGCAAATGATGTGGCGGCCTGGTCCTTGGCCGACAGCAATGGTTGCAGGCCGTCCAGCTGCCAGTCGATGGCCAGTTGAGGGTCGTCCCAGCGAATGCTCTGCTCGGCGTCGGGGTTGTAGTAGTCGGTGGTCTTGTAGAGCACCTCGGCCGACTCGCCCAGAACCCGGAAGCCATGGGCGAAACCGGGTGGCAGCCACAGCTGGCGGTGGTTGTCGGCGGACAGCCTCACCGCTACCCACTGCCCTAGGGTCGGCGAGCGGCTGCGGATGTCCACCGCAACGTCCAGGATCTCGCCCTGCAGCACGCGGACCAGCTTGCCCTGGGCATTTTGCAACTGGTAGTGCAGGCCGCGCAGCACACCTTGACCTGAGCGGGAGTGGTTGTCCTGGACGAACGGCGTGTCGATGCCGGTTTGCAGGGCGAAGTCGCGGGCGTTGTAGCTTTCGCAGAAGAACCCTCGGCTGTCACCGAACACCTTGGGTTCGATGATCAGGACCTCCGGGAGCGCGGTGGCAATGATGTTCATGGGTACTCTTCGGCCAGCTGGCTCAGGTATTGGCCGTAGCCGGTTTTTTGTAGTTCGCAGGCCTTGGCCAGCACCTGCTCGCGGCTGATCCAGCCCTTCTGGAAAGCGATTTCTTCGAGGCAGGCCACCTTCAGCCCTTGGCGATGTTCGAGGGTCTGCACATACTGCGAGGCCTCAAGCAGGCTGTCGTGGGTGCCGGTGTCGAGCCAGGCGAAGCCACGACCAAAGCGTTCGACGCGCAGGTCGCCGCGTGCCAGGTAGGCATTGTTGATGTCGGTGATCTCCAGTTCGCCGCGGGCTGATGGACGAATGCCCTTGGCGATGTTCACCACGTCGTTGTCATAGAAGTACAGGCCGGTCACGACGTAGCTGGACTTGGGGTGTAGGGGTTTCTCCTCGATCGACAGCGCTCGGCCATCGGCGTCGAACTCAATCACGCCGAAGCGCTCCGGGTCCTTGACCCAATAGCCGAACACCGTGGCGCCCGAGGGCTGTTGCACCGCGCGCTGCAATTGTTCGCTGAAGCCCTGGCCGTGGAAGATGTTGTCACCGAGGATCAGGCACACGGCATCGTCGCCGATGAACGATTCACCGATCAGGAACGCCTGTGCCAGCCCGTCGGGTGAGGGTTGTTCGGCATAGCTGATGCGGATCCCGAACGGGTTGCCGTCGCCGAACAACTGGCGGTACTGCGGCAGGTCCTGAGGCGTGGAGATCAGCAGGATGTCGCGGATGCCTGCGAGCATCAGCACAGAGATCGGGTAGTAGATCATCGGCTTGTCGTAGATTGGCAGCAGCTGCTTGGAGACGCCGAGGGTGATGGGGTGCAGGCGGGTGCCGGTGCCGCCGGCCAGGACGATACCCTTGGTCATGCGATCAGGCCCTTGAAGTCGACGTTGCCCAGGCGCTGGCCCCGATAGCTGCCGTCCTGGACCTGGCGGCACCACTCGAGGTTGGCCAGGTACCACTGCACGGTCTTGCGCAGACCCGAAGCGAAAGTCTCTTGGGGCATCCAGCCGAGATCGCGCTCGATCCTGCCGGCATCGATGGCGTAGCGCAGGTCATGGCCCGGGCGATCGCGGACGTGGGTGATCAGGTCGGCGTAGCGGGTCACGCCGGCCGGATGGTCGGGCGCCAACTCTTCCAGGAGGGTGCACAGGGCATGCACCACGTCGATGTTGCGCTGCTCGTTGTGGCCGCCGAGGGTGTAGGTCTGGCCGACTTCACCCAGGGTCACGACCTGAAGCAGGGCGCGCACGTGATCCTCGACATACAGCCAGTCGCGGACCTGCTGTCCATTGCCATAGACCGCAAGCGGCTTGCCGGCCAGGGCGTTGAGGATGGTCAGCGGGATCAGTTTCTCTGGGAAGTGATATGGACCGTAGTTGTTGGAACAGTTGCTGATCACTGTCGGCAGGCCATAGGTGCGGTGCCAGGCGCGGACCAGGTGATCGGCTGCCGCCTTGCTGGCCGAGTAGGGGGAACTGGGCGCGTATGAGCTGTTTTCATTGAACAGGTCACCGGTGTCCTGCAGATCGCCGAAGACCTCGTCGGTGGAAACGTGATGGAAGCGGAATGCTCCACGGGCGGGCTCGTTCAGCGTGCTCCAGTAGCCTCGGGTGGCTTCCAGCAGGCTGTAGGTACCGACAATGTTGGTCTGGATGAAGTCCGCCGGGCCGTCGATGGAGCGGTCGACATGCGACTCCGCGGCCAGGTGCATGATGGCGTCCGGCTGGAACCTGGCAAGCACGGCGCTGACGCCGGCCTGGTCGGCGATATCGGCCTGGACGAATTCATAGCGGCTGTTGCCGGCGACTCGCAGCAGCGATTGCAAGTTGCCCGCGTAGGTCAACTTGTCGAGGTTGAGCACCTCATGATCGGTGTGATCGATCAGGTGACGAACCAGGGCCGAGCCGATGAAACCGGCGCCGCCGGTGACGAGAATGCGCATGTGCGGGTGCCTGTTTGGAAAGCGTATTGCCAGGAGCGTAGCTTGTTGGCTGGCATCGCTTGTGGCAAGTCGTGAATGCAGGACGGCCTGTCGTCTGTGCAGGGATGCCACTTGCTTATCGGCAGCCGCGATGGCGATATAGGCGACAAAAAACGAGGTTCCCGTCCATGCCCCTGAGTACCCTGATCCAGCGTTCCAGCCAGCCCGGCCCCTCCCTCGGCGAGGCCCATGCTCATGCCTTGTTGCGCTCGCATTACGATCTGCAAGGCAGCCTGCAGGCGCTAGGCAGCCAGCAGGACCTCAATTTTCGCGTGGACAGCGTTCAGGGGCGGTTTGTGCTCAAGGTCTGTCATGGCAGCTATGCGGCGATCGAACTGCAGGCGCAGCATGCGGCCCTGGCTTTTCTGCGCGGGCAAGGCGTGCCGGTGCCGGTGGTGCGCCCGGCGAACACGGGCGAGCTGCTGCTGGAACTCGAGATCGATGGCCAGCCATTGCGCGCCCGTCTGCTCGATTATATCGATGGTCAGCCTCTGACCCGCCTGGGACACCTGCCGGCGCGGGTGATGGCCGAGCTCGGCACGCTCTGCGCCGAGGTCGACAAGGCGCTGGCCGGCTTCGACCACCCGGGCCTTGAGCGTACCCTGCAGTGGGATCCACGGCACGCCTCGGTGCTGATCGAGCACCTGTTGCCGGTGTTGCAGGATATCCAGCGTCGCGAGCAGGTGGTACAGGTCGCACGGTTGGCGGCCGCTCGCCTGCAACCGCTGGTCGGGCAATTGCCGGTCCAGGCCGTGCACTTGGACATCACCGACGACAACGTGGTCTGGGCCCGCGACGACCAGCGCCAATGGCAGGTGCAGGGTGTCATCGACTTCGGCGACCTGCTGCGGACCTGGCGTATCGCCGATCTGTCGGTGACCTGCGCGGCCCTGCTGCACCACGCCGAGGGCGACCCGTTGCGCATCCTGCCGGCGATCAGCGCCTACCACGCGGCGAATCCGCTGCAGGAGGCGGAGCTGCGTGCCTTGTGGCCGCTGGTGCTGAACCGCGCCGCGGTGCTGGTGCTCAGCAGCGAACAGCAGCTGGCGGTCGATCCGGACAACCAGTACACCCGCGACAACATCGCCCATGAATGGGAGATCTTCGATACCGCCTGCTCCGTACCCGCCGCGTTGATGGAGGCGGCGATCCTGAACGCGGCGGGCCAGGTGCCCGTGATGCCGGACATGAGCGGTTGCGTCGCGTTGCTGCCGAGCCTTGCCGGGCAGCCGGTCGCCCGGGTCGACCTGGGCGTGCTCAGCCCCCTCTGCGAAGCGGGCAACTGGGAGCAACCGGGCTTCGACCAGCGTATGCTCGCCGCCCAGCCGGGCCCTGCGTGCAGCCTCCATGGACAGTACCGCCTGTCTCAAACCCATATCGATCAGCCTGAAGAGCCGGCCACCTGTGCCCTGGGCGTGGAGCTGAACCTGTTGCCCGGCAGCCCGCTGCAAGCTCCCGAGGCCGGTGTCTGGCAACGCATCGGAGATGGCCGCGGTTGCCTGCGGACCGCGCACTGGAGCCTGTGGCTCGCCGGCCTGGAAGAGGCGCCGGCCGATGGCCAGGCGCTGCTCAAGGGGCAGGCGCTGGGTGCGACCTGCGGCTTCCTCAGTGTGCAGCTGTGCCTGGATGCCGATACCCGCCCACCGTTCTTTGCCACGCCGTCCCACGCCGCAGCCTGGCTGGCCTTGTGCCCGTCACCGCGCTCCCTGCTGGGCTTTGACTGCGATGCCGAACCACTGGCCGACCCACAGGCCCTGCTGGCCCGACGCGATGCCAGTTTCGCCCGCTCGCAGAAGCATTACTACGCCCAGCCGCCGCACATCGAGCGCGGCTGGCGCAACTACCTGATCGACATGCAGGGCCGTTCGTACCTGGACATGCTCAACAACGTCGCGGTGCTCGGCCATGGCCATCCGCGCATGGTCGCCGAGTCGGCGCGCCAGTGGTCGCTGGTCAACACCAACTCGCGCTTCCACTACGCGGCCATTGCCGAGTTCTCCGAGCGTCTGCTGGAAGTGGCTCCGGAAGGCTTCGACCGGGTATTCCTGGTCAACAGCGGCACCGAAGCCAACGACTTGGCGATCCGCCTGGCCTGGGCCTACAGCGGCGGGCGCGACCTGCTCAGCGTGCTGGAGGCCTACCACGGCTGGTCGGTGGCCACCGACGCGATCTCCACCTCCATCGCCGACAACCCCCAGGCCCTGGAGACCCGCCCGGACTGGGTGCACCCGGTGGAGGCGCCGAACACCTTCCGCGGGCGTTACCGGGGCGCTGACAGTGCCGCCGACTACTTGCGCGATGTCGATGCCAAGCTGGCCGACCTCGACACCCGTGGCCGCCAGCTGGCCGGGATGATCTGCGAGCCGGTGTACGGTAACGCCGGGGGCATCTCGTTGCCGCCGGGCTACTTGCGCGAGGCCTATGCCAAAGTGCGACAGCGCGGCGGGGTGTGCATCGCCGACGAGGTGCAGGTCGGCTATGGGCGCCTGGGTGAGTACTTCTGGGGTTTCGAGGAGCAGGGCGTGGTACCGGATATCATCACCATGGCCAAGGGCATGGGCAACGGCCAGCCGCTGGGCGCGGTGATCACCCGGCGCGAGATCGCCGAGGCGTTGGAGGCCGAGGGCTACTTCTTCTCCTCGGCCGGGGGCAGCCCGGTCAGTTGCCGCATCGGCATGGCGGTGCTGGATGTGATGCGCGACGAAGGACTGTGGGACAACGCCCGTGACGTCGGCCGCCACTTCAAGGCACGCCTGCAGGCGTTGGTCGATAAATATCCGCTAGCTGGCGCCGCCCACGGTTCCGGGTTCTACCTGGGGCTGGAACTGGTGCGCGATCGCCAGACCCTGGAGCCGGCGACCGAGGAGACCATGATCCTGTGCGATCGCCTGCGCGAGCTGGGGATCTTCATGCAGCCGACCGGCGACTACCTGAACATCCTCAAGATCAAGCCGCCGATGTGCACCACGCGGGCGAGCGTGGACTACTTTGTCGACTGCGTGGAGCGGATTCTAGGTGAGGGCTTATAAAATCGATTCTTATCGATTTTCAATGGCGCCTTATGCGAAAACGGTCTCGTGACTTGCTTTAAAAGTCGATATTTATCGGATATAAGTGTTCGCCATTGAACAGCCGGGACCGCTTTGCGGTCCTTTCGCGACGCAAGGCCGCTTCTACAGGGATAGCGTTCGACCTGTGGGAGCGGCCTTGCGTCGCGAAAGGCGCGCGTAGCGGGCCCCGGACCACCGACAGTTGCCATTAGAGGTCATCGATGAAAACGCTCAACTCGACCCCCCGCGCCGACGGTTTCCACATGCCCGCCGAGTGGGCCCCGCAAACCCAGGTGTGGATGGTCTGGCCGGAGCGCCCGGACAACTGGCGCCTGGGTGGCAAGCCGGCGCAGGCCGCGCACGTGACCCTGGCCAAGGCTATCGCCCGTTTCGAGCCGGTTACCGTGGCGGTGTCCGCCGGCCAGTACGCGAACGCCCGTCGCCAGCTCGACCTGCCGAACATCCGTGTGGTCGAGATCAGCAACGACGATGCTTGGGTGCGTGACACCGGTCCGACCTTCGTCATCAACGACCACGGCGAAGTGCGTGGCGTGGACTGGGGCTTCAACGCCTGGGGCGGCTTCGACGGTGGCCTGTACGCCCCCTGGAACCGCGACGAGGAGTTGGCTGCCAAGGTCATGGAAATGGAGCGTGTGCAGCGCTACCACACCGAGGGCTTCGTGCTCGAGGGCGGTTCGATCCATGTCGACGGCGAAGGCACCCTGATCACCACCGAGGAATGCCTGCTCAACCGCAACCGCAACCCGCACCTGAACCGCGAGCAGATCGAGGAGATCCTGCGCGAGCACCTGGCGGTGGAGACCATCGTCTGGCTGCCGGATGGCCTGTACAACGACGAAACCGATGGCCACGTCGACAACTTCTGCTGTTACGTCAGCCCCGGCGAAGTGTTACTGGCCTGGACCGATGATTCCAATGACCCCAACTACGCGCGTTGCCACGCCGCCTACGAGGTGCTGAAAAACACCCGTGACGCCAAGGGGCGCGAGTTCGTGGTGCACAAGATGCCGATCCCGGGCCCGCTGTATGCCACCCAGGCAGAATGCGACGGCGTCGATCACGTGGTGGGCAGCCAGGAGCGCGATCCTTCGGTACGCCTGGCCGGTTCCTATGTGAACTTCCTGATCGTCAACGGCGGCATCATCGCCCCGAGCTTCGACGACCCGGCCGATGCGCAGGCCAGAGCGATCCTGGCCAAGGTCTTCCCGGATCACGAAGTGGTGATGATCCCGGGGCGTGAGCTGCTGCTTGGCGGTGGCAATATCCACTGCCTGACCCAGCAGCAGCCGGCGCCGGTAAAACGTTGACCGGCCAATGAATGAAAAACCCGTCGAGCGACGGGTTTTTTTATGCTCGCGATAGTCGGTCGTGCGGCATGGCACAGCAATTGTATTGATTTTTCCTCGTGCTTCAGACGAATGGGCCTACGCCAATCTGTAACGCGTCTGAAGTAACTTAGCCGCTCACTAGGCCCGGGGAGTACGTGAGGAAATGAACGCAGCAAGTGAGTCGGCTTTGCCCGCAACGGCAGCCTGTCACCAATCGCTCAGAATCCTGGCTCAGTGGTTGAAACGTCATGGAGACAATCGGGTCAGGACGACCGACCCACGACGCCTGCTGGATGGGCGATACCCTCAAGGTCTGATCAGCGAGGAAGAGCTCGAAGCTCTGCTGGCTGTCTGGCATTGATCGGGAAGGAACCCGCCGCAGAAAAAAACGCCACCGCTTTTGCGGTGGCGTTTTCGTTTTGGGGCCCGAATGGCCTGATGGGCGCTGACGATCAGAAACTGTAGGTCCCGGTCACCACCAGGCTGCGCGGATCGCCCACCTGGATCTGCGCCGCGCTCGTGGCCGAGCTGTAGTAGGTCTTGTCGGTGATGTTGCTCAGCGCCGCACGCACGTCCCAGTCGTGGGTGCGATAGCCCGCCAGCGCGTCCCAACGGCCGTAGCCCGGCAGGATCACGGTGTTCTGGTTGTCGGCGTAGCGGTCGCCGACCAGGGTCAGGCCGGTTTCGGCGTACCAGCCAAGCTCCGGCTTCCAGGTGACGAACAGGCTGGCGTTGCGCTTGGCCACATCGTTGATGCGGTTGCCTTGCTGGCCGTTGTTGTCCTTGACGATGGTCGCGTCCTGCAGGCCGATGCCGCCGCGCACATACCAGTTGCCCACGACGTTGCCGGTGGCGGTCAGCTCGATGCCGCGCGAGCGTTGCAGGCCGCTGAGCTGGATCAGGTCCGGGATGATCGGGTCGCGTGTACGGCGGTTATACAGCTCCAGTTCGTAGATCGCGAGGGTGGTGCTCAGGCGCTGGTCGAACCATTCGCTCTTGACCCCGATCTCCTTCTGCCGGGTCTGTTCCGGGTCGGTCTGGTTGGTGTTGCCGGCAGCGCCTGGGGTGATGCCGATCAGGCCACCACCGACAGGGGAGTACGTCTTGCTCCAGGAGGCATAGAAGGAGTGATCTTGCCAGGGCGTGTACACCACGCCGATGCGTGGACTGAAGCTGTTGTCCTTCTGTTTTTCCGAGAGGTTGCGCAGCTTGTTGGTGGTATCCACCTCGAACTGGTCGAAGCGTACGCCTGCCAGCAGTTGCCACTGGTCGTTGAGGCGGATCTGGTCCTGCAGGTAGATCCCGGTGCTCTCGACATCGGTGTGGTTGTTGCTGGACACCCGCATGGTGCCATTGTGCTGCTGGCGGGCCGTTGCGCCCTGCAGGGGCACCGAAGGCACACCAACGCCCTGGTGCAGCAGCGAGTTGCGGCGCTGTTCGCCCATTTCCAGGCCAACCAGCAGGGTGTGCTCAAGGCCGAAGGTCTCTACATGGCCTTCCAGTTCGACGGTGTTGTACAGGTTGCGGGTGCTCAGGTCCTGTTGCCAGCGCTGGCGGTCCACCAACCCCGTGGCGGGGCGGTAGGCGGTCAGGTAGGTGTTGTCGAAGTCGCTTTCCAGGGTGAACAGACTGATGGTGTGGCGCAGTTGCCACTGGTCGTTCAGCTCGTAGTTCAGGCGCGAGCGCAGCGATTCGGCGCGGTCGTTGATGTAGTCGCGCTGGGTGTCGCCATAAGTGGTCTTGCGGCTGACGTCGGTCGGGCGTCCGGTGAGCGGGTTGCCGGGGATGCCGCGATCGGGGGTGCGGTCATAGCGGCTGTACTCGTACTGCACCAGCCAGTTCAGTTCGGGGGTGATCTGCCAGCTCATGGACGGGGCGAACAGTTGGCGGTGGTTGCCGTCGATGCCGTCGCGGAAGCTGTTCTTGTCCTCGTTGCCCAGGTTCAGGCGCAGGCTGAGGGTGTCGCTGGGGTCGGCGCTGAGGTCGGCGTACAGACTGCGCAGGTCCTGGCTGCCGCCCTGGGCCTCGATGGTCGAGCGGCGGCCGTGCTCCGGCGCCTTGCTCACCCGGTTGACGATGCCGCCCTGGCTGCCACGGCCATAGAGCACCGCCGCCGGGCCCTTGAGCACCTCGACCCGCTCGATGTTGTGCAGGTCGCGGGTGTACTGGCTGTCGTCGCGGATGCCGTCCAGGTAGAAGTCGTTGCTGGCGTCGAAGCCGCGGATGCGCAGGCTGTCGAAGCGGGTGTCGGCGCCGCTGCTGACGTTGGGGATGCCTTCCAACGCCTTGCCCAGGTTGCTGCTGCCGTAGTCCAGCACGTTGCGGGTCTTCACCGAGTCGATGGCCTGCGGCACATAGCGCGCCGGGGTCGAGGTACGGGTCGCGGTGGTCACGTCCTTGACCCGCGGATTGTCCTCTTCGCGGGTGCTGTCGGCGGTCACCGAGGTTTCCGGCAGGGTCGTGGTAGTGGCACTGGCCAGGCCGACGCTGAACAGCAGCGACAGGCCCAGGGTCAGGGGGGAAAGGCGGCAGGGGGCAGGCATCGAAGGCGTCCAATGAATGGAGTGAGAAATTGGGCGCGAATGGTAATGCTTGCTATTTGCTATTGCATCGACATTTGTAAGGGGTTGTCTTTACAAGTGTTTCAAAGTGTTGCCATTCATTTGAGTGTGTTGACTTCTGGATCGGCTGTCGTACGGATGTGTCAGGTGACGGGAAGCGGGAAGGGGCATGGCCGTATGACGTTTTTATGGATTTCGCCCGCTTTCCACAAAAGAGACAAATTTGCGCTGACCCACGGCATATATGCATGGAAATGCACCAGCGCCGACCTTGTTTTTGGTTATACCAACCTGCATTTCACGTTTTTTTGACATGTCTAAGCAGGCAGGGCTAGGATTCGGGCTCTACGCCTGCTGGCCATGATCTGGCCATGCGGCTGCAAGGCCCGTTGCAGAGCATTGGCGGGCCTTTCGGCTTGGATCCGCATAGCGTCGAACCTACGAAGGGGCGTTGGTTCCTGGCGTTCTAATGCAGAGCGTTTTTGAATACGAAATAAGGAAAACAACATGTTGAAAACCAGGATCAGCCTGGTCGCCCTGGCGATGATCGCCGCGACCCAGGCACAGGCCAATGAGCAGGCCGAAAGCAAGGGCTTCATCGAGGACAGCCACGCCAACGTCCTGCTGCGCAACGCGTTCATCAACCGTGACAAGAAGCACCACACCAACGACCAGTCCCAGTGGGGCCAGGGCGTCATCGCCAACTTCTCCTCCGGCTTCACCCAGGGCACCGTTGGCGTGGGTGTCGACGCCTTCGGTCTGTACGCCCTGCGCCTGGATGGCGGCAAAGGCCGTAACGGCGGTGGCGGTATCGATTTCTTCAAGCGTGAAAACACGGTCAACGAGCGTGAACGCAGCGATGCTGCCAATGACCTCGCCCGCGCCGGTGCGGCGATCAAATTCCGCGTCTCCAACACCGTGCTCAAGTACGGTGACCAGATGCCGGCCCTGCCGGTCCTGCAGTACGACGATTCGCGCCTGTTGCCAGAAAGCTTCAGCGGGACTTCGATCACCTCCAAAGAGATCAAAGGCCTGGAGCTGAACGCTGGGCGTTTCACCAGCGAAGTGCAAAAGAGCGCCCAAGGTCACGACAGTGGTCGTTTGAAGGCAATCAACGTACTGGGCGGTAGCTACAAGTTCACTGACAACTTCACCGCGTCGCTGTACACCGCCGACAACGAAGACGTGATGAAAAAGCACTACCTGGGCATGAACTACGTCTACCCGATCGCGGCAGACCAGTCCCTGACCTTGGACTTCAATGGCTATAAGTCCAAGCTCGACAAGAAGTTCATCGAAAAATGGGGCATGCGTGAGGGCGATCAGGACAACACTATCTGGAGTCTGGCGGCTACCTATGCGTACGGTCCTCACTCGGTAACCATCGCGCACCAACGCAGTACTGGCGATACCGGCTACAACTACGGCGGTTACCAGCGTGATGGCGGCTTCGGCGATGGTGGTTCGACCATTTACCTGGCCAACTCCTACTGGTCCGACTTCAACGCAGAAGACGAGCGCTCCTGGCAGATCGGCTACGGCCTGGACTTTGGCGCATTCGGCGTCCCTGGCCTGACCTACAAAGTTGCCTACGTGCGTGGTGACAACATCAACACCCACGGCAATGGTGAAGGTAAAGAGCGCGAAATCTTCAACCAGCTGCGTTACGTCGTACAAGAAGGCCCGGCCAAGGACCTGTCGGTCAAGCTGCGTAGCTCCTTCCTGCGTACTTCGCGCAACGTCGCCGACTTCTACATGGATGACGGCAACGAAGTCCGCGTATTCGTCGAGTACCCGATCAGCATCTTCTGATCCTGATCCCGCGTCACCCGCAGCCCCGGCCTATGCCGGGGCTGTTTCTTTCCGGCGCACGTTGACCGCCGCCGCCACCTCGATTTCACCCGTCTGCGGCGCGAAGCTGTCGCTGCGCGCCATCCGCCACATCCGTGCATAGAACTCGCTGTCGATCGCGCCGCTGAGCAGTTCGCCCGGCTTGAGGAAAGTGTGCAACTGCGAAAACAGGCTGATCTCGCTGGCGCTGATACGCCGCGCCAGGTGCTTGGGCTTGAGTTCAGAGGGATGGTCCAGGCCAGCGGCGGCAAGCATCTCGGCCAGGGCATGCAAGGTATTACGGTGGAAGCTGGCGACCCGCTCGGCTTTCTCCGGCACCACTAGCGCGCGCTGGCGCAGCGGGTCCTGGGTCGCCACCCCGGTCGGGCACTTGTTGGTGTGGCAGCTCTGCGACTGGATGCAGCCGATGGCGAACATGAAGCCCCGCGCCGAGTTCACCCAGTCCGCGCCGATGGCCAGCACGCTGGCGATGTCGAAGGCGCTGACCAGTTTGCCCGCCGCACCGATGCGGATGCGCTCGCGCAGGTTCAGCCCCACCAGGGTGTTGTGCACGAACATCAGGCCCTCGCGCAGGGGCACGCCCATGTTGTCGGAGAACTCCCGGGGCGCCGCGCCGGTGCCGCCCTCCTTGCCGTCGACGACGATGAAGTCCGGGGTGATGCCGGTGGCCAGCATGGCCTTGGCGATGCCCATGAATTCCCACGGGTGGCCCAGGCAGAACTTGAAACCCACCGGCTTGCCGCCAGACAGCTCGCGCAGCCGGGCGACGAACTGCAGCAACTCCCGTGGCGTGCTGAAGGCACTGTGGGCGGCCGGCGAGATGCAGTCCTCGCCTTCGCGCACGCCCCGGGTGGCGGCGATCTCGGCGCTGACCTTGTGCCCCGGCAGGATCCCGCCATGGCCCGGCTTTGCGCCCTGGCTGAGCTTGATCTCGATCATCTTCACCTGAGGCGAGCGTGCCTGTTCGGCGAAGCGATCAGGGTCGAAGTGGCCGTCTTCGGTACGGCAGCCGAAATAACCGCTGCCGATTTCCCAGATCAGGTCGCCGCCGTGTTCGCGGTGGTAGGGGCTGATGCTGCCCTCACCGGTGTCATGGGCGAAGCGGCCCAGGCGCGCGCCCTTGTTCAGCGCGGCGATGGCGTTGGCGCTGAGGGCGCCGAAGCTCATGGCCGAGATATTGAAGATCGACGCCGAGTACGGCTGACGGCACTGCGGGCCGCCGATGCGGATGCGGAACGAGGCCGGGTCGGGCATCGGCACTGGCAGCATCGAATGGCTGATGAACTCGAAGCCTGGTTTATAGGCGTCGTTGAGGGTGCCGAAGGCTTTCTCGGCGCTTTCGTTCTTGGCCCGGGCGTAGACCAGCGAACGCTGGGCGCGGGAGAACGGCAGCTTGTCGTCGTCGCCTTCGATCAGGTACTGGCGGATCTCCGGGCGGACGGTTTCGATCAGGTAGCGGATGTTGCCCAGGATCGGATAGTTGCGGCGCACCGCGTGGTGGCGTTGGCGCAGGTCGTTGAGGCCGACCAGGCTGAGCAGGGCGCTGATGACGGTGAAGGGCCAGAGCCCGTCGTGCCGGGCGAGGAAGGGTAGGCTGGCGAGGGTGAACAGCAGGCACAGGGTCAGGCAGGCGTAGCGGCTGGGGAGTGCGTCTTTCATGGGTCCATCGCAGACAGGGTGACCGGCCTAGGATAGGCAAAGCGCAGCAGCGGAAAACCAGGGCGATTGGTAAAACACTATTACCTGGGTGGGACCAAAAGCTTGTCGGTTTCGGGCCCATCGCGGGGCAACTCCGCGATGAGGCCCTCGGTGTTACTGTTTGAACACCTGCTTCACCCGGCCGTCGATTTCGCCCTTGTCGCCCTGGCCCGAAGCCTTGGCCTGCGGACCGCCGCCCAGGTTCAGGTCGAGCTTGCCATCGGTATTGATGATCCCGTCCGCCGTTGCATGGATATTGAACTTGGCGCAGCTGATATTGATGGTGCCGTCGGACTTCAATTCGAACACGCTGTCGCCACAGACCAGGCGGATCTGGTCGCCGGCATCCATCACATAGTTGCCGTGCACACTGTCGCGCTTGTCGCCACCGACCAGCAGGACGTCGCGATGGCGCACCGAGCGCAGGCGGTCCTGGCCGATGGTCACGGTCTCGATCATGCCCACGGTCTTGACCCGGCTGATGCCCACCGACAACGTCTGGTTCTGCTCCACCACCGTGTCCATGTTGCGTTCGGCATGCACGTACAACTGCTCGGCGCCCTTCTTGTCCTCCATGCGGATTTCATTGAAGTTGGCCGGGCTGCCGCCCTTGCTCGAACGGCTCTTCATGCCGCTTTGCGTGGCGCTGCCGGGCAGGTCGTAGGGCACCGTCTGCTCGGCGTTGTAGACCCGCCCGGTGATGATCGGCCGGTCGGGGTCGCCTTCGAGAAAACTGACGATCACCTCCTGGCCGATCCGCGGCACCTGGATCGAGCCCCAGTTCTTGCCCGCCGTGGCTTGCGACACGCGGATCCAGCACGAGCTGTTCTCGTTGGACTGATCGTGGCGGTCCCAGTGGAAGTGCACCTTGACCCGGCCATACTGGTCGGTCCAGATCTCCTCGCCGGCAGGGCCGACCACCACGGCCGTCTGCGGGCCCTTGACGATCGGCCGCAGGGTGCTGCCCACCGGGCGGTAGCTTTGCTGCGCGTCGATGCAGCTGAGGTTGCTCTCGAACTGCGCTGCACCGCTGCCGCCACCGCTTTCCAGGCGCTCCTGATGCACGTAGTAGCGGGCGGCGACGATCAGGTACTCGCGGTTCTGGTCCTGGCGGCTGAAGTTGCTCAGGCTGAACAGATGGCCGCTGCCCAGGCCCCGGGCATTGCCGCGCAGCTCGACCCGCTCGTGCAGGCTCTGCAGCGACTCCAGGCGGGTGCGGGCGTAGTGCTCGCCGTCCTGGGTCTGCTCGTAGGCGCCGGGGTAGTCGTACAACGGGTAGTCGCCGGCCTGGTGCGGGCGCGGCATCGCCGAGCGCACGTCGATGCGCGCGCTGGGGCGCTGGAAGTCGTAGTCGTTGAGCTCCAGGGAGCCGGGCTGGACCTCCTGGGCCAGGTGCCAGTCGTTGATATGGTCGCGCTCGCGGTGCTGGCCGTCCGGCGGGTAGTAGGGCACGGTCTCGTAGCCGGGGGCCTTCTGGTGCGCGCCGTAGGCGTCGGCCAGCACCAGCACGTGGCGTTCCTGCTCGTGGCGGAAGAAGTAGTAGATGCCTTCCTCCTCCATCAGGCGGCTGACGAAGTCGAAGCTGGTCTCGCGGTACTGCACGCAGTACTCGCGCTCGCGGTAGTTGCGGCTGAGCAGGTCCTCGAAATCCGAGAAGCCCAGGTCGCGGAACACCTGCTTGATGATCTGCGGCGCGCTCAGGTGCTGGAAGATCCGGCAGTCGCTGGTGCGTGTCAGCAGCCACAGCCACGGACGCAAGGTGACGCGGTAGCTGGCGAACTGGCCCTGGTCCACCGACTGGCTGCAACGGGCGACGATGCCGTGGAAATGCCGCGAGCTGCCGACGCTCTGCTGCACGCTCAGGCTCATGGGCTTGCCCAGCAGCTGGTTGAGGTCGATGGCCGGGTCGTCGCTGGTCAGCTGCAGCTCGAAGTCGAACAGGCGGCCGAGTTCCTCGCTGCCGCCCATTTCGGCAAGGATCAGCTTGTCCGGCCCCAGGGGGCTGTTGATCTGCGCCAGGCGCGTGAACTGCTTGAACAGCATGGTCGGTCCTGTCAGTCGGCGGCGCCGAAGTCATAGTGCAAGTCGTTGTCACGACGGCTGATGCTGACGCTGGCCAGCGGCTTGCCCTCGAGCAGGCGGGTTAGGAACTCGCGGCTCATGTCCGGCAGCAGGCCGTTGGTGAGGATGGCGTCGATCATGCGGCCTCCGCTTTCGGTCTCGGTGCAGCGCGAGACGATCAGCTCGACCACGCCGTCGTCGTAGGCGAAGCCGACCTTGTGGGTGCCTTCCACGCGCTTGCGGATGCGCTCCAGCTGCAGGCGGGTGATGGCCTTGAGCATGGCGTCGCTGAGTGGGTAGTAGGGGATGGTCACCAGGCGGCCGAGCAGCGCCGGCGGGAAGATCTCCAGCAGCGGCTTGCGCAGCGAGGTGGCCACGGCCTCCGGGTCGGGCAGGGCCTGTGGGTCCTTGCAGATGTTGGCGATCAGCTCGGTGCCAGCGTTGGTGGTGAGCAGGATCAGGGTGTTGCGAAAATCGATCTGGCGGCCTTCGCCGTCTTCCATCACGCCCTTGTCGAACACCTGGAAGAAGATCTCGTGCACGTCGGGGTGGGCTTTCTCCACCTCGTCCAGCAGCACCACGCTGTACGGGCGACGGCGCACCGCCTCGGTCAGCACGCCGCCCTCGCCGTAGCCGACATAGCCGGGTGGGGCGCCCTTGAGGGTGGAGACGGTGTGGGCCTCCTGGAACTCGCTCATGTTGATGGTGATCAGGTTCTGCTCGCCGCCGTACATGGCCTCGGCCAGGGCCAGCGCGGTCTCGGTCTTGCCCACCCCGGAGGTGCCGGCGAGCATGAACACGCCGATGGGCTTGTTCGGGTTGTCGAGGCCGGCGCGGGAGGTCTGGATGCGCTTGGCGATCATCTTCAGCGCGTGGTCCTGGCCGATGATGCGCTTGGCCAGGTGGCTGTCGAGGTTGAGCACGGTCTCGATCTCGTTGCGCGCCATGCGGCCCACCGGGATGCCGGTCCAGTCGGCGACCACCGAGGCCACCGCCTGGTAGTCCACGGTCGGCAGGATCAGCGGGCTCTCGCCTTGCAGCTGGCTCAGACGCTGCTGCAGGTCGACGAGTTTTTCGCGCAGTTCATGGCTGCCCTGCACGTCCACTTCCTGATCGACCACGCCGACCTGTTCACGTAGTTGCGCGCGGGTGGCCAGCAGCTCGTCAACCAGGGCTTTCTCCTCCGCCCAGCGGCTTTCCAGGGCGGCCAGGCGCTCGCGCTCCTCGGCCAGCAGGCTGTCGGCCTGGGCTTGGCGCTGCTCGGTGCTGACGCCGATGGCGGCTTCGCGGGCAATGATCTGCAGTTCCACCTCCAGCGCCTCGATGCGCCGGCGGCTGTCGTCCACCTCGGCCGGCACCGCGTGCAGGCTGATGGCGACGCGGGCGCAGGCGGTGTCGAGCAGGCTCACCGACTTGTCCGGCAGCTGGCGTGCCGGAATGTAGCGGTGCGACAGCTTCACGGCGGCTTCCAGCGCTTCGTCGAGGATCTGCACCTGATGGTGCTTCTCCATGGTCGAGGCCACGCCGCGCATCATCAGCAGCGCCTTGGCTTCGCTCGGCTCGTCCACCTGGACCACCTGGAAACGCCGGGTCAAGGCCGGGTCCTTCTCGATATGCTTTTTGTATTCGGCCCAGGTGGTCGCGGCCACGGTGCGCAGGCTGCCACGGGCCAGGGCCGGCTTGAGCAGATTGGCGGCATCACCGGTGCCGGCCGCGCCGCCGGCACCGACCAGGGTATGGGCTTCGTCGATGAACAGGATGATCGGCTTGGGCGAGGCCTGCACGTCCTCGATCACCTGGCGCAGGCGCTGTTCGAACTCGCCCTTCATGCTGGCGCCGGCCTGCAGCAGGCCGACGTCCAGGCTGCGCAGCTCGACGTCCTTCAGTGCCGGCGGCACGTCGCCGGCGACGATGCGCAGGGCGAAGCCTTCGACCACGGCGGTCTTGCCGACGCCGGCCTCGCCGGTGAGGATCGGGTTGTTCTGGCGGCGGCGCATGAGGATGTCGACCAGCTGGCGGATCTCCTCGTCACGGCCGACGATGGGGTCGAGCTTGCCGCTGCGGGCCTGCTCGGTGAGGTCGACGGTGAAGCGCTTGAGCGCCTCCTGCTTGCCCATCGCCGCCGGGGCCACGGCGCCGCTGGCCTCGCCCGGCGCCGCGGCGCTGAAGCCGTCGCTGGCGGCCAGGTTGTTTTCCGGCGAGTCGCCGACGTACTCGTCGAAACGCTCGCTCAGCGCCTCGACCTTCAGTTTGGAGAACTCGCTGGACAGCCCCAGCAGCGCATTGCGCAGGCTCGGGGTCTTGAGGATGCCGACCAGCAGGTAGCCGGTGCGCACCTGGCTTTCGCCGAACATCAGGCTGCCGTAGACCCAGCCGCGCTCGACGGCCTCTTCCACCTGGGAGGACAGGTCGGTGATCGAGGTCGAGCCCCGTGGCAGGCGGTCCAGGGCATCGGTCAGGTCGCGGGCCAGGCGTGCCGGCTCGACGTTGAACTGGCGGATGATGCGGTGCAGGTCGCTGTCCTGCAGCTGCAGCAGCTGGTGCAGCCAGTGCGCCAGCTCGACATAGGGGTTGCCCCGCAGCTTGCAGAACACCGTGGCGGCCTCGATGGCCTTGTAGGCGACGCTGTTGAGTTTGCCGAACAGCGCGGCGCGGCTGATTTCACCCATGGTCCTGACTCCTTGTGAGGGGCGCGGCGACCGGCTGGTCGGCGTAGTACCGGGCCAGCTTCAGGTCGCGTGCATCGTGCGAGGGGCGGCCGAGCCAGGTGTCGAACCCCAGGCGCTGACCGGCATTGAGTTGCAGCGCGGGCACCTGGCCCTGCGCGAGGATGAGGTTGAGGTCCCAGTCCAGTTCCTGGCCCAGATACTCGGCGACCCAGGCCGCCAGCTCGACGAACGCCTGCCCACCGGGGAGCAGCGCGTGGTACTGGTCGAGGGTCAGCGGGCCCAGGCACAGGCGGAACTTGTGCTGGCGGTCCCAGACGTAGCGGCCCAGGCACAGGTCCATGCCCAGGCGGTTGGCGCGCACGCCGAGCTGGCTGCGTTCGGGCAGCTCCAGCCACTGGCCGACGTACTCCTCGAGCTGCACCGGCACGCCGAAATAGCTCGACAGGATGCTGCACAGGCCGTCCGGGTAGCGGGTCTGCGCCGCCAGGTGGCCGGACCAGTGCAGCTTGGCGGTGTCGGCCAGCGGCCCCTGGTCTTGCAGTTCCGGCTGGCCGCGGCCGCTGAGGGCGGCCAGGCGCGCGGCCCAGTAGTCGTCACCGGGGCGGTCGTGGCTGACGGTCGGCCGGGCCTCGGCCCAGGCGCGGTAGAACAGGCTCAGCAAGCGGTGGTGGAAGATGTCGAGGAAGCGTTTGCTGGTCGGGTCGGCGTGGTTGCGCTGGCGTTCGCGCATGTACTCGGTCAGGTGCAGCGGCAACGGGCCGTTGGGGCCGCCGAGGCCGAAGAAGAACTGCTCCAGGCGCGCCGGCTGATCGTCGTTGGCCGTGACCGAGGCCAGCGTCGCCGGGGCGAAGCCGCAGTCCAGGCGCTGCCCCAGGCGCACCGGCTCGTCGGCCAGGCGCAGCGAATGGCCGAAGCGCGGCAGCTCGGGGTTTTCCGCCTCGAGGCGACGCAAGGCCTGGAAGAAGTCGTACTCCCAGGGCTGCGCCTGCATGGCCTGTAGCGTGCTCACAGGGTCGGCCTGCGCCCGGGCTTGGCGTTCCAGCGCATGATCTCGCCACGTTCGCTGGTGCGCAGCACGGTTTCGGTGAAACTGTTGATCGACACGTAGCGAGTCAGGAAGCGCTCGAACACCGCGCCCAGGAGGAACACGCCGGTGCCGCGGAAGGCGTTTTCGTCGAACGTCAGGGTGATCTCCAGGCCGCGGCCGAAGACGATCGGCCCGGGCATCGGCAGGCGCCGGGTGCAGGGCTTGCAACTGACCTCGCGCAGGCCGTCGATCTGCAGTTGCAGGGCACTGTCCTGCTGGTCGCCGTACAGGCGCAGCAGTTCGCGCAGGGCGGCGGCGCCCTGGCCCTGTTCGGCCAGGGACAGGTAGTTCAGCGACAGTTGGCTGATCAGGCGCCAGGCCCGGTTGTCGTGGGCATGGCTGGCCTTCGGTCGGCTGGGGCCGGCCAGGCAGCGCACGGCGGACACCGGGGCGCTGTCGGCCAGGCTGAAGTCGCTGCGGCCGTCGCCGACGTTCATGAACAGCGGCAGGTCGCGGTTGCTGCACAGCGCGCTGATGCCCAGCTGGCGCAGGTCGTGGCGGTACGGTGCCTGGTGGCCGTCGACCAGGCTGACGAAGGTCTCGCTGCCCATGTAGCTGGAGCGCGTGCCGTTGCGTCGCTGCTCGCTGGACAGCACCCGAGGCTCGCGACGGACGATGTAGTAGGCCTGGTCACGGCCGTAGCGCGACGGGTCGCGCACGGCGTAGAACGGCAAAAACGCCTGGTCCGGCCCGGTGCCGTGGCCGGCGACCTGCTGCAGCGAGTGGATCTCGAAATCAGTGGGCCGGGTGCGGTCGGCGATCACATGGTGCTCGTGGACCCGGTCGGTCAGGTGGATGCGGTCGACCCGGCGCGGGAAAAGGTTGATCGCCGGGGTGCAGAACGGCACAAACTGCGCGCTGCCCACGCTGCTCTCCAGCGTGGGGTCGAAGCGCTCGAACAGGACCAGCAGCTCCAGTTCCTGGCCGTCACAACGTTTGACCGCGCGCTCCAGTCCGGCGAAATCGACGAACAGGAAACGCTGCGGCAGGGCGAAGTATTCCTGCAACAGGCGATAGCCCTGGAACGCCTGGGGCACCACCGGCAACGCCGCTTCGCGATCGTCGAAGCCGCACGGCAGCAAGGCCTGCTCGACCGGGATGCGCTCGACCCAGTCAGCCCCCGGCTGGCGCACGAACACCGCGCAGGCGTTGCCCAGCAGTTGCTCGTACAGGCGGAAGGGGGTTTCGTCGGCGCCGTTGAGGTACAGCGGCAGGTGCGTCAGTGGCAGGCTGTTGAAGGGGATTTCCGCGCCGCTGCGCAAGCTCAGGCGCAGGCCGGCACGGGCCTTCGGCTCGCTGGCGGCCAGGCGCCCGAGCACGGCGCCGGGGTTGCCGAAGTATTCGGCGCGGGCCACCTGCAGCGGCCACAGGGTCACGTCCTGGGTGCTGCGGAATTCGCACGGCGTCTGCGAGTTGCGGCCGAGGTTGGCGCGCAGCACGCTGTCGCGGGGCAGCTGGAAACCGGCGGCCAGCGAGCCCTCGTCGGGGGCGGTCTGCAGTTGCACCACGGTCATCGACGGGGTCGGCGCCAGGTAATGCGGGTAGGCGATTTCCAGCAGGTTGTGGGTGAAGGTCGGGTACTCGGCGTCGAGCTTGAGCTGCACCCGCGCGGTGAGGTAGGCGAAGCCTTCCAGCAGGCGCTCGACATAGGGGTCGGCGCATTCGATCCCGGACAGCGTCAGGCGCCCGGCGATCTTCGGGTATTCCTTGGCGAACTCGGCGGCACCCTCGCGGATATGCTGCAGTTCCTGGTTGTACAGTTCGAGCAGGCGCGGGTTCATGCGCGTCTCCGGCGGTCGGCGGGGGCCACGCGCACGTGCCCGGACTCCAGGTCCACGTCGGTCTGCAACAGCAGCGGCAGGGCCGCCGGCTGGGCCCACAGGTCGCCTTCGATTTCGAAGCTCAGGGCGTTGGCGTTCATCTCGCCGGGGGCGGCCTGAGCGCGCACCTTCAGGGTGTGGGCGAGGATACGCGGCTCGTAGGTGGCGATGGCTTGGTGGATGATACGTTCGAGCGCGTTGAGGTCGATGTTCGACGCGCTGTTGCCGGCCAGGGCCGGCAGGCCGTAGTTGATCACCGAGGCGCCTGCCGGGGAATTCAGCGTGGCGCCGGTGTCGAGCAGCGAGGTGGTGTTGAGCAGCCAGGCCAGGTCGCGCAGCACCGAGGCCTTGAGCTGCTGCAGGCTGAGCACGCGCTTGTCGGGGGCTTCCTGCGGGTTGCCCGGCTCGTCGTCGGTCAGGCGATCCAGCAGCGAGGGCTGCAGGCGGTCGCGGGTGGCGATCTCGGCTACCACTGGAACATCCCTGTGAACATTTTCTGGTCTTCGAAGCCGGTGTCGCAGGACGCGCTCGGCGTGGGCGTTGAGGCTTCCAGGCCGGCCGGGGTCAGGCGCACGGCGCGCGAGGTTTTAAGGCATTCGCCCTTGAGCGTCGGGTGGGGTTGCACGTGGGTCACCAGCACGATCGGCACGCCGTCGAACTGCTCGACCCGGGCCTTGCCGGCGCGGTCGGGGCTCAGGCCGCAGGGCCATGGCATGTCCAGCGCCAGGCGTTGTTCGCCGCGATCGAGCACGCACTGGCCGGCGTTATCTGTCAGCTTCACGGTCTGCCCGCCCAGGTTCGCCTGGCTCAGCAGTTCGGCGTCGGCGCAGGCGCTCAGGGCCAGCAGCAAGGCACCGACCAGGGCCACGCGCTTCATGTCAGCTCCCAGAACCAGACCTGTTTCGACTGGTAGTTCTGATCGGAGAAGCCCTTGGTCAGGCCGCGGTTCCACAGGTCGATATGGTCGCCCGTGCGGTTTTCCTGGCTTTGCCCGGTGCGGGCGAAGCAGTCCTTGTAGAAGATGATCCCGGTCTTGGCTTTGAGCTTGTCGCGCTCCTGGGCGCTGCCGCCGATGCGCTGCGGGCGTCCCAGCTGGCGCTCCAGCCAGTTGGCCAGGGATTCGGCGCCACGGGCATGGCCATGGGCGCACTTGGGTTCGGTATAAGTCGATTTGTTGACCTTGAGGCTCATCTCGCCGTTGAGCGCGATGCTCATGCGGATGGCGCACTGATTGTCCCACGGGCCATCGCAGGGCGAGGACACCTTCGGATAGGCATTCCACAAGTTGATGAAAGAAGGCTTGGCCATGATGTTCACCGTGGGCGGGTGAGGCGTGGGGAAGGGCCCCCGCGCCGCCTGGGGCGGCACGGGCGCGGTCGGTCAGATCTTGACGTTGGAGCGGATGTTCCAGCCGTACTTGATCGGGCCGCCTTCCTTGGTGCCGTCGGCCTTCTGCGGCTGATAGTCGACGGTGACCTTGGCGAAGTTCAGGGTCACGTTCTCGGTCAGGCGGTCGTCGCTGCCCGAGCCGCCGGTGCTCAGCGAGCTGACGATCACCTCTTCGAGGTTGATGATCAGGTACTCGACCTGGCTTTCACCGCCGGCCTTGCGCACGGTCAGCTTGACCTTGTCGATGTGCTTGCCGCTGGAGCAGTGGGCCATCAGGTTGGGGCTGGACTTGTCGATGTACTTGGTGATCGACAGGTCCTGGATGTTGACCTTGCCCGAACCGCCGCCGCTGCCCATGTGCATGTTGCCGGACTGGGACATGCCCCAGCTCCAGTTCAGGACGTCGATTTCGTCCTTGTGGGCCTTGTCGTGGGACTCGCCCTTGATGTCGCCGATCTTGATGAAAATATCTACAGCCATGATGTCCTCGGGATTTCGCGTCGGTTAGCGGTAGTAGTGGCTAATCGCGGGCAAGCCCTCTCCCACTGTGGGAGCGGGCTTGCCCGCGATGATCAGGCCCCTTTGGCCGAAGGCAGCTTCGACACCAGGCGCAGCGACACGGTCAGCCCTTCGAGCTGGTAGTGCGGGCGCAGGTAGAAGCGCGAGTTGTAGTAACCCGGGTTGCCTTCGACTTCCTCGACCACCACTTCGGCGGCCGCCAGCGGGTGCTGGGCCTTGGTGGTCTCGGTGGAGTGCGCCGGGTCGCCGTCGACGTAGTTGAGGATCCAGTCCTGCAGCCAGCGCTGCATCTCGTCCTTTTCCTTGAACGAGCCGATCTTGTCGCGAACGATGCACTTCAGGTAATGGGCGAAGCGGCAGGTGGCGAACAGGTACGGCAGGCGCGCGGCCAGGTTGGCGTTGGCGGTGGCGTCCGGGTCGTCGTATTCGGCCGGCTTCTGCAGCGACTGCGCGCCGATGAAGGCGGCGAAGTCGGTGTTCTTCTTGTGCAGCAGCGGCATGAAGCCGTTCTTGGCCAGCTCCGCCTCGCGGCGATCGGAGATGGCGATCTCGGTCGGGCACTTCATGTCCACGCCACCGTCGTCGGTGGGGAAGGTGTGCGCCGGCAGGCCTTCGACTTCGCCGCCGGATTCCACGCCGCGGATGCGCGAGCACCAGCCGTAGTACTTGAACGAGCGGTTGATGTTCACCGCCATGGCATAGGCGGCGTTGGCCCAGGTGTACTTGCTGCTGTCGGCGCCGTCGGTGTCTTCCTCGAAGGCGAACGCTTCCACCGGGTCGGTCTTGGCGCCGTAGGGCAGGCGCGCCAGGAAGCGCGGCATGGTCAGGCCGATGTAGCGCGAGTCTTCCGATTCACGCAGCGAACGCCAGCCGGCGTATTCCGGGGTGGTGAAGATCTTGGTCAGGTCGCGCGGGTTGGACAGCTCCTGCCACGAGCCCATGCCCATCACCGTCGGCGAAGCGGCGGAGATGAATGGCGCGTGCATCGAGGCGCAAACTTTGGATACCTCGCCCAGTAGCTCGACATCGGGTGGCGACTGGTCGAAGTAGTAGTCGCCCACCAGGCAGCCGTAGGGTTCGCCACCGAACTGGCCGTATTCCTCTTCGTAGAGCTTCTTGAAGATCGGGCTCTGGTCCCAGGCGGTGCCCTTGAATTTTTTCAGGGTCTTGTGCAGGTCGTTCTTCGAGATGTTGAGCACGCGGATCTTCAGCTGCTCGTCGCTCTCGGTGTTGTTGACCAGATAGTGCAAGCCGCGCCAGGCGCTTTCCAGCTTCTGGAAGTCATCGTGGTGGATGATCTGGTTGACCTGGGCGGTGAGCTTGGCGTCGATGGCGGCGATGATCTGCTCGATCGAACCGATGGCATCGTTGGACACCAGGCTGGTCTGCGCCAGGGCCTGTTCGGCGAGGGTGCGCACGGCGCTCTCGACGGCTTCCTTGGCCCGCTCGGTCTTGGGCTTGAATTCCTGCAGCAGCAGGCTGGCGAACTCGCTCGGGTCCTGGGTGGCCGCCTGGGGGGCCTGGCTGTCGCGCAACGGATCGTTCATGGTCGGTCTCCTCAGGCCTTCGGCTCGGTGTCGGCAGGTTTCGGCGCGCTGGCCAGGGCCTGGAGCAGGGCCGGGTCCTTAATGGCCTTGAGGATGATGTCCTCGGCGCCGGTCTTGCCGTCCATGTAGGTCAGCAGGTTGGCCAGCTGGGTGCGGGCCTCGAGCAGCTGGTTCAGGGCATCGACCTTGCGTGCCACGGCGGCGGGGCTGAAGTCGTCCATGCTCTCGAAGGTGATGTCCAGGCTCAGGTTGCCTTCACCGGTCAGCTCGTTGGGCACATTGAACGCCACGCGGGGCTTCATGGCCTTCAGGCGCGAGTCGAAGTTGTCGACGTCGATCTCCAGGAACTTGCGGTCTGCCACGGCCGGCAGCGGCTCGGCGGGCTTGCCGGCGAGGTCCGAGAGCACGCCCATGACGAAGGGCAGCTGGACCTTCTTCTCGGCGCCGTACAGCTCGACGTCATATTCGATCTGTACCCGCGGCGCACGGTTGCGCGCGATGAATTTCTGGGAGCTGTCTTTCGCCACGTTGTTCCTCCTGGTCGCCGGTACGGCGGCTCTGCTTGTTGCGGGCGTCGGTGTTTAGGCGGCCGGAACGACGTCAGTCGTGTTCCGGACCACGCAGGTTCTCGAATTGCGACATGCCATCGGGGATCAGGTCGCGGACGATGGTCGCGAAGTCGGCATTGACCAGGTTCTTCGCCCGGCGCAGCAGCACCGGCAGCGGGCTGGAGGGCTCGTGGCGGGCGTAGTACTGGAGCAGGCGCTCGAGGCTCTGCAGCACGTCGTCGCGGCTGTTCACCTCGCCGGGGCGTGCTGCGGGGCGTGGCGCGGCGACGGGCTGTGGGTTGTCATGGGCGCCGGGCGCTGTCGCTTCGTCCAGGCTCGCGCTGACGGGCGCCGAGCCTTCCGGGCTGTAGTCGGCCAGCACCTGCTGGACCTGACGCAGCGGCTGGCGCAGGGCGGATAGGTCGACGCCGCTGGCCGAACCGACCTGGTCGTTGACCCGGCTCTCGATGGTGTCCAGGGCTTCGCGGGCCAGCTGTAGGGCCTGGCGGCATTGCGCAAGCTGCTCGGGGTCGGCGTCGCGCAGGGCGGCGGCCAGTTCCTCGGCGCTCAACTGCTCACTGGCGAAGTGCTGCACGCCTGCCGCATGCAGGGCGGCGCGCAGGGTGACCGGGCCGAAGGCGCGCGAACGCACAAGCACGGCGTCGCGCAGCAGGGCGATGTTGGTGTCGCAGGTGAGGCCGGCCAGGGCGTTGACGCGCACGGTGGGGTCGTTGTCGTCGGCGGCATCCAGTTGCGGGTGCAGGTGCAACCAGTATTCGCCCAGCAGGTCGCGGATCAGTTCAAGACTCGCGGCCAGGCCCGGCAAGCCGTGCAGGGCCAGGTTGGCCTGAACCAGGAAGTGGGTGATGCGCAGATCCTTGCTGCGTTGCAGCAGGCCGGTGCAGGCCTGTTCGATGTCACGCCACTGCGGCGGCTCGGCCGGCTGCACGGCGTCGCCCATCACGCGCTCGGGGCGCCCCTGGGCATCACGTTCCAGTTGCAGGAAATCGGCATCGTATTCGAGGTCGTCGCCGCACGGGAAGTCTGCGGAAACAGCGGCGAGCAGCTGCGGTGAGTTCACCAGAAATCGATCTCCATATCGGCCCTTGGTGAGGGCTTTGTTCGCGACAAGTTGCAAATGTGAAGTGGCGCACAAACTTGTCAAAGAATGCGAAGTTGATATCACTGTGATATCACTTTGGCACTCTTAAGTTGCGCATTTATGGTTTATTTCCAAATTGCTGTCAAGGTAAGCTACGCGCCGCGAAGGGTGACTGTGAACCAGTTGGCAGGTAGTCGTGTCCATTGGTCAGGTGCCATCAAAGTGCCTTGCCGATAGGGTTTAATACGACCTTTCCGGGAAGCGAATTTCGGTGTGATGCCCAGTATTTACAAGGGTTTAGCCGGAAAGCGGGGTCGGGCTCGCGAATCCACTCAAATGGATGTGTGAGTGTTTCATATATATGCAAGGAGGCGTGATGGCACTTTGCCTGACCATTACCAGTTATCACAAGATAACCCCTGGGCAATGCCCGGAGAAGTTGCTGGAAAACGGTGCCATCAGCGTAGGTCGTGCGGCGGATAATGACTGGGTACTGCCCGATCCCGAACGCCTAGTTTCTTCGAAACATTGTGTGATCCAGTTCAAGGACGGCCGCTACTACTTGACCGATAACAGCACCAACGGCGTGGAACTGGTGCATGCCGGTATTCGCCTGCGTCGCGGTAACAGCGAACCGTTGATGGACGGTGAAGTTATTCGAATTGGCGATTACGAGATCCAGGCGCGCATCGATGCCGGCCTGTCGATCCCGGTTGCCGGGCAGCCGCAGGCCCATAGTTTCGAAGCCTTGATGGCCAACCAGGCGGCCGCCCCGAGCGCGCCCATCGTCGGCGCGCCGGCCGCGTTTCTGCAGGGGGCCTCGAGCCACGACACCCTGCCGGACCTGTTCGACTTTCTCGGCCCTTCCAGCGTGCCGCCGGCCAGCCAGCCGGATCATGTCCCCGCCCAGCAGCATGACTTTCGCCCGCCCACGCCAGTGGCGCCGCCGCCCGCGCCGGTGCCGGCCGCCATGCCCGCCGCGCCGGGCATGATCCCCGACGACTGGAACCTGCTCGACGAAACGCCCGCCGTTGCTCCCCAGCCTGCGCCTGTCATCGCGCCGCCCCTGCCAGAGCCGGTAGCGCAGGTGGCACCGGTCGTCACGCCTGCGCCGCCCACTGCCGTGTCGGCACCTGCGCCTGGCCCGGCTGACGCCAGCGATGCGTTGCTGCAGGCCTTCCTGCGTGGCGCAGGTATCGAGCACCTGCGCATTGATGCGGCCGATGCCGCCGCGCAGATGGAGGCGGTCGGGCGTAGCTACCGCCTGATGGTCGAAGGCCTGATCGATGTGCTGCGCGCGCGCAGCAGCCTGAAGGGCGAGTTCCGCATGCAGCAGACCACCATCGCCCCGGTGCGCAACAACCCGCTGAAATTCGCCCCCAACGCCGACGAAGCGCTGCTGTTGCTGCTGCGCGAGGGCAACCAGGCGTTCATGGCCCCGGACCAGGCGGTACGCGACAGTTTCGACGACCTGCGCGCCCACCAGCTGGCGGTGATGGCGGGTGTCGAGGCGGCCATCAAGCACTTGCTCAAACGCTTCGAACCCGCTCGCCTGGAGCAGCGCCTGGCGCCCGCCGCCGGGCTGGCCAAGCTGTTCGGCGGCTCGCGCCAGGCCCACTGCTGGCAGCAGTTCACCGAGCTCTATAGCCAGATTTCCCGGGAAGCCGAAGACGACTTCCAGGACCTGTTCGGCCGCGAGTTCAGCCGCGCCTACGAGGCCCATAGCCAACGCATGCAACGCTCCTGAGGCCAACGCCCGGAGCACAGGAAGAACACAGAACGTCATGAGGACGAGGATGAGTGCAACGAGACTGATCGCAGCCCTGGCCATGGTGCTGCTCAGTGCCTGCAGCAAGGACAGCCCGGTCGAGCCCGCCGTTACCGACGCGGCGCCGCCGGCCACGGGGATCACCCTGTACTTCAGCGCCGCGGCCGGGCTCAACCCCGGCGCCAGCGGCACGCCCGCGCCGGTGCGGGTGCGCATCTACGAGTTGAAGAACAGCGCCGCCTTCGCCCGCGCCGACTATTTCGCATTGGCAGAACGCGCCCAGGCGACCCTGGCCGCCGACCTGATCGACCAGGACGAGGTCCTGCTCCAGCCGGGCGAGCAACTGCGCCTTGAGCGTCCGCTCGACCCGGCCACGCGCCAGGTCGGCCTGGTGGTCGGCTACCGCGAGGTTGACCAGGCCCAGTGGCGCAGCGTGCTGCCGGTGCCGCCCCGCGACTATCAGATCAGCCTCGATGTGCGCGCCGTGCGCAGCGCCGTGGCCACCCCACAACCTGAGCCTGCCCGCTAGGCAATCGGAGAACCCATGTCCTGGAACAATCGCGTGGTCTGGTCGGAAGGGATGTTCATCACCACCCAGCACTTCCAGCAACACGACCGCTACCTGGAGAACTTCGTCGATGCTCGCAGCCGGCCGCTCCACGCCGCCGCCTGGGGCTTTTCCGAGCTGCTGGTCGACCAAGGCCTGCTGGCCCAGGGCAAGCTGGCGATCCTCAGCGCCCGTGGCCTGCTGCCGGACGGTACGCCGTTCGACATCCCGCGTGACGACCTGCCGCCCGCGCCGCTGGAGATACCCGATGACCTGCGCAATGGCGTGATCTACCTGGGCCTGCCGCTCAAGCGCGCCGGTGCCCGCGATACCGTCGACGACGGTGAAGCGCCTGACGGTGCGCGCTATGTCAGCCGTATCAGTGAGGTCCGCGACGACAACGCCCCGTTCGAGAACCGCGCGCCGTTGGCCCTGGGCAGCCGCGCCCTGCGCCTGCTGCGCGCCGAGGACGGCCTGAGCGACTATGCCGCGTTGGGTGTGGTGCGCATCCGGGAAAAGCGCGCCGACCGCGCCCTGGTGCTGGATGACGGCTACATCCCGCCGCTGCTCGACGTAACCGCCAGCAACCTGCTGTCGGGGTTCCGTGGCGAGCTGCTCGGCCTGCTGCACCAGCGCGGCGAGGCCCTGGCCGGGCGCGTGGTGGCCTCGGCCAACGGCGGTGCCTCGGAGATCGCCGATTTCATGCTGCTGCAACTGGTCAACCGCGCCCAACCGCTGGTCGAGCACCTTAACCAGCTGACGCCGCTGCACCCCGAGCGGTTGTACAGCGAGCTGGTGGCCCTGGCCGGCGAGTTCGCCACCTTCACCCGCGAAGGTCGTCGGCCCGAGGCATACCCGGTGTATCAACACGACGACCTGGCGGCCACCTTTGCACCCGTGCTGGCCGCCCTGCGCGAGGCCCTGTCGATGCTGATCGACAGCAAGGCCGTGGCCATCCCGCTGGTCGAGAAGGCCTACGGCATCCATGTCGGCATGCTGGCCGACCGCAGCCTGCTCGACAGCGCCAGCTTCGTCCTGGTAGTGCGCGCCGATGTGCCCAGCGAGACCCTGCGCAGCCGCTTCGGCCAGCAAAGCAAGATCGGCGCGGTGGAGCACATCCGCGACCTGGTCAACCTGCAGTTGCCGGGCATCGGCCTGTTGCCGCTGCCGGTGGCGCCACGGCAGATTCCGTTCCATGCCGGCTCCACCTATTTCGAGCTCGACCGAGGCAGCGAACACTGGAAGCAGCTGCAGCATTCCGGTGGTTTCGCCTTCTACGTCGCCGGCGAGTTCCCCGGCCTGAACCTGGCCTTCTGGGCCATTCGAGGATAAGCCGCGATGCAATCGGACGATCCGTTGGCCAATGACCGCACTCAGTTCATGCCGCGCCCCGGTGGCCGTGGCCCGCAGCCGGCAACGCCAGCATCGGCGCCGCCAGCGCCGCCACTGAACGTGCCGGCCGAACCACTGGCGCCGGGCCAGGCGGTGGGCATGAACCCGCTGGAGCAGGCGGCCGGCCCGCTGCTGGCGTTGCTCACCCGCTTGCGCAACACCATCGCCCACCCGGCACCTGCCAGCCTGCGAGCGCAGCTGCTGGCCTACCTGCGTCAGTTCGAGGAGCGCGCCGAGGCCGCCGGGGTCGCGCGCAACGAGGTGCTGCTGGCGCGCTACGCCCTGTGCACCGCGCTCGACGAGGCCGTGCTCAGCACGCCGTGGGGCAGCGCCAGCGACTGGGGCAAGCAGAGCCTGCTGATCACCGTGCACAACGAGGCCTGGGGCGGCGAGAAGGTGTTCCAGCTTATGGAGCACTGCCTGCAGAGTCCGCGTGAGCGCTTGCACCTGCTGGAGCTGTTGTACCTGTGCACCAGCCTTGGTTTCGAAGGCCGCTACCGGGTGATGAACGGTGGCCGAGCTCAGCTCGAGGCCCTGCGCGAGCGCACCGCCGCGACCATCCGCAGCGCCCGTGGCGATATCGAGCGCGAGCTGTCGCCGCACTGGCGCGGCGTCACCGTGACCCGTGACCGCCTGGCGCAGTTCGTGCCGCCCTGGGTCGGCCTGGCCCTGGCCCTGGCGCTGCTGTTGCTGGTGCTGTTCGGCCTGCGCCTGAAGCTGGCCGCCGACGCCGAGCCGGTGTTCCGTGGCATCCATGCCCTGGGCGAGATCCCGGTGCAGGCCATGGACCGTCCGGTGGTGCAGCCCAAACCTGTCGAGCGACCGCGCCTGGCCGGTTTCCTGGCCGAGGACATCAAGGCCGGGCGGGTCGCCGTGGAGGACGCGGTGGACCGCTCGGTGGTGACCATCCGCGGCGACGAGCTGTTCGCCTCGGCCAGCGCCAGCATCAAGGGTGACTTCGAGCCGTTGATGCTGCGCATTGCCGACGCCGTCGCCAAGGTCAAGGGCAACGTCAAAGTCACTGGCCACAGCGACAACCAGCGCATCGCCACGCTGCGCTTCCCGTCCAACTGGGCGTTGTCCCAGGCCCGTGCCGAGGAGGTGAAGAACCTGCTCGCCGCCCGCACCGGCCAGCCTGGGCGTTTCAGTGCCCAGGGCCTGAGCGACACCGAGCCGCTGGCGTCGAACGACAGCGCGCATGGCCGGGCGAAGAATCGCCGGGTTGAAATCACCGTTCTGGCGGAGGGCGTCGAGTGAAGGCGTTTTTCAGTTTTGTCATTCGCTGGGTGGTCCCGGTGCTGGGCCTGCTCGCCCTCAGCCTGATCATCTGGTTCCTCGGTCCGCTGCTCGATGCGCTGGTGCCGGCCGCGCCGCGCCTGGTGCTGATCGTCCTGCTGTTCGCGGTGTGGATCGCCTACCGCGTGTGGCGCATCGTCCAGGCCCGGCGCCAGGCGGCCAAGGTGATGCAGAGCCTGGCTGCCGAGACCGCGCCGGACCCTGCCGGCGTTGCCACCGCCGAAGAGCTGGCGACCCTGCGCCAGCGCATGGACGAGGCCCTGGTGCTGCTGAAGAAGGCGCGCCTGGGCGGTGACGAGCGACGCAACCTGTACGAATTGCCGTGGTACGTGATCATCGGCCCACCCGGCTCGGGCAAGACCACCGCGCTGGTCAACTCCGGCCTGCACTTCCCGCTGGCGGCGCAGCTGGGCGAGGGCGCCATCCGTGGCGTGGGCGGCACGCGCAACTGCGACTGGTGGTTCACCGACCAGGCCGTGCTGCTGGACACCGCCGGCCGCTACACCACCCAGGACAGCCATGCCCAGGTGGACAAGGCGGCCTGGCTGGGCTTCCTCGACCTGCTCAAGAGCCAGCGTTCACGCCGGCCCATCGACGGCGCCTTCATCGCCATCAGCCTGTCCGACCTGCTGCTGGGCAGCGACGCCGAGCGCGCCGCCCACGCGGCGGCGATCCGCACCCGCATCCAGGAGTTGTACAGCCAGCTGGGCGTGCGTTTCCCGATCTACCTGATGCTGACCAAGCTCGATCTGGTGCCGGGCTTCATGGAGTTCTTCGACAACCTGAGCAAGGAAGAGCGCGCCCAGGTGTGGGGCATGACCTTCCCCCTGGATGACGGCCAGCACGGCGATGGCCCGCTGGCCCAGTTCGGCAGCGAGTTCGCCCTGTTGGAACAGCGCCTCAACCAGCGCTTGGTCGAACGCCTGCAGCAGGAACGCGACCCGGCGCGGCGCGATCTGGTCTACGGCTTCGTCCAGCAGTTCGCTGCCTTGCGCGGCAATCTCAAGACCTTCCTCGACGGCATCTTCAAGCCCAACGCCTTCGAAGCACGCGCGCTGCTGCGCGGCGTGTACTTCACCAGCGGCACCCAGGAAGGCAGCCCCATCGACCGTCTGATCGGCAGCATGGCCCAGAGCATGGGCCTGGACCGTGCCCACCTGGCGCGGCAGAACGGCACCGGGCGCAGCTACTTCATCGAGAAGCTGTTCAGCGCCGTGGCCTTCGCCGAACGCGGCCTGGTTGGCAGCAACCCCAAGGTCGAGCAGCGGCGCAAGTGGATCGCCCGCGGTGCCCTGGCCCTGAGCGTGGCCCTGGTGTTGGTGGTCGGCACCTTGTGGACCCTGAGCTACCGCGCCAACCAGCAATACATCGCCGAGGTCGACGGCCGCCTCAAGCCACTGGGCAAGAGCGTGCAGGAACTGAGCCCGGCCCAGCGCAACGTGGTCGACGTCCTGCCGTTGCTCAACGGCGTGCGCCGCCTGGCCGAGGATCCGCCCGGCTGGGCCGAAGGCTTCGGTCTGTACCAGGGCGACATGCTCGAAGGTGAGTCGAACAGCGTCTACCGCAAGCTGCTGATCGCTATCTTCGCCCCGCGCCTGGTCACCCGCATCGAAGAGCAGCTGTATGCCGGCGGCCCGTCCGACTACCTCTACGAGGGGCTCAAGGCCTACCTGATGCTGGCCGACGGCGAACACTACGACGCCGAGTTCATCAAGGCCTGGGTCACCCTCGACTGGGAACGCAGCCTGCCCCGCGACCTGGCGCCGGACCTGCGCCAGGCCCTGGAGCAGCACCTGGCGGCGCTGTTCGACAAGCGCCCGCCCAATGCCCGTCTCGACCAGCGCCTGATCGACGACACCCGTCGCCAGCTGCAACAGCTGCCGGTGGCCCAGCGCGTCTACGACCGGGTCAAACGCCAGAAACTGCCGACCGGGGTCGGCGACTTCCGGGTCAGCGACGCCGCCGGCCGCGATGCCGCGCTGGTGTTCCGCTTCAAGAATGGCAAGCCGCTGAGCGAGCCGCTGCCGGGCATCTTCACCGTCGAGGGCTACCGCAAGGCATTCCTCGCCGCCAGCCTGGCCCACAGCGAGACCTTGGCCGAGGAGCGCTGGGTGCTGGGCCGCGAGGCCAGCGAATCGGGCGATGCCAAGCGCCTGGCCGACGATGTGCTGCAACTGTACTACCAGGACTACATCCGCCATTGGGATGCGCTGCTGACCGACCTGGACTTCGTGCCGATCACCAGCGTCGGCCAGGCCGCCGATGTGCTGCGGGTGCTGTCCGGGCCGACCTCGCCGATGAAGAAACTGCTGCAGGCGGTCGCCAAGGAGACCAACCTGGCGCAGCCGAGCACCCTCGACAAGGTCCAGGCCAAGGCCGAGCAGGCCGGTGTCGACCAGCTGCGCCAGCGCCTCGGCGGCCTGCTCGGTGATGCGCCGCTGCCCAGCGACAATCCGGCTGCCCGTGAGGTGGACCCGGTGACCGCGCACTTCGCCGAGCTGGCCGCGCTGGTGGAAACCGGCGAAGGACAACCTGCGGCCATCGATGGCCTGCTCACCGACCTCAATGCCCTGTACGTGCAGGTCAGCGCCATGGTCGGCGCCAGCGGTGACGCGCTGTTGGGCGAGGCCAAGAACCAGGCCCAGGCCGCCGCGCAGCGTGTCGCCCTGGGGGCGGCGCGCCAGCCCAAGGTGGTGCAGAACCTGGTGGGGTCGGTGCTTGGGTCGACCCACAACATCGTCATGGGCGGCGTGCGCAACCAGCTCAATGCCGCCTGGACCAGCGAGGTGGTGAACGTCTACCGCCAGTCCCTCAGCGGCCGCTACCCGCTGGTGGCCGGCAGCACGCGGGACGCCACCCTGGAGGACTTCGGCCTGTTCTTCGGCGTCGGCGGGGTGATGGACAACTACTTCCGCAAGTACCTGCAACCCTACGTCAACACCTCGAGCACGCCGTGGAGCTGGCAGCCGGGCGCGGCGCAGAAGCTGGGGATCAACAGCAATGTGCTGTACACCTTCCAGCGCGCGGCGAGCATTCGTGATGCGTTCTTCCGCAACAGCAACGGCGTGCAGCCGGGCGTGCGCTTCGAACTCAAGCCGGTGGCGATGGACGCGACCATCACCCAGTTCCTGCTCGACCTCGATGGCCAGCAGGTCAGCTACGACCACGGTCCGAGCCGGCCGGTGGCGTTGCAGTGGCCGAACCCCAACAGCATCGGCGTGGTGCGCCTGTCGATCTCGCCGCCCTCGGCCACCGGCCGTTCCGGCCTGACCGTGGAAGGCCCCTGGGCCTGGTTCCGCCTGCTCGACCAGTCCGACCTGGTGGCCGGCAGCTCGCCGGAACGCTTCAACCTGCGCCTGCGCGTCGATGGCGCCAGCGTGTCCTACGAGCTGCGTGCCAGCAGCGCCTTCAACCCGTTCCGCAGCCGAGTGCTCAGCGGTTTCAGCCTGCCGGAGCACCTGTGAACGACGTGGGTTTCTACGGAAAACTGGCCAGCCGAGGCGACTTCGTCAGCCGCGGCCTTCCAAACAGCTTCATCCAGCCCTGGGACCAGTGGCTGGCGGCGGGGATGCAGGCCAGCCAGCAGGCGCTGGCCGAGCGATGGCTCGAGGCCTACCTGGTCAGCCCGTTGTGGCGTTTCGCCTTGGCGCCGGGATTGTGCGGGCCCGAGGCGGTCATCGGCGTGCTGATGCCGAGCATCGACCGGGTCGGGCGGTATTTCCCGCTGACCGTGGCCCAGGTGCTGGAGCCGGGACAGCCGTTGGCGCCTGTGGTGGCCGGGGCCGAGGAGTGGTTCGAGGCGGTCGAGGAGGCATTGCTGGCGACGCTTGAGCCGAGTGCTGCCTTTGAAGAGTTCGAGGCTGTTTTGCAGCCTTTTCGCGACGCAAGGCCGCTCCTACAGGGACCTCAAGTGACTGTCGGTGGGTTGCAGCGCTTGGATGCGACCACGCCGCAGGGGCGCGCACTGGCCTTGGCCGAATGCGCCTGCGAGGGCATGAGCCTGTGGTGGGGCCGGGGTTCCGAACGTATCGCCCCGGGTCTGATGCGCTGCGCGGGCCTGCCGCGCAGCGAAGACTTCGCCGGGTTTCTCTTGGGTAGCGAGGCGCGCAGCGAATGACCGACCTGCAGTACACCGCAGCCAGCTACAGCCATGTCGGCATGGTGCGCAAGATCAACGAGGATGCCTGCCTGGAGTTGACCTGGGCAGGCCTGTGGGCAGTGGCCGACGGCATGGGCGGCCATGCGGCGGGCGACTATGTCAGCAGCCTGGCCATGGACAGCCTGCGCAGCCTGCCGAGGCTCGACTCGCTCGACGACTTCAGCGGCGAGGTGCGCGACGGCCTGGCCTGGGTCAACGGCATGGTGCGCGAGGAAACCGTGCGCCGTGGCGTGGCGATGATGGGCAGCACCGTGGTGGTGCTGGCGGCGCGTGGCGACCAGGCCATCGGCCTGTGGGCCGGCGACAGTCGTCTGTACCGCTTGCGCGACGGGCGCATCGAGCGCCTCAGCCACGACCACAGCTACGTCCAGGAGCTGCAGGACAGCGGCCTGCTCAGCGAGGCCGAGGCGCGGGTGCATCCGCGCGGCAACATCGTCACCCGCGCCATCGGCGTCGAGGATGACCTCGACCTGCAGGCCGTGGCCCTGCAGGTGCGGCCTGGCGACACCTACCTGCTGTGCAGCGATGGCCTGAACAAGACCGCCGAGGACCACGAGATCGCCGAGGTGCTCGGCCACGCCGACCCCTACGAGGTGGTCCGCAGCCTGGTGCACCTGGGGCTGACCCGGGGCGCGCCGGACAACATCACCGCAGTGGTCGTCAAGGTGAACTGAAGACATCATGGACATGCAGATCCCCGGATTCGATATCGAGCGCGAGCTTGGCCAAGGCGCCATGGCCAGCGTGTACCTCGCCACCCAGCGTTCCCTGCAGCGCAAGGTGGCGCTGAAGATCATGGCGGCGAGCCTGGCCGCCGACCCGACCTTCTGCGAGCGCTTCCTGCGTGAAGGACGCACCCTGGCGCGGCTGGCGCACCCGAACATCGCCACCATCCACGACATCGGCAATGTCGGCGAGCTGTACTACATGGCCATGGAGTACCTGCCCAGCGGCACGCTCAAGGAGCGCATCGCCGATGGGCTGACGCCCGGGCAAGGCCTCGCCTACGTGCGCCAGATCGCCCAGGCGCTGGGTTATGCCCATGCCGAGGGCCTGGTGCACCGCGACGTCAAGCCGGCCAACATCCTGTTCCGCGCCGACGGCACCGCGGTGCTGTCGGACTTCGGCATCGCCAAGTCGTTGGATGACCGTACCCAGTTCACCCAGGCTGGCTTCGCCGTCGGCACGCCGAGCTACATGAGCCCGGAGCAGGCGCGCGGCTTGGAGATCGACGGCCGCGCCGACCTGTATGCGCTGGGCGTGGTGCTCTACGAGATCCTGGTCGGCAAGCTTCCGTATAGCGGCACCGACGCGCTGTCCACGGCGTTGGCGCACCTGACCGAGCCGCTGCCGGAGTTGCCCATCGAGCACGGCCGCTACCAGGACATCCTGCGTGGCCTGCTGGCCAAGGACCCCAATGAGCGTTTCGCCGATGCGGCGGCGTTGCTGGCCGCGCTGGACCGCCTGACGGTCCAGGCGCCGGTCGAGGACAACGACAGCACATTGGTGCGCCCGCTGCCGATCCCGCCGCCGGCCACCACCCCGCAACCGGTGTCCATCGACATTCCGCAAGCCCTTCCTGTGGCCGAGCCTGTACGGCGGCCCGAACCCAAGCCTGCTCCCGCCGTGAAGTCCGGATCGAACAAACCGGCCAAGGCCGTGCTGGCGGTGGCGATCGCGGCGGCGCTGGGATTGGGTGGCGCGTTCTTCTGGCTGCTCGGCGGCAGTGACGCGCCCGCGCCAGAAACACCGGTGGCGCAGACGCCCGCCGACAGCGTGGCTCCCGCCGAACCCAAGATCACGCCTGTCGCCGCCTCGGACGATGGCCGCCCATTGCTGATGCCCGGCAAGAAGACCCTGTTCCAGCGTGTGCTGACCAAGCCCGATGCCCAGCTGGTGGCCCAGCCCGGCGATGCCTCGGGCGAGAAACTGCCGGCCTTCTCCGTACTCTACGTCTACCAGCGCAAGGATGTCGGCGGCCAGGCCTGGGTCCAGGTCGGCGCCGCCAGCGACGGCCAGCGCGATGGCTGGCTGCCGGCCGCGCAGACCAGCGACTGGAAACAGAGCCTGGTGCTCAAGTTCACCGAGCGCTCGGGCCGTTCGCCGGTGATGTTCATGCGTCAGGTGGACGATGTGCAGCACCTGCTCGACGACACCGCCCAGGCCCGCGACAGCCTGCTCAAGGCGCAGAACCACCCCGATCAGGTGCCGCAGGTGATGGCCCTGGAGCCGGCGGCCAGCGCCGTGCCGCAGAACCAGTTCTACCTGATGCCGATCTTCGACTACCGCGAAAGCTTCGACGCCGGCGGCCAGCCGGTGCAGTTGCTCAACATCGCCTCCATCGACCCCGGCGCCAGTGCCCGCGACAGCGCGCCCAAGGCGGCCGGCGTGGCGGCGGTCGGTGACAACAGCTTCCGTACCGGCATCGTCCTGGTGGTGGACACCTCGGTGTCCATGCAGCCCTATATCGACCGCGTACGCCAGGTGGTCAGCGAGCTGCAGCAGCAACTGGCGGCCCGGGGCGAGCTGGACAGCGTCAGCTTCGGCCTGGTGGGTTTCCGCAACAACATCAAGCGCACCCCGGGCCTCGAGTACCTGAGCAAGACGCTGGTCAGCCTGGAAGAGGGCCGGGATCCGGCGCGTTTCCTCAAGGCCGCCTCGCAGGTCAAGGCCACCAGCGTTTCCAGCCATTCGTTCAACGAAGATGCCTTCGCCGGGGTGATGCAGGCTGTCGAGGGCATGGACTGGTCCGGCTACGGCGGGCGCCTCATCCTGCTGGTCAGCGATGCCGGCGCACTGCGCAAGAGCGACCCGTTCAGCAGCACCCAGATGAACGAGGCCGAGGTGCGCCAGGCCGCGCTGAGCAAGCAGATCAAGATCTACGCCCTGCACCTGCGCACCCCGGCCGGGGTAAAGAACCACGGTGCGGCCGAAAGCCAGTACCGCGTGCTCACTGCCGACAGCAACCCGCAGATTGGCGACCTCTACGTCGGCGTGCCGGGGGGCGAGGTCGGCGTGTTCGGCGAGCGCGTGCGCGAGATCGGCTCGACCTTCGCCGAGCTGGTGCACCAAGTGCGCAACCAGCAACCACAGCCGGTGCCGCTGCTGACCTCGGCCTCGGGGCTGGCCGCCAAGTCCCAGGCCATCGGCTATGCCATGCACATGGACTTCCTCGGCCGCCATGGCGCGAGCCAGGCGCCGCAGCTGGTCAGTGCCTGGACCGCCGACCGCGACCTGACCAACCCGACGCTGCCCACCCTGCAGGTGTGCGTGATGCTCACCAAGCTGCAACTCAACGACTTGCAGCAGTCGCTCAAGCTGATCGTCGATGCCGCGCGCAAGACCCGCAGCTCGCCGGGCGACTTCTTCAACGAGATCGCCAGCGCCAGCGCCTATATGAGCCGCGACCCTGGCGCCCTGCGCAAGGGCGCCAACCTGGCCCAGGGCGGGGTGCTCGGCGAGTACCTCGATGGCCTGCCGTACCGCAGCAAATCCCTGAGCATGACCCAGGACTTGTGGCTGTCGCTGTCGGTGGCCGAGCAGGAGGACTTCATCGACGAGCTGGACTCGAAGATCCGCCTTTACGAGACCTTCCACAACGACATGGCCAACTGGGTGCGCTTCGGCAACGCCGAGCCGGGTGACGCCCTGTACCGTGTCCCGCTGTCGACGCTGCCGTGATGATCCGCCTGGACGGGGTGCGCAAGACGCGCGGACAAGATGCCCAGCGCTACAGCCTGCAAGTCGACCGGCTGCACCTGGCCGTCGGCGAGCGGGTGGCGCTGGTCGGCCCCAGCGGTTGCGGCAAGAGCACCTTGCTCGACCTGCTGGCGCTGGTGCTGGCGCCGGATGCGGCGCAGGGCTTCGTCCTCGGTGGCGAGGATGTCGCCGGGCTGTGGCGCGGCCGTCAGCTCGACCGCCTGGCCAGCTGGCGCAGCCGTCACCTTGGCTACGTGCTGCAGGCGGGTGGGCTGCTGGGTTTTCTCGATGTGCGCGGCAACATCCGCCTGCCACGCCAGTTGCTGGGGCTTGGGGATGACGGCAGCGTCGAGCGTCTGGCCGAAGCGCTGGATGTGCACGACCAGCTGGGCAAGAAACCTGCCGCCCTGTCCCTCGGCCAGCGTCAGCGGGTCAGCTGCGCCCGCGCCCTGGCCCATGCCCCGACGCTGCTGCTGGCCGATGAACCGACCGCCGCGCTGGACCCGGTCAACGCCGAGCGGGTGATGCAACTGTTGCTGCGCGAGGCCGAGGCGCGCCAGGTGACCTGCGTGGTCGCCACTCACGACGAGGCCCTGGCCCGCCAGGCCGGGCTGACGGTGCTGCGCATGGCTTGCCGGCGCGAGGCCGACGGCGGCGTCACGGCAACGCTGGAGCGGGCCGTCTGATGCGCCCGCTGCTGATCGCCGGGCTGGCCTGGCAGGACTACCGCAACGATGCGCGGCTGTCGGCGTGTGGCGTGTTGGCGCTGGTGGCGGTCATCGCGCCGTTGCTGGTGCTGTTCGGCCTGAAGTTCGGCCTGGTCGGCAGCCTCACCGAGCGCCTGCAGCGCGACCCGGGCGTGCGCGAGATCATTCCCTTGGGCGGCGGGCGCTTTCGCGCCGAGTTCCTCGACGAACTGGCACAGCGTCCGGGAGTGGCCTTCGCCATCCCGCGCACCCGCCAGATCGCCGCCACCGCCGAACTGCTGTTGCCCGCCCACGGGCGTGGCCTGACGGTTGAAATGCTGCCTACCGCCGAGGGCGATCCCTTGCTGGCCCAGGTCGCTGCCCCATCGGGGCTGCAACAGGTGGTGCTGAGCTTTACCGCCGCGGAAAAGCTCGGTGCCAGGGCCGGGGACGAGCTGCAGGCCAGCTTCAGCCGCCAGCAGGCCGGGCAGATGCAATGGCGGCAGACGCGCCTTCAGGTCATCAGCGTGTTGCCCCTGGCCGCGTTCGAGCGCGATGGTCTTTTCGCGTCGTTGCAGTTGCTCGAAGCCGTCGAGGACTACCGCGATGGCCGCGCGGTGCCGGCACTGGAGTGGCAAGGCGAGGCGCAAGGCCCCCTGGCGCAGCGGGTATACCCGGCGTTTCGCCTGTATGCCCGCGAGCTGGCCGATGTCGAGCCACTGCGCCAGTTCTTCGCCGAGCGCAAGCTGCTGGTCTCGACCCAGGCCGCACAGATCGCCCAGGTGCAATCGCTCAGCCGCAACCTCGACCTGGTGTTCTGGATCATCGCCAGCCTGGCCGTGGCCGGCGCCGTGGCGGCCATCGCCGCGGGCGCGGTGGCGGCGGTGGAGCGCAAGCAGCGCGAGCTGGCGGTGCTGCGCCTGCTGGGCTTCGGCACCGCCGCGCTGCTGTTGTTCGTGGTGCTCCAGGCGCTCTACAGCGGCCTTCTGGCCGCCGCCGTGGCGGGACTGTTGTACCTGCTGGCCGAACACGGCCTGAACCGGCTTTTCATGCAAGTGCCCGGCGAGTTCGCCAGCCACCTGCTGCCCATGCACTACCTCGTTGCGTTGTGTGCCGTGCTGCTGGCCAGCACTGCCGCCGCCGCCCTGGGCGGCTGGCGGGTAGCGCGCATCGAGGCTTGCCAAGGAATACGTGATGTCTGATCGCCGTCTCGGGGCTGCCGCCCTGATCCTCACCGCGCTGAGCCTGGGTGCCTGCTCCCCGGCCGATGGCGACGACAAGGCCAAGCCGGCCGTGCAGTCGCAGGCCGCGGCCGACAGCAAGTTCGACAACCCCAAGCCGTTGCCGGGCGATGTCAGCCTGCCGCTGCCCTGTGGCGGCGAACTGGTGCTGCGCAGCGTCTATGTGCTGGCCCAGGGCAGCCTCGACGACCGCGAGGTCAACCTCGGCTACCCGTTCAGCGAAGGCGAGGCCGGCTACAAACAGTCGTTCATCTCCGGTTACCGACGCGACTTCATCAACGGCCAGTTCAGCCTGCAGGACTTGGCGCCGCAGTGGCAGAAGGCGGTCGGCCCGAGCCTGCCAAAGGTCGAGAAAGGCAGCCCGCTCACGCCGATGATGTACTTCATCGGCAAGTACGAAGTGACCGCCCGCCAGTACGCCCAGGTGATGGCCCAGGCGCCGTCGCTGGCCGGCGGCGACGCGGCGCCGGCCTGCGAGGCGAACAACGACGCGGCGGGGCGCCTGCCCAAGGTCAAGCTGTCGCGCTTCGAGGCCGAACGTTTCGCCGCCGTCTACAGTGCTTGGCTGATGAAGCACCATCGCGACCTGCTGCCGGTCAGTGGCCGTGGCAGCAAGGCCGAGGACGGTGGCACCGGTTTCGTGCGCCTGCCCACCGAAGTCGAGTGGGAGTTCGCCGCCCGTGGTGGTTCGGCGGTCAGCCGCCAGGAACTGGAAGGACGGTTGTTCCCGCGCAAGGTCGAAGGCGCCGACAGTGAAGGACCGCTGGCCGACTTCGCGGTGTTCAACCAGGTCGCCGGCGGCACCGGGCAGGCGGCGCGGCTGATGCCGATCGGTACCAAGCAGCCCAACCCGCTGGGCTTGTTCGACGTGATCGGCAACGCCGCCGAGATGGTCCAGGAGTCGTTCCAGCTGGTCAACGCCGGGCGCCTGCAGGGCGCCTATGGTGGCTTCGTGGTCAAGGGCGGCAACTACCTCGAGGGCGAGGGCACCCTCTTCACCGGCATGCGCCGCGAGTATCCGCTGTTCGGCGCCGACGGCACCGAGCAGCGCAACGAGACCACCGGTTTTCGCGTAGCCATCGGTGCCCTGTCGGCCCCGCGCTCACGCTACCAGGAACTGTTCGAGCAGTGGCAGAAGGAAGGCCGGCTGGCCGGCCTGACCGACGACATCGACGCCGCCCAGGACCCGACCAAGCGCCTGGACAGCATCATCGCCGCCGCCACCGACCCGCGCCAGCAAGCCGAGCTCGGCCTGGTCAACGAAGAGCTCAAGCGCAACGTCTCGTTGATCGCCCGCCAGCGTGAAGAGGCCGCCGGCAACCTGATCCAGTCCGCCGCCCTGGTGGCCGAGACTGTCAACAACTACAACATCCGCCTGACCAACCTGCAGGCCACCCAGGCCAAGGCCGAGGCCTCGGGCGACCAGACCAGCGCGCGCATGTACGGCGCCGCCATCGCCAATGGCCGCGCCGCCCTCGACGGCGCCGTGGCGATCTACATCGACAACCTGGCCAGTGGCACGCGCTACACCGACGCGGTGATCCAGGCGCAGTTCCAGCGGGTCAAGGAAGAGCTCAATCGCAAGCCGGTCCTGGGCAACAGCCTGGTGACCCGCGCCACCCTGTTCGTCCGCCACGTCGGGGAGTACCGCCAGAACCGGCGGGCCGATCCGGCGACGATCCTCAAGGAGCTGCTGGCATCGGCCGCCCCGCGACCCTAAGGACAGCTTCGACAGAAAGGACTCCCGGGTGGCACGAAGCCTCCGGATACCGAGAAACCCCAGAAGAGAAACCAGACCATGTTCACCCGCAAACCCCTGATCACTGCATCCCAGGCCCGTACCGCGCTGCTGCTGGCAGCCGGTTTCAGCACCGTGCTGTTGAGCGGTTGCGCCAGCTCGCCCGTGTCCAAGGTCGGCGCCACGACCAAGGTCGAGTACTACCCCAACTGCTACGAGCCGGTGCAGCACCTGCGCTCCACCGACGGTGACATGACCCGCTCGGTCGCCACCGGCGCGCTGCTCGGCGCGGTCGGCGGCGCCCTGACCGGCGCCCTGGTCGACAAGGAAAACCGTGGCCGCAATGCCGCCATCGGTGCCGCCGGTGGCGCCCTGGTCGGCGGCGCGGCCGGCTACTACACCGAGCGTCAGAAGCAGATCAGCGACGACAAGCAGCGTATCGCCTCGTACGCCACCGATATCGACAAGAGCGCCGCCGACCTGGACCGCACCACCGCCTACGCCAAGTCGTCGCAGTCCTGCTACCAGCGCGAGTTCGCCAGCCTGATCCAGAACCGCAAGGCCGGCCGCATCAACGACACCGAAGGTCGCAAGCGCCTGGCCGAGATCGTTGCCGGCCTGCAGGAGTCGAACAACCTGCTGACCACCGTCAACGGCCGCCTGGGTGAGAACCTGAACAACTACACCCAGGCCTACGAGCAGGACCTCAAGCAGGTCGGCGTCGCGCGCACCGACGTGGTCGCCGTGGCCGAGCCGCCGAAAGTGGCGACCACCGGCAAGAAGAAGAACGTGAAGAAGGTCCAGCCGGCCAAGACCAACACCAAGGTGCCACAGGAAGCGGTGGCCACCGAGAAGACCCTGCAGAACGCCAACGGCAAGAAAGCCGAGGCCCAGCAAGTGGCCAAGGCGGGTACCGACCAGGTCAACGCCATGTGCCGCAACCCGGACATGGGTGACTGGGCGCCGGTGCCGTGCCCGAACGTGTGATGCCTTGAGCGCCTGTGGGATCGGGTGAACCTGTTCCCACGGGTGTGCTGCTATCTGTGTAAGGAAACCACCCCGTGACAGATCTTCTGGTCAACTCCCTGGCCAACAACTCCCAGTTCCTGGCACGCCAGCGCATCCAGGCGCGGATCAACCTGCCGCAGATGTTCGCCGCCATCGACGCCGACCCGCGTATCGTCGGTGCCGGTGTGGTGTACATCGACGCCGAATACAACATTGTCACCCTGCGTGAGTTTCAGCCGATCTGCAGCATCCGCCCCAAGCGCGTGATCCTGCGCGAGATCAAGAAGTACCAGACACCTGACCAGTACACCCAGCAGCTGCAGCACAATCCGCGCGAGTCGCGGGTGGTCAAGGAGGCGGTCAACACGACCCTTTCCTGCGCAGGCGCTGTGATCGGCTGGTTCGTGGTGTTCAGTGGCACCATTGCCGCACCTTTTTCCGGCGGTACCAGCCTGGTACTGACCTATATCGGTGGCGCCGCCGCCACCGCCAGCAGCATCCAGTGCGGCATTGGTGTAATGCGCACGGTGCGTGAAGTGACCAACCCAGCGGCCAACGATGCCCTCGATGAGAACCAGTGGTACCAGGCCGCCTCGATGGTGCTCGATGGCGTCTCGTTGCTGGGGGTCGGCGCGTCGGGCCTGAGTACGTTGAAGTACCTGCAAGTACACAAGGCCGCCACGGGGCGGAGCTGGCTGGAGTTGTCCAAGAGCCTCAGCCGCCAGCAGCGCAAGGCGCTGACCGACGAGCTGCTGTCGATCAAGCACCCGAGTCTGACGGCCAAGCAGATCAAGTTGCAGCAGGCGGCAGGGACCATGACCAAGCGCTACACCCCGACCGAGATCAGCCACGCCACGCAGACCCTGATGCGCGACTCGCTCGGTGCCACCTTCGGGTTGGCCGGGAGTGCAACGGTGCAGAGCATCGCCGTAGGGCTATACGAAGAGATCGAGTGATGATGAAGCCTGCGCAATTCCAGACTTTCATGCGCCGTTACTTCCCGACGTTCTTGCTGGGGTTTTTCATTTGCCTCCTGTCGGCGGCGTTGTCAGCAACACTGTGGATCGACAGTCACTGGCGTAATCACCCGGACAACCCCTTGTTCACCATGATGTCCAGCGCTGTGCTGGTCTTGCTGCTATGTTCCGGGCATTTCGCGATGGTCCGCGGCTTCACATGGGCAGCATGGGTGGTGCTCCCTGTACCCACAGTGGCCTTGCTGATGGCGTTGAGCTTGCTCGGTAGCGGTGTGAATGCTGTGTTGCTGGCAATTTTGCTGGCGCTGCCATTGCTCGCGCTGCTGGTTTTCAACAGCCAGCGGCATCGGGAAATGCGCCGGCGGTTGGTGGAACTGCGCAAGGTGCGGCGTTAGCGAACGGCGCTACAGCTCTGCCACCAGGGCTTCCACCTGCTCCTGCCGCTCGGCCTGGCTGACCCGCGCCCCGCTATTGAGCGTGGACCACTGCGGATGCGCCCGTGCCCTGCGCAGTGCCTCGGGCAGCTTGCCCTCGCGCCAGCCCTTGTCGTCGGCAGGGGCCAGGCGAATGCTGTCCTGCGCCGCGTGCCCGCGTCCTTCCAGGGCCGTGACCAACTGCTGCTGACGCAACGCCAGCAGGCGCAGCACGGCGTCATCCACCGTCAATTCGCGCTGGCCCTTGAGCTTGCCCATCAGGCGCGAGCCGTAGTTGCGCGCGGTCTGCAAGGCGCCGCCGGCGATGGCGCCCGCGAGCGCGGCGGCGCCCAGGGTCAGGCCGCCCACCAGCAGGTCGACGCCCGCGCCTGCCGCCGCGCCCGCCGCCACGCCGCTGCCCAGGCGCACACCGAGCAGCTTCAGGGTTTCCGGGTTGAACAGGTCGTCGCCCCAGCGGCCGTCGAGCAGCGGCAGGTCACCGGCATTGGCATCCTCGCGGCGGAACGCATAGAGCTTGAGCAGCGACTCGACACAGCGTTGCTCGCGCTGGCGTACATCCTGGCGCAGGGCTTCGATGGCCCGTGCCTCGGCGGCAGGCTCTGCCTCGACGCTGCGTCGGCAGGCGGCGCAATCGAGCAGCAGCTCGGCGATCAGGCGTTTGCCGCTGTGCCGGCGGGCCTGGCGCTGGGCCTGCTGGTCGTCGATCAGCCGTTGCAGCGCCGGGCGGGCATCTTCCAGCAGCAGTGCCAGGCTTTCGTAGAGGCGGCGCTCGCCGTCCTCGGGTGGGGCTACGCTGTCGAAGCGCACCAGCGCATGCAAGCCCAGGCGCGCCAGGGCCTCACGCCATTCCGGCTCGCGGTGCTGGCTGCTGGCGACGAAGTTGAGCACCGGCAGCAGCGGCTTGCCACAACCGGCCAGTACTTCCAGTTCGTCGCGGTACTTGGCCAGCACCGGTTCGCGGGCGTCGATCACATAGAGGCCGGCGTTGCTCGCCAGCAGTTGGCGCAGCACCTTGGCTTCCTGTTCGAAGCGCTGGCGCGCCTCGCTGCCCTGGAGGAAACGCTCCAGGCGGGCGGGGCCGTCCAGGCGTTCGCCCGGACGTTCGAGGCGCTCCAGGTAGTCGAGCAGGGCGATGGCGTCTTCCAGGCCTGGGGTGTCGTACAGCTCCAGCAGCGGCTCGCCGTCCACCGACAGGCGCGCGCCTTCCACATGGCGGGTGGTGCTGGGGCGGTGGGAGACCTCGCCGAAGCCGACGTCGCGGGTCAGGGTGCGCAGCAGCGAGGTCTTGCCGACGTTGGTGTGGCCGACCACGGCCAGTTTCAGCGGCTCAGTCATGGCCATGCTCCAGCCAGGTCACGGGCGAAGTGTCGGCGTGGGCCAGGCCCAGCCGGTCGAGGGCCTCGTGCCAATCGCCCAGGCGTGCCGCGTCCAGGACCTGGCCCGGTTGTGCCTGCAGCAGCCAGATACGGGTGGCGCCGGCATTGCGCGCCAGCTCGGCGAGCAACGCCAGGCTGCCGCGGTCCGGCGAGCGGCGTGGGTCGCAGGCGATGGCCAGGCGTGCCGGGGGGAAGCGGCTCAGTTGTTCGAGCAGCTTGTTGCGCGACTCCCGGCTGTCGAGCACGCCGGCGTGGGTGATCGACTTGGGCAGGGCGGGTGGCCAGGGGTGCTGGTCGTCCAGCTCCAGGCCGACCAGCAAGGCGCCGCTGCTGCCGCTCTCCAGCTGGCCGGCTTCGAAGCGCGGCAGGGTGTCGGGGGCAGGGTCCTGCACGCCAATGCGTTCGCTGCGCGGCATCAGCGCTTCGCGCAGCTGGGCGTAGCCGGGCAGGTCGAGGTCCAGCGTCAGGCGCTCGCGACCCTGGCGCCAGCGCCACAGGCACAATGCGGCCAGCGCCAGGCGCGGCAGCAGGCCGTAGACCAGCACCACGCCGAGCAGCCAGCTGGCCCAGGCCTGGCGCGCCAGGTCGAGCGCGGGCAGGGTGGCGCCGCTGGCGCGGATCATGGTTTCGTCCGGCACGGCGAAGCCGAGCAGCGAGGGCAGGGCGCCAAGGGCCTGGGTCAGGGTGATGAAAGGTTGCGCGGCGAGCAGCGTGGTTTCCCAGACGAACCCGTAGCGCCGGGTCGCCAGCAGGGCCAGGAGCATGCCCAGCGCGGCGAGCATCGCCAGCAGCCACAGGCCATGCACCAGCAGGCCGAGCAACCAGCGGTTCAGGCGCTGGCGCTGCAGCAGCACCAGCAACGCCGGGGCCAGCTGCGCGGCCTTGGCGTCGCGGGCCAGGCGCTCGCTCAGCCACAGCCAGAGGCGGCCCAGCGTCGCGCCCTGCTCGCCGGCAAGAAAGAAGCCCACGGCCCAGCCGAGCAGTAGCAGAAGGTTGAGCCCGAGCAGGCTGCCCAGGGCCCAGAACACATTCACCGGCCGCTGGCCGTCGCCCAGGGCCGCCAGCCCCAGGCCGGCGCCGCTGAGCACGGCCAGGAGCATCAGCGCCAGCAGCGCCAGGCGCGCGCCCTGCTTCCAGTGGCGCAGTGCCGTGTCCATGCCGTCGCGCTCGGCCAGCCACAAGGCGCGGGCCTCGATGCGCGTAGCGAGGTCGCCGCCTTGCTGGCGGGCGCGACGGTTGGCTTCCTGGTCCTCCAGGGGACCGGCGTGTTCCTCGCGCAGGCGTATCGCTTCGGTTAGCCAGCGCTTGTCGAGTGGAGTCGGTGCCGTCACAAGCTCTTCCATTGCACAGGTCAGTGCGCAAGCATAACCCACGTGCCCGGTGCTATCCTCGCCGGCATGAACACATCACTCCCCCTCAGCCTGATCGCGGCGCTCGCCGAGAACCGTGTGATCGGCATCGACAACTCCATGCCCTGGCACCTGCCGGGGGATTTCAAGTACTTCAAGGCCACCACCCTGGGCAAGCCGATCATCATGGGGCGCAAGACCTGGGATTCACTGGGGCGGCCACTGCCGGGGCGGTTGAATATCGTCGTCAGCCGTCAGCCGGGCCTGCAACTGGCCGGGGCCGAGGTGTTCGCTTCGCTGGAAGAGGCACTGGTGCGCGCCGAGCAGTGGGCGCGGGAGCAGGGCGTCGGCGAGCTGATGCTGATCGGTGGCGCGCAGCTGTATGGGCAGGCGCTGGACAAAGGGCTGGTGAGCCGGATGTACCTGACCCGAGTGGAGCTGTCTCCCGAGGGTGATGCCTGGTTCCCAGAGTTCGATCGCGGACAGTGGCAACTGAGCGCGAGTGAGCCGCAACCTGCCGAAGGACACGGGCCGGTTTATCACTTCGAAGTCTGGGACAAGGTCTGAAAACCTGGGGCTGCGCAGCAGCCCCAGCGATCTATCAGGAATGACTCAACTCAGCATGCTCATCCCCGCTCAGCACCTGCTGATCAGTCTGCTTGAGCAACTGGCTGGTAACCACCCCCGCGGTCATCGAACCATTCACGTTCAACGCCGTACGCCCCATGTCGATCAGCGGCTCCACCGAGATCAGCAAGGCTACCAGTTCCACCGGCAAGCCCATGGCCGGCAGCACGATCAGCGCGGCGAAGGTTGCGCCGCCACCCACGCCGGCCACACCGGCCGAGCTCAGGGTGACGATGGCCACCAGGGTGGCGATCCACAGCGGGTCAAAGGTGTCGATGCCCACCGCCGGAGCCACCATCACTGCGAGCATGGCAGGGTAGAGCCCAGCGCAGCCGTTCTGGCCGATGGTCGCACCGAACGAGGCGCTGAAACTGGCGATCGACTGTGGCACGCCCAGGCGCTGCGTCTGCGCCTCGATGTTCAGCGGAATGCTGGCGGCGCTGGAGCGGCTGGTGAAGGCGAAGGTCAGCACCGGCCACACCTTGCGCAGGAAGCGCAGCGGACTGACGCCGGTCAGCGCCAGGATCACCCCATGGACCACGAACATCAGGCCCAGGCCGATGTATGACACCACCACGAAGCTGCCCAGCTTGAGGATGTCCTCGAGGTTGGAGCTGGCCACCACCTTGGTCATCAAGGCCAGCACGCCATAGGGGGTGAGTTTCATCACCAGGCGTACCAGGCGCATCACCCAGGCCTGCAGCACGTCGATGGCAGACAGGGCGCGCTCGCCCTTGTCCTTGTCGTCCTTGATCAGCTGCAGCGCGGCCAGGCCCAGGAACACGGCGAAGATCACCACGCTGATGATCGAGGTTGGCTTGGCCCGGGCCAGGTCGCCCACCGGGTTGGTCGGGATGAAAGAGAGCAGCAGTTGCGGGATGTTGAGGTCGGCGACCTTGCCCGCGTAGTCGTTGTGGATGGCCTGCAGGCGGGCGCTTTCCTGGGCGCCGGCCACCAGCCCCTCGGCGGTCAGGCCGAACAGGTTGGTCAGGGCAATGCCGATCAGCGCCGCGATGGCGGTGGTCAGCAGCAGGGTGCCGATGCTCAGCACGCTGATCCGGCCCAGGCTCGAGGCGTTGTGCAAGCGCGCGACGGCGCTGAGGATGGAGGCGAAGATCAGCGGCATGACGATCATTTGCAGCAAGCCGACATAGCCGTTGCCGACCAGGTCGAGCCAACCGAGGGTGGCCTTGAGCACCGGGTGGCCGGCGCCGTAGATCGTGTGCAGGACCAGACCGAACACCACGCCCAGCACCAGGCCCAACAGCACTTTCTTGGCCAGGCTCCAGTCGGTGCGGCGGGTTTGCGCCAGGCCCAGCAGCAGGGCCAGGAACGCCAGCAGGTTAAGTGACAGCGGCAGGTTCATTGAAGCTCCAGGAAAAGGCGGAAGAGGCATCGCCTCTGTGAGCGATTACGAACGGAAATGCTAACAGCCTGAAAACAAACGAATTTATACCTAAAGGTAATTTGCATAGTCGCTTATGGAATAACGGCTGGTCGCTTTTGGCAATGAACATGACGTTTGCAGTTGTCTCGGGGTCGCTCACGCGTGGCTGTTTGTCACAGTTCGGGACTAGGGTTGAGCGGCCACGTCTTTGGGAGAACCGCACATGATGTCTGCTCCGAGAATCCTTGCCGGCAGCCTGGCCCTGTTGCTGAGCGCCAGCAGCTGGGCAGCCACCGAGCTCAAGCACTGGCCGGCCGAGGCCGCGCAGAAGCTCGACGCGATGATTGCCGCCAACGCCAACAAGGGTAACTACGCGGTGTTCGACATGGACAACACCAGCTACCGCTTCGACCTTGAGGAAGCGCTGTTGCCGTTCATGGAAAACAAGGGCCTTCTGACCCGCGACAAGCTCGACCCCTCGCTCAAGCTGATCCCGTTCAAGGACACCGCCGAGCACAAGGAGAGCCTGTTCAGCTACTACTATCGCCTGTGCGAGCTCGACGACATGGTCTGCTACCCCTGGGTAGCCCAAGTGTTCTCGGGCTTCACCCTCAAGGAGCTGAAGCAGCAGGTCGATGAGCTGATGGCCTCGGGCAAGCCGATCCCCAGTACCTATTTCGAGGGGGATCAGGTCAAGACCATCGAGGTGCAGCCGCCCAAGGTATTCACCGGCCAGGCCGAGCTGTACAACAAGCTGATGGAGAACGGCATCGAGGTTTATGTCATTTCCGCGGCCTCCGAAGAGCTGGTGCGCATGGTCGCCTCCGATCCCAAGTACGGCTACAACGTCAAACCGCAGAACGTGATCGGCGTGAGCCTGCTGCTCAAGGACCGCGCCAGTGGCCAGCTGACCACGGCGCGCAAGCAAATTACCGCCGGGCACTACGATCCCAAGGCCAATGAAGGCCTGGAGCTGACGCCTTACCTGTGGACCCCGGCCACCTGGATGGCCGGCAAGCAAGCGGCCATCCTCACCTACATCGATGAGTGGAAGAAACCGGTGCTGGTGGGCGGCGACACCCCAACCAGCGATGGCTACATGCAGTTCCACGGTGTGGATGTGGGCAAGGGCGGTATCCACCTGTGGATAAACCGCAAGGCCAAGTACATGGATCAGTTGAACGGCATGATCGCCAAGAACGCGGCGGCCCAGGCCAGGGAAGGGCTGCCGGTGACGGCGGACAAGAACTGGGTGATCGTGACGCCGGAGCAGATCCAGTAGCCGACGCCGCTCCCGCAGGGGCTCGGCGGAATAAAAAACCGGCGCTCAGGGCGCCGGTTTTTTTACCTTCAGAGCCTCACAGCCCGTCGAGCATCGCCTTGTTGCGCACAGCGCCCTTGTCGGCGCTGGTCGCCAGCAGGGCGTAGGCCTTCAGTGCGGTGGTCACCTTGCGTGGGCGCACTTCGGCCGGCTTCCAGCCTTTCTTGTCCTGCTCGATACGACGCTCGGCCAGTTCTTCATCGCTGACCAGCAGGTTGATCGAACGGTTCGGGATGTCGATCAGCACCTTGTCGCCATCACGCACCAGGCCGATGGCGCCGCCCGCTGCCGCTTCCGGCGAGGCGTGGCCGATGGACAGGCCCGAGGTCCCGCCGGAGAAGCGGCCATCGGTGAGCAGCGCGCACGCCTTGCCCAGGCCCTTGGACTTCAGGTACGAGGTCGGGTAGAGCATCTCCTGCATGCCCGGGCCGCCTTTCGGGCCTTCGTAGCGGATGATGACGATGTCGCCAGCCTTCACTTCGTCGGCGAGGATGCCGCGTACCGCGCTGTCCTGGCTCTCGAAGATCTTCGCGGTGCCTTCGAACACGTGGATCGACTCATCGACACCGGCGGTCTTCACCACACAGCCGTCCAGGGCGATGTTGCCATACAGCACGGCCAGGCCGCCCTCTTGCGAGTAGGCGTGCTCGATGCTGCGAATGCAGCCGTTTTCGCGGTCGTCGTCCAGGGTTTCCCAGCGGGTCGACTGGCTGAACGCGGTTTGCGTCGGGATACCGGCCGGGCCTGCCTTGAAGAAGGTGTGCACGGCTTCGTCATCGGTCTGGGTAATGTCCCACTTGGCGATGGCCTCTTCCATGCTTGGGCTGTGCACGGTCGGCAGGTCGGTGTGCAGCAGGCCGCCACGGGCCAGCGAGCCGAGGATGCTGAAAATGCCGCCGGCGCGGTGCACGTCTTCCATGTGGTACTTCTGGATGTTCGGCGCCACCTTGCACAGCTGCGGTACCTTGCGCGACAGGCGATCGATGTCGCGCAGGTCGAAGTCCACCTCGGCCTCCTGCGCTGCGGCCAGCAGGTGCAGGATGGTGTTGGTTGAGCCGCCCATGGCGATGTCGAGCATCATGGCGTTCTCGAACGCCTTGAAGTTGGCGATGCTGCGCGGCAGTACCGACGCATCGTTCTCGCCGTAGTAGCGTTTGCACAGCTCGACGATGGTGCGGCCGGCGGTGAGGAACAGCTGCTCGCGGTCCGAGTGGGTGGCCAGGGTCGAACCGTTGCCCGGCAAGGCCAGACCCAGGGCCTCGGTCAGGCAGTTCATCGAGTTGGCGGTGAACATACCGGAGCATGAACCACAGGTCGGGCAGGCGCTACGCTCGTACTCGGCGACTTTCTCGTCGCTGGCGGTGGAGTCGGCGGCGATCACCATGGCGTCGACCAGGTCCAGGCCGTGGCTGGCCAGCTTGGTCTTGCCGGCTTCCATCGGACCGCCGGAGACGAAGATCACCGGGATGTTCAGGCGCAGGGCGGCCATCAGCATGCCGGGGGTGATCTTGTCGCAGTTGGAGATGCAGACGATGGCGTCGGCGCAGTGGGCGTTGACCATGTACTCGACCGCGTCGGCGATGATCTCGCGGCTGGGCAGCGAGTAGAGCATGCCGTCATGGCCCATGGCGATGCCGTCGTCCACGGCGATGGTGTTGAACTCTTTCGCCACGCCACCGGCGCGTTCGATCTCGCGGGCGACCAGTTGACCCAGGTCCTTCAGGTGCACATGACCCGGGACGAACTGGGTGAACGAGTTGGCGATGGCGATGATCGGTTTCTTGAAGTCTTCGTCCTTCATCCCGGTGGCGCGCCACAGGGCACGGGCACCGGCCATGTTGCGGCCTTGGGTGGAAGTCTTGGAACGATAATCAGGCATGGAGCGCTCCTGGCGGCTAAATCACGTCACGTAAATAGGGAGTGAGCTTCTCTTGTCCTGAAACGCCGAAGGCCGGTTGCCGCTGGCAAGGATGGGGGCCGAAGACCTCGCGGGATCGCCGCAGGCTCGACCAGAGCTCATAAACCCGCCGGGGATGTCTGGCGATGAATGGCTCGATTCTACACCGCCACGCCCGCTAGGGAATGGCGTTGTGACAATTGGCTGTCCCCAGCCCGCAAGGTAAAGGCCTTGGCGTGGTCCGGGCGGGTTTGGGTAGACTTGCGCGCTTCCTGTTCCACTGGCCAAAAGGATTTGCAATGCCAGCGCCAAGTCGCTCCTTATTGTTCTACGTCGTCATCGGCCTGATCCAGGGCCTGGTGCTGCTCACCACCGTGAAGGGGCAAGGCGAGCTGCTTGGCTTCAACCTGTCGGTAGCCCTGTGCGCCGCGGTGGTCGTGGCCGGCGTGAACCTGCAACTGCTCGGCAGCGCGGTGCGCCAGCGTGGCACCGGCTGGCTGGTGTTGGGCCTGACCCTGCTGATCAGCGGGATCAGTGCCGGGGTCCTGGGTAGCGAGCGTATGGGCTGGCTGCAGCAGACCTGGTTCCTGGCCGCCGTCGTGCTGGGCTACATAGGCACCGCGTTCATTCTTGCCTGGCCGACCCGCGAAGGGGTGGCGCCGCGCTATGAGGACCTGTTCCGGCATGCCTGGAACAACGTGTTCATCCTGTTCCTGGCGCAAATGCTGACTGGCCTGTTCTGGCAGTTGCTGTGGTTGTGCGCGCTGCTGTTCGGCATGCTTGGCATACCGCAGGTCACGGATGTGGTGGAGTCTGCGGTGTTTCTCTGGCTGGTACTGCCGGTGGTGTTCTCCCTGGGGATGCGCATGGGGCGGGAGAACGAAAAGATCATCGGCCTGCTGCGCGGCATCCTGTTGACGCTGTGCCGCTTCCTGTTGCCGCTCAGCGCGCTGATCGCCGTGCTGTTCACCCTGACGTTGCCGCTTTCCGGCCTGCAGCCTGTGTGGGACACCGGTTACTCGACCAGCCTCCTGCTGGTACTGGCAGGCATCAACCTGTTCCTGGTCAACGGGGTGTTCCAGGACGGCCGACAACCCAGCGTCTACCCTGCGCCGCTCAAGCGCCTGGTGGAGGCCAGCCTGGTGTGCCTGCCGGTGCTGGTGGGCCTGGCGGCCTACGCAAGTTGGCTACGCATCGATCAGTACGGTTTGACACCCTCACGGATCATGGCGGTGTTGCTGGTGGGCGTGATGCTGGTACATGGCTTGGCGGCGGTCTGGGCGGTGGTGGCTTCGCGCCAGGGATGGCTGAACAGTCTGCGCGTGAGCAATCCGTGGATCGCTCTGCTCAGCGCGGTGCTGATAGTGCTGTTCTATACACCGTTGCTCGACCCGCAGGTGTTGAGTGCGAAGAGTCAGGTCGAGCGCCTGCTCGGTGGGCGCACGCCGATTACCGAGTTCGATGCCGGGACCTTGTACCGCGACCTCGGTCAGCCTGGGCGTGCCGCCTTCGAGCAACTGGAGAAGCGGCTGGAAACGGATGAGCTGTTCGATGCGGGCCGCCGCGAGCAATTGCTGGGGATGATGGCGCAGGTGCGTCGGCCGGAAGTGGTCGAAACGCAGGGTCCGACGTTCGAGTGGCTGGGGCCGGTGCAGTCCACTAGCGAGTCACTGGCCGATTCGACGCTTGCTCAAAGCCAGTGCGGTGGCAAGGGATGCTACTTGTGGGCGGTCGATCTGGATGGTGATGGGCACAATGAAGTGTTGATGATCCCCCGGCACACCTATGCATCGAGTGTGTTCGTGTTCACCTGGGAGGAGCGCGAGTGGCGTGAAGTGGGCAGCCTGAGCGGCAGCATGGAAAACCTCGAGGGCCTGGCCAAAGGCATTCGCGAGGGCGCGGTGAAACTGGTGGCGCCGCGTTACAAGACGCTCAGCATCGATGGCCAGGAACTGGTGCCGGACTTCAGGCGGTAGCGGTTGGCGCGCATGGGCGTGAGCGTTTGAGGGAGCTGGGGCCGCAGAGCGGCCCCGGAACAAGCACCACTTAGCTGTTGGGCAGCAACCTGCAGGTGATGCTCTTGATGTAGCGGGTCTCGGCAATCGCCGGGTGCACCGGGTGGTCCGGGCCCTGGCCGCCGCGCTCGAGCATTTGCAGGTTGCGGTCCAGGTGGCGGGCGCTGGTCAGCAGGATGTTGTTCAGGTCGTCCTCGGGCAGGTGCATCGAGCACGAGGCGCTGACCAGGATGCCGTCCTTGGTGAGCATGCGCATGGCCTGTTCGTTGAGGCGGCGGTAGGCGGCCTCGCCGTTCTTCAGGTCCTTCTTGCGCTTGATGAAGGCGGGCGGGTCGGCAATGATCACGTCGAAACGCTCTTCGGCGGCCTTCAGCTCGCGCAGGGCCTCGAATACGTCACCTTCGATGCAGGTCAGTTTTTCGCTGATGCCGTTCAGCGCGGCGTTACGCTCAACGCCATCGAGGGCAAAGCCGGAAGCATCCACGCAGAAGACTTCGCTGGCGCCGAACGCACCGGCCTGCACGCCCCAGCCACCGATATAGCTGAACAGGTCGAGCACACGCTTGCCCTTGACATAGGGGGCCAGGCGGGCGCGGTTCATGCGGTGGTCGTAGAACCAGCCGGTCTTCTGGCCTTCGCGTACCGGAGCCTCGAACTTCACGCCGTTCTCTTCCAGCGCGACCCAGTCTGGCACTTCGCCGTAGACGGTCTCGACATAGCGGCCGAGGCCTTCGGCGTCACGGGCGGCGGAGTCGTTCTTGAACAGGATGCCGCTCGGCTTCAGCACCTGGACCAGGGCGGCGATGACGTCGTCTTTGTGCGCTTCCATGGTAGCTGAGGCCAGCTGTACCACGAGGATGTCGAAGAAGCGGTCGACCACCAGGCCCGGCAGCAGGTCGGAATCGCCGTAGACCAGGCGGTAGCACGGCTTGTCGAACAGGCGCTCGCGCAGCGACAGGGCGACGTTCAGGCGGTGCACCAGCAGCGACTTGTCCAGCGGCAGCTTGATGTCGCGCGACAGCAGACGGGCGCAGATCAGGTTGTTCGGGCTCATCGCCACTACGCCCAGGGGCTTGCCGTTGGCGGCCTCGAGGATGGCCTGCTGGCCGGCCTTCAGGCCCTGCAGCGGGGTCGCGGCGACGTCGACTTCATTGCTGTAAACCCACAGGTGGCCGGCGCGCAGGCGGCGGTCGGCATTGGCTTTGAGGCGAAGGCTGGGCAGGGACATGACGTCGCTCCGGGAAAAAAGAGCGGGAGTATACCGTGTTGGCCTCAGGTTCGCTGATGGGTTCGACCAAGTGGTCCGCGCCCATGGCTAAAGAAATTTTGGGATCCAACGATCCACTGATAGTTACCCTGCCGGCGTACAGGGTTAGAATCCCCCGTCCCCAGCGAGAATGCACGAATGTCCCAGGAACTTACCGCCGAACAGATCCAGCAAGCCCTGCAGGGCATCACCATCCCGCCGCAGCCGCAGATCATGGTCGACCTGCAGTTCGAGCAGTACATGCCCGACCCGGACCTTGAGACCATCGCCAAGCTGATCAGCCAGGACCCGGGCCTTTCCGGCGCCTTGCTGAAACTGGTCAACTCGGCGCAGTTCGGCCTGGCGAACAAGATCGGTTCGATCCAGCGCGCCGTGAACCTGCTGGGCAGCCGTTCGATCATCAACCTGATCAACGCCCAGTCGATCAGGGGTGAAATGACCGACGAGACCATCGTCACCCTCAACCCGTTCTGGGACACCGCCCAGGACGTGGCCATGACCTGCCTGACCCTGGCCAAGCGCACCGGCATCCAGGCGGTGGACGAGGCCTACACCCTGGGCCTGTTCCACGACTGCGGCGTGCCGTTGATGCACAAGCGTTTCCCCAACTACATGGAAGTGCTGGAGGAGTCCTACGCCAAGACCAATGACGAGGTCCGCGTGGTGGACACCGAGAACCGCGTGTTCAACACCAACCACTCGGTGGTCGGCTATTTCACCGCCAAGTCCTGGCGCCTACCGGAGCACATCAGCGCCGCCATCGCCAACCACCACAACGCCCTGGCGGTGTTCCGCGACGAATCCTCGCGCAATACCCAGACCCAGCTGAAGAACTTGCTGGCGGTGCTGAAGATGTCCGAGCACATTTGCGCCTCCTACCGCGTGCTGGGCAACCAGAGCGTCGATCACGAGTGGAACATGGTTGGCCCGCTGGTGCTGGATTACATCGGCCTGACCGAATACGACTTCGAGCAGCTCAAGCAGAACATCCGCGAAATGGGCGGGCACTGAGTCATGCCGGAACTGCCAGAGGTCGAGACGACGCGGCGCGGCATCGCGCCCCACCTGGAAGGGCAGCGGGTCAGCCGCGTGGTGGTGCGCGACCGGCGCCTGCGCTGGCCGATCCCGGAAGACCTCGACGTGCGCCTGTCGGGGCAGCGTATCGTCAGCGTCGAGCGCCGCGCCAAGTACCTGCTGATCAACGCTGAGGTCGGCACCTTGATCAGTCACCTGGGTATGTCGGGCAACCTGCGCCTGGTCGAACTGGGCTTGCCGGCGGCCAAGCACGAGCATGTGGATATTGAGCTCGAGTCAGGGCTGATGCTGCGCTATACCGACCCGCGCCGTTTCGGGGCCATGCTCTGGAGCGTCGATCCGCTCAACCATGAACTGCTGATTCGCCTGGGGCCGGAGCCGCTGACCGACCTGTTCGACGGCGAGCGGCTGTTCCAGCTGTCCCGGGGGCGCTCGATGGCGGTCAAGCCGTTCATCATGGACAACGCCGTGGTGGTGGGCGTGGGCAACATCTACGCCACCGAAGCACTGTTCGCCGCCGGGATCGACCCGCGCCGCGAGGCAGGTGGAATCTCCCGGGCGCGCTACCTGAAGCTGGCGATCGAGATCAAGCGGGTGCTGGCGGCGGCCATCGAGCAGGGCGGGACCACCTTGCGCGACTTCATCGGAGGCGATGGGCAGCCGGGGTACTTCCAGCAGGAACTGTTCGTCTATGGACGCGGTGGTCAGCCGTGCAAGGTGTGTGGCACCGAGTTGCGTGAAGTGAAGCTGGGGCAGCGGGCGAGCGTGTTCTGCCCGAAATGCCAGCGTTGATGCCGCAGGCTTTGTTGGCTCGCTCTCGTGGGAGCGGGCTTGCCCCGCGACAGGGCCGGATCAGTCGACTATCGCCGCCTGCCCTACACCCCTGGGGTCACTGGCCGCCTCCACGGTCCCGCCAGCCTTGTCCCAGTACAGTACCTGCTGATTCCCGTATTGGCGCCCGACATCCTTCAGCCGATATCCACGCTCCTCGAGCTGGGCCATCTGCCCAGAACTGAACGTCCCCGGCTCATGCTCCACCACATCCGGCAGGTACTGATGGTGATAGCGCGGCGTCGCCGGCCACTCGGCCACCGGCCGTCCTTCGAGGAACCCCATCACCGACAGCAGCACCATGCTCGGAATCCGGCTGCCGCCCGGCGTGCCGAAGCTGGCGAACTGGCTGGGGCTTTCGATGAAGGTCGGGCTCATGCTCGACAAGGGCCGCTTGCCCGCCGCCACCGCGTTGGCCTGGCTGCCGGCCAACCCATAGCTGTTGCTGCCGGTGGGGTCGGCGGCGAAGTCGTCCATCTCGTTGTTCAGCACCACGCCGGTGCCGGGCACGCTGAACGCCGCGCCGAATGGCAGGTTGACCGACAGCGTGGCGGACACGGCATTGCCGTCGGCGTCGATCACCGTGAAGTGGGTGGTGTGGTCGCCTTCGCGCCAGGCCGGTGAAGGGGGCAGGGCGCTGCTGGGGGTGGCCTGGCGCACGTCGATGCTGTCGGCCAGGCCGGTCAGGTACTGGCGCGCCAGCAGGCGGTTGATGGGGTTGGCCACGTAGTCCGGGTCGCCCAGCAGGCCACGGTCGCGGTAGGCGCGGCGCAGCACTTCGATAACATAATGGCTGCGCTGCACCGGTTCGGCGCTCTGCCAGGGCAGGCGCTGGAGCAGGGCCAGGCTCTGGGCCAGGGCCACGCCACCGGCCGAGGGCGGTGGACTGCTGATCAGCTCGCGCTGGTCGGCCAGTGGATAGCGCAGCGGCTCGCGCCAGGCGGTGTGGTAGCCGGCGAGGTCATCGAGGGTCCAGACACCGCCGGCCTGACGTACGCCGTCGACCAGGCGATGGGCCGTCGGGCCACGGTAGAAGCCGTCGCGGCCGTGCTCGGCCATGGCCTGCAGGGTCGCGGCCAGTTCCGGTTGGCGAATCACCGTGCCGAGTGCCGGTACGTCGTTGCCGGCGAGGAACAACCGGGCGCTTTCGGCATTGTCGCGCAGGGCGCTCAGACGCATGGTCGCGCGGTCGCGGTAAATGCGGTCGACGACAAAGCCCTGGTTGGCCAGGCGGATGGCCGGGGCCAGGCTGTCCTTGAGCGGCAGCTTGCCGTGGGTCGCGGCCAGGTCGGCCAGTGCCTGGGGCAAGCCAGGGATGGCAGCGGCCAATGGGCCGTTGATCGACAATCCTGGTTGGACCTTGCCATTCTTCAGGTACATGTCGGCCCGGGCGGCGGCCGGGGCGCGCTCGCGGGCGTCGAGGAAGGCATAGCGTGGGCTGTCAGCGCTCTCGCGCAGCAGGAAGAACCCGCCGCCGCCAAGGCCGGAGCCGTAGGGTTCGACAACGGCTAGCGTGGCGCCGATGGCCACGGCGGCATCGAAGGCATTGCCGCCTTGCTGCAGGATCTGCCTTGCCGCCGCGGTGGCTTCACCGTGCGGGCTGGCGATCGCCGCCTGGCCTGGCCCGGCGGCCAGGGCGCCATGGGCCAGCAGCGCCAGGAGGGCGCCGAGGGCTGCGTGGCGAAGCGCGGCGACGAACGGCATCAGGCCTTGCCGGTGATCCGGCGGTACTTGGCCATCAGTTCGTCTTCGGTTTCCGGGTGGGCTTCATCGAGGGGGATGCAGTCCACCGGGCAGACCTGCTGGCACTGGGGCTCGTCATAGTGGCCGACACACTGGGTGCACAGGTTCGGGTCGATCACGTAGATCTCTTCGCCTTGCGAGATGGCGGCGTTCGGGCACTCGGGTTCGCAGACGTCGCAGTTGATGCAATCGTCGGTGATGATCAGGGACATGGGGACTCCGGCCGGGGCGTTGGGCCCGGGCATGGTTCAAAGCGATGGGCACAATTGTGCCGGATTCGCGCCCGCAGTGCACGCGGGCGCGACATCGTGACCGCGCGGCTTACTTGCGAAAGCGCTCGGTCAGCGCGTCGGCAACGGCAGGGTGGACGAACTTGCTGATATCACCGCCCAACGCGGCGATTTCCCGAACCAATGTCGAAGAAATGAACGAATAGCGCTCGGAGGGCGTAAGGAACAGGCTCTCGACGTCCGGCGCCAGCTGGCGGTTCATGTTGGCCAGTTGGAACTCGTACTCGAAGTCGGATACCGCGCGCAGGCCGCGCAGGAACACGTTGGCGCTCTGCTCCTTGGCGAAATGCGCCAGCAGCGAGGAAAAGCCGATGACTTCGACATTGGGCAGGTGCTTGGTGACCTCGCGGGCCAGCGCTACCCGTTGCTCCAAGGGGAACAGGGGGTTTTTCTTGGGGCTGGCCGCCACGGCGATGATCACATGGTCGAACAGGCGCGAGGCGCGCTCGACCAAGTCGCCATGGCCTTTGGTAATGGGGTCGAAAGTACCCGGGTACAACACTCGGTTCATCGCGTCATCCTGGCTGGAGTGCGTTGGGGAGTCGGATGGTAGCGCAGCGACTGCGCCCGGCCAAGTCGCGTGGCCGGTCGATGGCACTATAGACAGCATGGCTATTGGCTGTCATGCGCTGGGTGCCAGGCGGCCAGCCAGCGCTTCGCTAAGCAGGGCGGTCAAGGCGTAGACCGAAAGCTGCGGGTTGGCGCCTATGCTGGTGGGGAACAGCGAACCGTCGTGGACCGACAGGTTTTCCAGCTGGTGATGCCGGCCCAGGCTGTCGCACACCGCCTGGCGCGGATCCTCGCCCAGGGCGCAGCCGCCCATGACGTGGGCGCTGCCCAGGCGCATGCGAAACAGTTCCAGGGGCAGGCTGTCGATCAACGCCTTGGCCTGTTCCGGGTTATCGACATACCGGGCATCGCCATGCACCGGCAGCACCCGGCGGGCACCGGCGGCGAACTGGATCTGTGCCATGCTGTGCCAGGCCCGGCGCAGCCCGTCGTGAAGGTAGTCGGTGACTGGGTAGTCGAGCACCGGCGAGCCATCGCCACGCAACTCCACCTGGCCGCCGGGGCTGTCCGGGTGGAAACCATCGCGCAGCAGCGCCAGCATCACGTGGGTATGGGGCAGCTCGGCCATGCGCAGGGCATTGTCCTGGCCATGGCCACCGAGCAGGGTGCTGGCCAGGGCCGGGTGCAGCGGCGGGACTTCGAGCTTGTAGCCGACCGGGCCGGCGACGCCGTCCTGCCATTGGAACTGGTCGCTGTAGATCGACTGCGGCGCGCCGTAGTACGGGTCGATCTTCGCCTCGAACTGCGCGGCGCTGAAGTTGACCAGGTGCAGGAAGGTGCGTTTGCCCAGGCGCTGGTGGGGGTCGGGCGCTTCGGAGCGCAGCAGCAGCGCTGGGCTATTGATGCCGCCTCCGGCCAGTACGTAATGCCGGGCGCGCACCCGCACCTGGCGCCCCGTGGGCTCGATCCCCTGGGCGTCCAGGGCCTGGCATTGCAGGTGGTCGATACGTTGGCCATCGTGGCTGAAGCGCTCGGCGCGGGCCAGGTAGAGCAGTTCGCCGCCTTGCTCGAGAGTGGCCGGAATGCTGGTGACCAGCATCGACTGCTTGGCGTTGACCGGGCAGCCCATGCCGCAGTAACCCAGGTTCCAGCAACCGCGCACGTTGCGCGGTATCACCGCCCAGCGCAGGCCGAGCGCCTCGCAGCCGCGACGCAGCACATCGTTGTTGGCATTGGGCGGCATCATCCAGGGGCTGATGCCCAGGTGCTGCTCCATGCGTTCGAACCAGGGTTTCAGGCTGTCGCTGTCCAGGCCCTTGACCCCATGTTCACGGGCCCAGTGCTCCAGGGTCTGCGGCGGCGTGCGGAAACTCGAGGTCCAGTTGACCAGGGTGGTGCCGCCCACCGCCCGACCCTGCAGGATGGTAATGGCGCCGTCCTTGCTCAGGCGGCCCAGGCCCTCCTGGTAGAGATCGGCATAGGCTTCGTGCTCCAGCAGGTGGAAGTCGCTGCTGGTCTTCAGCGGGCCCTCCTCGATCAGCAGTACCTTCAGGCCGGCCGCGCTCAGCCGTTCGGCGGTTGTGGCGCCGCCCGCGCCACTGCCGATCACGGCGACGTCGGCTTCCAGGCTCAGGTCCTGCTCCAGGCGCGAGCCATCGTGGGTGATCCAGCCTCGGGCGAGGCCTTGGCGAAACGGGTCGGGGACGGGCATTTGGCGATGCTCTTGTCGGTGGGTCAGATCTTCGGCGGCCCTGGGTAGCCGCATGCCGCCCAGGCCTCGGGGCGCTCATACCAGGCCATGAGCAGCAGTTGCAGCAGCGAGGCATGGCCCTGGCGCAGCAGGTTCAGCGAACTGTCCCGCCAGCGTTCGAGAAAGCGCTCCAGCTCGCTATCCGTGGCGCTGGCCCAGCCGCCCCAGATACCGGTCAGCGGTCCTCGGGTCAGGGGCAGGGTGAGCACGTCGAACAGTTGCCGGGTCAGCTTGAGCATGGCGGGCGACAGCGCCGCCAGCTTGTGGTCGAGGCTTTGCAGCACCCATTCGGTGGAAGCCTGGGTACCCGCCAGCACGACGGGTACCAGGGCCTGCAGCAGAGGCAGGTCGTCATCGCGCAGGACCTGATAACCGGGCGAGGCCGCCTGTGGCGCACAGCCGACCAGGCTGGTGGCACCCAGAAACAGGCTGGCGCCGAAGCTGAACCTGAGCAGGTCGCGACGATGCATGTGCGCCGGCGCTCAGCGGATGAACAGCTTGTAGACCAGGCGCTGCAAGGCCTTGCCATAGGGCGGGTAGATCGTCTTGGCGGCATTGATGCGCTGCTTGGCCAGCACGGCCTTGGCCTTGCTGAAGGTCAGGAAACCGTCGTGGCCATGGTAGTGGCCCATGCCGGACGGGCCGACGCCGCCGAACGGCAGGTCGTCCTGGGCCACGTGCAGCAGGGTGTCGTTGAGGCAGACGCCACCGGAGTGGGTGTCGCGCAGTACCCGTGCCTGTTCGCCCTTGTCGTAGCCGAAATAGTAGAGCGCCAGGGGTCGGGGACGCTGGTTGATGTAGGCCAGGGCGTCATCCAGACGGTCGTAGGGCACCAGGGGCAGCAACGGGCCGAAGATCTCGTCCTGCATTACCTGCATGCCGTCGTTCACCTGCAACAACAGGTGTGGCGGCAGATGGCGGCCTTGGCGGGGCTCGTCGGGGTAGAGATCGATCACTTGGGCGCCTTGCTCGCGGGCATCGTCGAGCAGGCGGTTGAGGCGAGCGAGCTGGCGCTCGTTGATGATCGCACTGTAGTCGGGGTTATCAGTCAGGCGCGGATAGAAGCGGTGCACGGCGCGCCGGTAAGCCTCGGCGAAGGCGTCCAGGCGCTCGCGGGGCACCAGCACGTAGTCGGGGGCGACGCAGGTCTGGCCGGCATTGAGGGTCTTGCCGAAGGCGATGCGTTCGGCGGCGGTGTCCAACGACACATCGGTTGAGACGATGGCCGGTGACTTGCCGCCCAGCTCAAGGGTCACTGGGGTGAGGTTCTGCGCGGCGGCCAGCATCACATGACGGCCGACGCTGGTGGCCCCGGTGAACAGCAGGTGGTCGAACGGCAGGCGGGCAAAGGCCTGGCCGACTTCCACCTCGCCCAGTACTACACTGACCAGGTCATTGGGGAACACCCGTTCGAACAGGTCCTTGATGGCCTGTCCGCTGGCGGGCGTGGATTCGCTGAGTTTGAGCATCACCCGGTTGCCGGCGGCCAGGGCGCCGGTCAACGGGCCGATGGCGAGGAACAGCGGGTAGTTCCACGGCACGATGATCCCCACCACTCCCAGTGGCTGGTACTCCACCCGCGCGCTGGCGGGCTGGAAGGCCAGGCCGACCTTGCGCCGCGAGGCGCGCATCCAGCGCCCCAGCTGTTTTTCCGCATCGCGCAGGCCGAGCACCGACGGCATCAGCTCGGCGATCAGGGTCTCGTCGCGGCTGCGGCCGCTGAAGTCGGCGTCGATGGTCGCAATCAGCGTCTCCTGCTCGGCCAGCAGCGCCTCGCGCAGGCTTTTCAGCCACTGCCGACGCTGCGCGGCGGCGGGCATCGGGTTAGCGGCGAAGGCCCGACGCAGGACGTCGAACGTCGCTTGCAGGTCGAGGTCGGATTGCACAGGAGGGAGAACGGCGGGCGAGGTCATGGCGGCTCCGGGGTGGTAAGTGAATAGAGCATATACTCTAATTGGTACGATGGTGCACTATTTTCACCTGGCCGGCGGTGCACCCGACCTGCGGGAAGCCGTAAGATGGGCTCGATCAATCAAGCTGGAGACTGGAGCTGAGCATGGCCCCGCGCATGAAGACCCGAGAGCGCATCGTGCAGAGCAGCCTGGAGCTGTTCAACCAGCAGGGCGAGCGTTGCGTCAGCACCAACCACATTGCCGCGCACATGGAGATCTCGCCCGGCAACCTGTACTACCACTTCCCCAACAAGCAGGCGATCATCGCCGTGCTGTTCAACCAGTACGAAGAGCTGGTCGACAGTTTCCTGCGCCCGCCCCAGGGCCGCATTGCCACCGTCGAGGACAAGCGCTTCTACCTCAAGGCGTTGCTGGCGGCGATGTGGAACTACCGTTTCCTGCACCGCGACCTGGAGCACCTGCTCGACAGCGACCCGGAGCTGGCGGCCCGTTATCGGCGCTTTTCGCGGCGCTGCCTGCTGCAGGGGCAGGCGATCTACCGGGGCTTCGTCGAGGCCGGCATCCTGAGCATGGACGGCCCGCAGATCGAGTCGCTGACTATCAACGCATGGATCGTGCTGACCTCCTGGGTGCGTTTTCTCAGCACCACCCGCGAGCATTGCGCGCACCTGGGTGAAGAAGCGTTCATGCGTGGCGTCTATCAGGTGGTGGTGCTGGAACTGGGGTATGTCACTCCAGACTCGCGTGCCGCGGTGCAGGCGTTGTGCGATGAGTTCCACGTTCCGTTCAACCAGGCCCTGGAGCAGTGACCCGGGGTCTTCGAGCCATTCATCAGGAGATTGTCATGCCCCTTGCGCAACTGATCACCCCGCAACAGCTGGCCGAACGCCTGGAAGCGCCCGGCCTGGTGATCCTCGATTGCCGCTTTGCCCTGGAAGATGTCGACTACGGCCAACGTAGTTATGCCGAGGGGCATATCGCCGGGGCGCATTTCGCCGACCTCGAGCGTGATCTGAGCGGGCCGGTGGTCAAGGGTCGCACCGGTCGTCACCCGCTGCCCGATCCGCAGCGGCTGGTGGAGCGCCTGCGCGAGTGGGGCGTGGACAACGATAGCCAGGTGGTGCTCTACGACGATGGCCCCGGCGCCTTCGCTGCCCGTGCGTGGTGGCTGCTGGCCTGGCTGGGCAAGCGCGATGCGGTGTTCATTCTCGACGGCGGCCTCAAGGCCTGGCACGCCGCCCACCTGCCGTTGAGCCTCGACCCGCCCGCGCGTCGCGAGGGGACGTTCAGTGGCGAGCCGGACATGAAGCTGCTGATCGACGCCACACACCTGGGCAAGCGCCTGAACGATCCGACGCTGACCCTGATCGATGCCCGCGGGTTGCCGCGTTTTCGTGGCGAGGTGGAGCCGATCGACCCGGTGGCCGGGCACATTCCGGGCGCCCAGTGCGCGGCGTTCACCGACAACCTTGGCGCCGACGGGCGTTTCCTGCCGGCCGACACGCTGAAGCAGCGTTTTGCCGAAAAGCTGGCCGGCCGTTCGCCGCAGGACCTGGTGGCCTATTGCGGCTCTGGCGTGACCGCCTGCCACAACCTGTTTGCCCTGGCGCTCGCGGGATATCCGCTGGGGCGGCTGTATGCCGGGTCGTGGAGTGAGTGGATCAACGATCCGCAGCGCGGCGTGGCCACTGGTGAGTAATTCGTGAGGTGGGAGTGGGCTCGGTGATGCTATCGCGGGGCAAGCCCGCTCCCACGAAGCCTTCCCTCAGCCATATTCCTGGATGGAGACTATCGCTCTTCCATCAGCCACTGCGGAATCCGCCGTTCCAGGTAATACCCCGGATTGCGCAGGCTGCCCTCGACGAACCCCACATGGCCACCGCGATTGTGCAGTTCGAACTGCGTCAGTGGCGCCAGTTCGTCGGCAGTCGGCAGGCTGTGACCGAACACGAACGGATCATCGCTGGCATGGATGATCAGCGTCGGCGTGCGGTTTTCTCCCAGGTAATAGCGGCTGGACGCCCGGCGGTAGTAGTCATGGGCATCGCTGAAGCCATTGAGTGGCGCGGTCACCTTGCCGTCGAAGTCCCAGAAGGTGCGCAGGTTGCGCAATGGGCCAAGGCGCTCGAGGGTTGCCAACCCTTCATGGTGACCTTGATTGCGAAAGTGCCGCTGCTTGTCCTTCACGTACGCCATCATCGCGCGCATGAAATGCGCCTGGTAGATCTTCGAAAATCCCAGGCCGATGCGGTCGGCGCAATGGTCCAGGCGAAACGGTACCGACACCGCCACCGCCGCTTCCAGTTGGCTGGACGAGCCACTTTCTCCCAGGTACTTGAGCAGCACATTGCCGCCCAGCGAATAGCCCACGGCATACAGCGGTGCCAGCGGCCGCTGCGCCCGCAGGTGGCGGATGGTCTCGGCCAGGTCTTCGCTGGCCCCGGAGTGGTAGCTGCGCGCCAGCAGGTTGGGCTCGCCCGAGCAGCCGCGCCAGTTCACCGCGACGCTGGCCCAGCCACGCCCCTGCAAGGCCAGTTGCAGGCCTTTGACGTAGGGCGAATTGGACGAGCCGGTGAGGCCATGGAGCACCAGCACCAACGGCGCGTCGGGTTGGTGCGGTCCGTGCCAGTCGAGGTCGAGGAAGTCGCCGTCGGCCAGCCACAGGCGCTCGCGGTTGCGCGGCAGGTCCGGGAGCTTGCGCCAGAGAGGCCCCCACAGTGTCTGCAGGTGAGGGTTGGACAGGCCGGTGGCCGGACGGAAGGTGGCGGTGAGGCTGGGCATGCTGGGCGACTCGTGGTGTGCCTGCCTAGAGTGCCATGAAACACCGCCACTGTACCTGCGCTATTGGTCGGTGCCCGCTCGTTGCCACAACGCGTAGTGCACCTGGCCGGTCTTCTTCTCGCGGTGCAGGCGCCAGTTGCCCGGCATCGGCAGCGAGGAGGGCACGGCTTCGCTTTCGGTGTAGATCCACGCCTGCTCGCGCAGCCACTGGCCCTGCTCCAGCAGGTTGCAGGTGTTGGCCAGCAGGTCCTGGTGGAACGGCGGGTCGAGGAATACCACATCGAACTGCTGTTTGGCCGGGCCTTGCAGGTAGCGCAGGGCGTCGGTCTGCAGGATCTGCCCGCGCGGGCAGCGCAGCAGCTCGAGGTTGTTCTTGAGATTGACGATGGCCGCCGGGTTGCTGTCCAGCGCCACGGCGTTTTCGGCGCCGCGAGACAAGGCCTCCAGCACCAGCGCGCCGCTGCCGGTGAAGGCGTCGAGCACCAGGGCGCCTTCGATATGCGGCGCCAGCCAGTTGAACAGGGTCTCGCGCACGCGGTCAGGCGTCGGCCGCAGGCCTTCGCCTTCCGGCACGGCCAGACGGCGGCTGCGCCACTCGCCGGCGATGATGCGCAGCTGGCCGGGGCCCTTGCTGGCGCCCGGTGCCGGGCGCGCTGGGGTGTTGGGTCTTGCCATTAGTGCTCCGGTACGCCGAGCGGCTGCTCGGCGGGTTTGTCAGTGGGGGCCGGCAGGGGCTGCTGGGCCACCTTCGGGCCGACGGTGACGATCACCAGCTTGTCCGCCGCCAGATGCTTGTTCATGGCGGCCTTGACCTGTTCGACGGTCAGCGCCTGGGATTGCTGCATGAAATCTTCCAGCCAGCTCAGCGGCAAGTTGTAGAAGCCGATCGCGCCCAGTTGGCCGACGATGCTGGCATTGCTGGCGTTGGACAGCGGGAAGCTGCCGGCCAGTTCGCGCTTGGCGTCGTCCAGCTCCTGCTGGGTCGGGCCGCTCTTGAGGTAGTCGGCAAGGATATCCCGGACCAGCTTGAGCGTGCCCTCGCTGAGCTCGGCACGGGTCTGCAGGTTGATCATGAACGGGCCGCGCACCTGCATCGGGCTGAACACCGAGTACACGCCGTAGGTCAGGCCGCGTTTTTCGCGCACTTCGCTCATCAGGCGGGTACCGAAGGCGCCGCCACCGAGGATCTGGTTGCCCAGCGACAGGGCCGGCCAGTCCGGATCGTTACGGTCGATGCCCAGCTCGGCCAGCATCAGGTGGGTCTGTTTGGACGGGAAATCGATATGGGTCGCGCCCGGCGTGGGCTCGACCGGTTGCTCGGGCTTGGCCAGGGCCGGGCCCTTGGGCAGGCCGGCGGAGACTTGGGCGGCAATGGCTTCGGCTTCGCCGCGGCTGAGATCGCCGACCAGGGCGATCACCGCGTTGCCGGCCGCGTAGGCCTTGGCGTGGAAGCCGCGCAGCTGTTCCAGGGTAATGCCGGGGATGGTTTCGGCGGTGCCGTCGCTGGGGCTGGCGTAGGGGTGTTTACCGTAGAGGTTGGCGAACAGGGTCTTGCCGGCGATCTTGCCCGGGTTCTGCTTTTCGTATTCGAAACCGGCCAGCAGCTGGTTCTTGATGCGCTTGAGGGCGTCCTCGGGGAAGGTCGGCTGGCCCACCACCTCGGTGAACAGCTTCAGCGCCGGCTCGCGCTTGTCGCTGGCGCTGAGACTGCGCAGCGACGCCACGGCCATGTCGCGGTACGAACCGTTGCCGAAGTCGGCGCCCAGGCCTTCGAAGCCTTCGGCGATGGCGGTGACGTCCTTGCCGGCCACGCCCTCGTTGAGCATGGCGTTGGTCAGGGTGGCCAAGCCGGGGGTGTCGCCGTCCTGACTGCTGCCGGCGGCGAAGGTCACGCGCAGGTCGAACATCGGCAGCTCGCGGGCCTCGACGAACAGCACGCGGGCGCCTTCGGCAGTGGACCAGTGCTGGATGTTCAGCTGGCGCCGGCTGGGGGCCTTGCTGTCCAGTTCGGCCAGCGATTGCAGGGTGTTGGCCGGGCGGGCCGCGGTGTCTGCCTTGCCTTGGCTGTCGGACTGGGCCGGGCGCGCCAGCAGCGCGGCGACAGCCACCACCAGCACGATGATCGCCAAGCCGAACAGGGTGTAGCGCGGTGCGCTGCGATCACTCATGGGCGGACTCCTCGGGCAGTACATGGGCAACGCTCAGGCGTTCGCGGGTGAAATAGGTGCGGGCGGCGGCCTGGATGTCTTCCGGGGTTACGCGCTTGAGGTCGTCGAGCTCGCTGTCGATCAGCTTCCAGGAGAGGCCGACGGTCTCCAGCTGGCCGATGGTGGTGGCCTGGCTGCTGATGGAATCGCGGTCGTAGACCAGGCCGGCGATTACCTGGGCGCGCACGCGCTCGAGTTCCTCGGCGGTCGGCGGCGTGGTCTTGAGCTCGTCGAGCAGCTGCCAGATGCCTTTTTCCACCTCGGCCAGGGTCTTGTGCTTCTGCACGTTGGGCGTGGCCGAGATCATGAACAGGCTGTCACCGCGGGTGAAGGCGTTGTAGCTGGACGAGGCACCGGCCACCAGTTCCTGGCCGCGCTCCAGGCGCGCCGGCATGCGGGCACTGTAGCCGCCGTCGAGCAGGGCCGAGATCAGGCGCAGGGCGTTGACGCTGCGCGGGTCCTTGGCCGTGGCCAGGGCGGGCACATTGAAGCCGTAGACAAGGCTGGGCAGTTGCGTGCGCAGGTGCAGAGTGAGCTGGCGCAGGCCTGGCTCGGCCAGTTCCAGCGGCAGCTTGCTGGGTGGTACGGCGCGCTTGGGGATCGGGCCGAAGTACTTCTGCGCGAGGGCTTTCACCTCGTCGGGCTTGACGTCGCCGACCACCACCAGGGTGGCGTTGTTCGGCGCGTACCAGGACTCGTACCAGTGGCGCAGTTCCTCGACCTTCATGCGCTCGAGGTCGGCCATCCAGCCGATGGTCGGGGTGTGGTAGCCGCTGGCCGGGTACGCCATGGCGCGGAACAGCTCGAAGGCCTTGGCGTTGGGCTGGTCGTCGGTGCGCAGGCGGCGCTCTTCCTTGATCACCTCGATCTCGCGGCTGAACTCGTCGGCTGGCAGCCGCAGGCTGGCCAGGCGGTCGGCTTCCAGCTCGAAGGCCACCGGCAGGCGGTCACGGGCCAGCACCTGGTAGTAGGCGGTGTAGTCGTCGCTGGTGAAGGCGTTCTCCTCGGCGCCGAGATCGCGCAGGATGCGCGAGGCTTCGCCGGGGGCGAGCTTGGCGCTGCCTTTGAACATCATGTGCTCAAGGGCATGGGACAGGCCGGTCTGACCCGGCGTCTCATAGCTGGAGCCGACCTTGTACCAGATCTGCGAAACCACCACCGGCGCACGGTGGTCCTCGCGCACGACCACTTTCAGGCCGTTGTCGAGAATGAATTCGTGGGTGGGTTGCACATCGGCGGCGAAGGCCGCCAGCGGCAGGCACAGCGTGCCGAGCAACAGGCCAGCGGCGCGGCGGGCTAGAGCATTCATACGGTGTTCAACCTGTTCGGCGGCCCGCTTGGGTTTAGCGTCGGCGGGCCAGGAGGTGCTAGGATACTGATCCGGTTGCCTGGCGACCATGCCTGTCGCCGTTCTGGCCCACAGGCCCTTACGACAAAACGTTGCGCATGAACCCGCTGGCTTCACAGTAGTCTGTTCTGCGTGAGTTAAGAATTCCCGGTGCGCCACTGCTGGCGCATCGCTACCCTGAGATAGCCGTCTTCCATGTTTGGTTCCAACGACGACAAAAAAGCGCCGGCCGCGGCTGGCGAGAAGAAAGGCCTGTTCAGCTGGTTCCGCAAGAAGCCGGAGCAACCTGTCGCCGAACAGCCGCAAGCCCCCCAACCGCCTGTCGAGGCGCCGGTGGTACAGCAACCTCCCGCCGAGCAGCCTGCTCCGCTGGCCGAGGCCCCCCAGCCTGCGCCAGTCAGCGTGCCGGCCGAGCCTGAACCGGTTGCTCCAAGGGTGGTGCAATCCACCCAGGTGGTTGAACCCGCCCAGCCCGTGCCGGTGGACGTCCCGGTCGAGACTGCCCTGGTGGTCGAGGCTGAGCCTGTTGTTCAGGTACACGCGCCGCAGGCTCCTGTGACTGAGGGCTCGCCCGCGAATGCGGCGGACCTGCCGACGGTCATGGTTGAGCCAGCGCCACCTGCACCCGTGAGCAACCTGGTGCTGCCGGTCGCGGAAGAGCCGGTTGCATTGGTACCGGACCTCGAACCCAAGGCGCCGCCGGTCATTCCCGAGCGCCCGGCCCCTGAGGTGGTGGTATCCGAGCCCGCCCCGGTGGTGGTTGCCCCTGTGGTTGAGCCTGAACCCGAAGTGCCTGTCGCTCCGGCTGCCGTCGAACCTGCGCCAGTCGCCGCCGAGCCTGCCAAGCAGGGCTTTTTCGCCCGCCTCAAGCAGGGCCTGTCGAAGACCAGCGCCAGCATCGGCGAGGGCATGGCCAGCCTGTTCCTGGGCAAGAAGGTCATCGACGACGACCTGCTCGACGAGATCGAGACCCGTCTGCTGACCGCCGACGTCGGTGTCGAGGCCACCTCGACCATCGTCCAGAACCTGACGCAGAAGGTCGCCCGCAAGCAACTGGCCGACGCCGACGCCCTGTACAAGTCGCTGCAGGACGAACTGGCCGCCCTGCTGCGCCCGGTCGAGCAGCCGCTTAAGATCGAGGCGCAGAGCAAGCCCTACGTGATCCTGGTGGTCGGCGTGAACGGCGCCGGCAAGACCACCACCATCGGCAAGCTGGCCAAGAAGCTGCAGTTGGAAGGCAAGAAGGTCATGCTGGCTGCCGGCGACACCTTCCGCGCCGCGGCGGTGGAGCAGTTGCAGGTCTGGGGCGAGCGCAACCAGATCCCGGTCATCGCCCAGCACACCGGCGCCGACTCGGCCTCGGTAATCTTCGACGCGGTGCAGGCCGCCAAGGCCCGTGGCGTCGATGTGCTGATCGCCGACACCGCCGGTCGCCTGCACACCAAGGACAACCTGATGGAAGAGCTGAAGAAGGTCCGTCGGGTAATCGGCAAGCTCGACGCCGAGGCGCCCCACGAGGTGCTGCTGGTGCTCGACGCCGGTACCGGGCAGAACGCCATCAGCCAGGCCAAGTACTTCAACCAGAGCGTCGAGCTGACCGGCCTGGCCCTGACCAAGCTGGACGGCACCGCCAAGGGCGGCGTCATCTTCGCCCTGGCCAAGCAGTTCAACATCCCGATTCGCTTCATCGGTGTGGGCGAGGGTATCGATGACCTGCGCACCTTCGAGGCCGAACCCTTCGTCAAGGCGCTGTTCGCCGAGCGGGAACCTTCATGATCCGATTCGAACAGGTAGCCAAGCGCTATCCCAACGGCCATGTCGGCCTGCACGAACTGAGCTTCCGGGCGCGTCGTGGCGAGTTCCTGTTCGTCACCGGCCACTCCGGCGCCGGCAAGAGCACCCTGCTGCGCCTGCTGCTGGCCATGGAGCGTCCGACCAGCGGCAAGCTGCTGCTGGCCGGGCAGGACCTGGGCCAGATCAGCAACGCGCAGATTCCGTTCCTGCGCCGGCAGATCGGCGTGGTGTTCCAGAACCACCAACTGCTGTTCGACCGCACGGTGTTCAACAACATCGCCCTGCCGCTGCAGATCCTCGGGCTGTCCAAGGCCGAGATCGCCAAGCGCGTGGATTCGGCGCTGGAGCGCGTGTCGCTGAGCGACAAAGGCGAGCTGTTCCCGGCCGACCTGTCCACCGGCCAACAGCAGCGCGTGGGCATTGCCCGCGCCATCGTCCACCAGCCGGCCCTGCTGCTGGCGGACGAACCTACCGGTAACCTCGACCCGCGCCTGGCCGCCGAGATCATGGGCGTGTTCGAGGACATCAACCGCCTGGGCACCACGGTATTGATCGCCAGTCACGACCTGGCGCTGATCGCGCGCATGCGCCACCGCATGCTGACGCTGCAACGCGGCCGCTTGATCGGCGATGGGGAGGCCGGGCAATGAGCACCACACGTACACCAAAGGTTTCCGAGCGCGTGGCGCCGAAAGCCGCCGACCCGCAACCGGCGAAGAAGAAGCGTGGCGACCACGACGATGACGGCCCGGACTTCAGCACCCTGCTGCACGCCTGGCTGGAAAGCCACCGCGCCAGCCTGGCCGACAGCCTGCGCCGGCTGGGCAAGCAGCCGATCGGCAGTTTCTTCACCTGCCTGGTGATGGCTGTGGCGCTGAGCATGCCCATGGGCCTGTCGCTGCTGCTGAAGAACGTCGAGAAACTCGGCGGTTCCTGGCAGCGCGCGGCACAGATTTCGTTGTATCTCAAGCTTGATGCCAGCAGCCGTGATGGCGAGGCCTTGCGTGACGAGATCAAGGGCATGCCGGGCGTCGCCGAGGCCCAGTACGTCAGTCGCGAGCAGGCGCTGGAAGAGTTCCAGCAGCAGTCAGGCCTGGGCGAGGCGCTGCGCGAGTTGCCGGACAATCCACTGCCCGGCGTGGTGGTGGTGACCCCGACCGAGGTCGACAAGCCGGCCCTGGAAGCCTTGCGTCAGCGTCTGTCCGAGCTGCCGCGGGTGGAAGCGGCGCAGCTGGACCTGGTGTGGGTCGAGCGCCTGGCGGCGATTCTCAAGCTGGGAGACCGGTTCGTCTTCGGCCTGGCGGTAATGCTGATTTCCGCTCTGCTGTTAGTAATCGGTAACACAATTCGTCTACATATCGAAAACCGCCGGGTCGAGATCGAAGTGATCAAGCTCGTCGGCGGCACCGACAGCTACGTACGCCGGCCTTTCCTGTACATGGGCGCCCTGTACGGCCTGGGTGCGGGCGTGCTGGCCTGGGGCATCCTGGCGTTCGGCCTGAACTGGCTGAACGACGCGGTGGTCGGGCTGTCCGGGCTGTATGGCAGTGATTTCGCCCTGGGTGGCGTACCGGCCTCGGATGGCCTTTCACTCTTGATCGGGGCGGTGTTGTTGGGGTATATCGGTGCATGGATCGCCGTCGCTCGTCACTTGAACGAGCTGGCACCGCGATAAATGTTTCATGGCCAGTATTGACAAATTTTTCATCCTGGAACTTGTACAACGGTTCCTTGTCTATGCTGGCAGTGCCCACAAGGCACGAGTCTGTAAGCTGGAGGTACTTGAATGACCACATCGTTGCAACCTGCCTATGCCCTGGTTCCCGGTGCAAACCTGGAAGCCTATGTGCACACGGTCAACAGCATCCCATTGCTGTCGCCGGAGCAGGAGCGTGATCTGGCCGAGCGTCTCTATTACGAGCAGGATCTCGAGGCCGCTCGGCAAATGGTGATGGCCCACCTGCGTTTCGTCGTACACATCGCCCGTAGCTATGCAGGCTACGGGCTGGCCCAGGCCGACCTGATCCAGGAAGGCAACGTCGGCCTGATGAAGGCGGTAAAGCGTTTCAACCCGGAAATGGGCGTGCGTCTGGTGTCCTTCGCGGTGCACTGGATCAAAGCCGAGATCCACGAGTTCATCCTGCGCAACTGGCGCATCGTCAAGGTGGCCACCACCAAGGCCCAGCGCAAGCTGTTCTTCAACCTGCGCAGCCAGAAGAAACGTCTGGCCTGGTTGAACAACGACGAAGTGCATCGCGTGGCCGAAAGCCTTGGTGTCGAGCCCCGTGAAGTACGCGAGATGGAAAGCCGCCTGAGCGGCCAGGACATGGCCTTTGACCCGGCGGCCGAAGCCGACGACGACAGTGCCTTCCAGTCGCCCGCGCATTACCTGGAAGATCACCGCTACGACCCGGCCGTGCAGCTGGAGGACGCCGATTGGAGCGATAACTCCACCAGCAACCTGCATGAAGCGCTGCAAGGCCTGGACGATCGCAGTCGCGATATCCTTTATCAGCGCTGGCTGGCCGAGGAAAAGGCCACGCTGCATGAGCTGGCGGAGAAATACAGCGTTTCGGCCGAGCGTATTCGCCAGCTGGAGAAGAACGCGATGAACAAGGTCAAGGCATTGATCACGATCTGATCGGCGCCTGGCTGGAGTGAAAAAGCCGCTGTTCTCGCAAGAGACAGCGGCTTTTTCGTGTGTTGTGGCGCGTGGGAGCGTGCCTCAAAGCCTGCGCGAAGTATCCAGTTGCATCAGGTAGCTCGGCCCACCCAGCTGGCTCATCTGCCGGCGAATCCACCCCGCGCGGCTCGCCACATAGGCACTTGGCCGGCTGGCACTCCATTTGATCGGGCTAGGCAGCACCGCGGCGAGTTGTGCGGCCTGTTGTCGCGTCAGGCGGCTGGCGTCCACGCCGAAGTGGTAGCGTGCTGCGGCCTGGGCACCGAACACGCCCTTGCCCCATTCGGCGCTGTTCAGGTAGACCTCGAGAATCCGTTCCTTCGACCAGAACAGCTCGATCAGCGCGGTGAACCAGGCCTCCAGCCCCTTGCGCAGCCAACTGCGTCCGGACCACAGGAACAGGTTCTTGGCCACCTGCTGGGTCAGCGTGCTGGCGCCACGCACCTTGCCGCCACGCTCGTTGTAGGCCAGCGCCGCCTGGATCGCCGGGATGTCGAAGCCCCAGTGGCTGGCGAACTTCTGGTCCTCGCCGGCGATGACCGCGACCTTGAGTTCGTCGGAGATGTCCTCCCAGGGCGTCCAGTCGCGTTGCAGGTCGATGGGCTCGCCGCTGAACCATGACTCCACCTTGCGCTCGACCATCAGCGCGGTGCCGGGCGGTGGAACCCAGCGCAGCACCAGGACCACGGCGGCGCTGCCGGCGGCGAACCAGAGCAGGGCGCGGGAGAGGCGGCGCAGGAGAGATGAGAGCATGGTGATGGCTTGGCCGGACCGTTGGAACGGGCCATTATACAGACCCCTCCCGAGGAGTCGTCCCATGCTTCGCAGCTTCCTGATGCTCGCCGCGTTCTTCGGTTTTACCGGCGTGGCCCTCGGCGCCTTCGCCGCCCATGGCCTGAAGAGCCGTCTCAGCGCCGACTACCTGGCGATCTTCCATACCGGCGTGAGCTACCAACTGGTGCACGCACTGGCGATCCTCGCGGTGGCGGTGCTGTCGGCGCACCTGCCGGGGCGCCTGGTCGGCTGGGCCGGCGGTCTGTTCGCGGTGGGTATCCTGCTGTTCTCCGGTAGCCTCTACGTACTGACCCTGAGCGGTCTGAGCAAGCTCGGCATGATCACTCCGCTGGGCGGCCTGTGCTTGCTCGCCGGCTGGCTGTGCCTGGGCCTGGCCGCCTGGCGCCTGGGCTGACCGAACGGTCCACAATCGCGACTAATGGCGCGCATCGCCCTTGGGTTGCGAGGTGGATCGGGGCTAGAATGCGGGCCCCAAAGAACAATGGTGGCCGTGCGCATGCGCATTCAATTGAACGGTGAGCCTTACGAACTGCCCGACGGCGAGAGCGTCGCGGCGCTGCTGGGCCGGCTGGAGCTGGCTGGTCGCCGGGTGGCGGTTGAACTGAACCTGGACATCGTGCCGCGCAGCCAGCACGAGAGCACGCGATTGAGCGAAGGCGACCAGGTCGAAGTGGTTCATGCCATTGGCGGTGGTTGAGCACGTCTCGCCGATTCATCCAGAAGCCCCGTAACCTTTCCAGAGGAACATCGATGAGCAACGTTCGCAGCGACAAGCCTTTCGTCCTGGCCGGGCGCACTTTCCAGTCGCGCCTGCTGGTCGGCACCGGCAAGTACCGTGACATGGAAGAAACCCGCCTGGCCACCGAGGCCTCGGGTGCCGAGATCGTCACCGTGGCCGTGCGTCGCACCAACCTCGGCCAGAACGCGGGCGAACCGAACCTGCTCGATGTGCTGTCGCCCGACAAGTACACCATCCTGCCGAACACCGCGGGTTGCTTCGATGCGGTCGAGGCGGTGCGTACCTGCCGCCTGGCCCGTGAGCTGCTCGACGGGCACAAGTCCCACGAGGAGCGGACACTGGTGAAGCTGGAAGTGCTGGCCGACCAGAAGACCCTGTTCCCCAATGTGATCGAAACCCTCAAGGCCGCCGAAGTGCTGGTCAAGGACGGCTTCGACGTGATGGTCTACACCAGCGATGACCCGATCATCGCCCGCCAGCTGGCCGAAGCCGGCTGCATTGCCGTCATGCCGCTGGCCGGCCTGATCGGCACCGGCCTGGGTATTTGCAACCCCTACAACCTGCAGATCATCCTCGAGGAATCCAAGGTGCCGGTGCTGGTCGATGCTGGCGTGGGTACTGCTTCCGACGCCACCATCGCCATGGAGATGGGGTGCGAGGCAGTGCTGATGAACTCGGCCATTGCCCACGCCCAGCAGCCAGTGCTGATGGCCGAGGCCATGAAGCACGCCATCCTTGCCGGCCGCATGGCGTATCTCGCCGGGCGCATGCCGAAGAAACTCTATGCCAGCGCGTCCTCGCCGCTGGAAGGTCTGATCAAGTAAGAGCCCCAGATGACTGAATCGCAAGAAACGCCGATCACCGAAGACGGCGAAGCCCGCCCGCACCGCCGCATCAAGAGCTTCGTGATGCGCGCCGGGCGCATGACCGAAGGCCAGCAACGCGGCCTGGAGCAGGGTGGTCCGCTGTTCATCCTGCCGCTGACCGACAGCCCGGTGGACTACGACCAGGTGTTCGGCCGTTCGGCGCCGCGCACCCTGGAGATCGGCTTCGGTATGGGGCACTCGCTGCTGGAGATGGCAGCCGCCTCGCCGGAGCTGGACTTTATCGGCGTCGAAGTGCACCGTCCGGGTGTCGGTGCGTTGCTAAATGGCGTGCTGACCCAGGGCTTGAAGAACCTGCGGGTTTACGATTGCGATGCCATCGAAGTGCTTAACCGCTGCGTGGCTGACAACAGCCTCGACCGCCTGATGCTGTTCTTCCCGGATCCGTGGCATAAGGCCCGTCACCACAAGCGCCGGATCGTTCAACTGGAGTTCGCCGAGCTGGTGCGCCGCAAGCTCAAGCCCGGTGGCGTATTCCACATGGCGACCGACTGGGAGCCCTATGCCGAATACATGCTGGAAGTGATGAGCGCAGCGCCAGGCTATCGCAACCAGGCGGCTGATGGCGCCTATGTACCGCGCCCGGAAGAACGGCCGATCACCAAGTTCGAGCGCCGTGGGGAGCGCCTTGGGCATGGGGTGTGGGACTTGAAGTTCGAGAAGGTGAGCTGAGCCGGATTCGTTCGGCGCTGTCCTTCAAGCCTGCGAGATTGCAGGTACAAAAAAACCGCCTTGAGAAGGGCGGTTTTTTTATGCGGGCCTCGGGTTACGAAGCCTATCCCACGAACACCACTGGAGACAGTCACAACTGGATCTTAGGATGGCCTCGAATACAGGACGCGTTTGCTGAATACGCTGAGCCGCGTCTGGACGCTGGTTCGGATCCTGATCGTTTTCAGGACCGCCAGGGACTTCCTGCGCGATCACTTTGACGATGCCCGCTAAGGGTTAGTCGGGTGAGAAGCCGTCCTGGCTCGCCAGGGCGGCTTTTAGCAAGCAGTCAGCCCCGCCGATCAGCGACGACCCCAATCAATACCAGCACCACCAGCAGCACCGGTGCCAGCGCATAGTTGTTGAACTGCCCCAGCCCCTTCACGATCCACGGCGTCGCATAGATCAGTGCCGCGCCGCTGCCGATCATCACCAGCAGCGCCATGAACGGCACCCGCAGGGCGCCGGCCAGACCACCCAGGCGGCCTTCCACCCAACCCTTGATATCGGTGCCGAACAGCACCAGCAGGCAGCCCACCAGGGCCAGCGAGATTTCCGACAGGTTGCTGCGGCTCCAGCGGGAAACGGTCGAGAGCAGGTCAAGTACCAGGTCCATGGGTCATCCTTAATTCAAGAAGTACTGCAGCAGGTCGTTGAGGAACAGCTGGCCGCGCGGCGTGGCTGCCAGCCGATCCGGTTCGACCCGCAAAAGGCCTTTTTGTTCGGCTTCGCGGCGGGCTTCGGCCAGCTGCGCCAGGGGCAGGCCGGTGCGCAGGCTGAACAGTTCGGCTTCCACCCCGTCGGTGAGGCGCAGGGCGTTCATCAGGAACTCGAAGGGTAGCTCATCGGCCGGCAACAGCTTCTCGCCGGCCTTGAACGGCTTGGCCGGGTTCAGGTAGTCCTTGGGCAGGCGGGTCTTCCAGGTGCGCAGGATGCGTCCGTCGGGGAACGACAGTTTGCCATGGGCGCCGGCACCGATGCCGATGAAGTCGCCGAAGCGCCAGTAGTTCAGGTTGTGCCGCGCGGCACGGTCGGCCTGGGCGTAGGCCGAGACTTCGTACTGGCGGTAACCGTGCTCGGCCATCAGCGCCTGGCCGGCTTCCTGGATATCCCAGAGGATGTCGTCCTCGGGCAGCTCGGGCGGCTGGTTCCAGAACACCGTGTTCGGCTCTACCGTCAACTGGTACCAGGACAGGTGCGTCGGCGCCAGTTCGATGGCCTGACGCAGGTCGCCCAGGGCGTCGTCGAGCGACTGGTCCGGCAAGCCGTGCATCAGGTCCATGTTGAAGTTGTCGAAGCCTGCCGCACGGGCCATGTCGGCGGCGCGTACCGCTTCGGCACCATTGTGGATGCGCCCGAGCTTCTCGAGCTTGGCAGGCTGGAAACTCTGCACGCCGATGGACAGGCGGTTGATGCCGGTCTGCCGGTAGGCCTTGAACTTCTCCTGCTCGAAGGTGCCTGGGTTGGCCTCGAGGGTGATCTCGATGTCCGGGGCGAACGGGATGCGTTGCTCGACTCCGCGCAGCAGGCGACCCAGCGCATCAGCGCTGAACAGGCTGGGGGTGCCGCCGCCGAAGAAGATCGTGCTGATGGAACGACCCTGGACGGCAGGCAGTTCCTGGTCGAGATCGGCCAGCAGGGCGTCGATGTATTCGGCTTCTGGTAGCGTGGGGCCTGCCTGGTGCGAGTTGAAGTCGCAGTACGGGCATTTGCGCACGCACCAGGGTATATGGATGTACAGCGACAGCGGCGGTAGCTCGGGAAGGATCAGGCCCGCCGGTTGCACGAACAGCTTTTCGGTCATGCCAGGCCCAGACGTTGACGCAGCAGGGCCATGGCGCGGGCGCGGTGGCTGAGCTGGTTCTTGTCGACCGGAGCGAGGTCGGCGCTGGAGCAGTTGCGCTCCGGGACCCAGAACAGCGGGTCATAGCCGAAGCCATGCTCGCCGCTGGCCTCGAACAGGATGCTACCGTGCCACAGGCCTTCGCAGAGGATTGGCAGCGGATCGTCGGCATGGCGCACCAGGGCCAGGACGCAGACGAACTGCGCGCCGCGCTGTTCTTCAGGCACGTCCTTGAGCGCTTCGAGCAGCTTGGCGTTGTTTGCCGCGTCGCCCTTGCCGTCGGCGTAGCGCGCCGAGTAGATGCCCGGCGCGCCGCCGAGGAAGTCCACCGCCAGGCCCGAGTCGTCGGCCAGGGCCGGCAGGCCGGAGATGCGTGCGGCGTTGCGCGCCTTGAGGATGGCGTTTTCGACGAACGACAGGCCGGTCTCTTCCGGCTCCACCTGGCTGAATTCGCCGATCGAACGCAGGTGCACGGACTCGCCGAGCATGGCCTGCAGTTCCTTGAGCTTGCCGGCGTTGTGGCTGGCCAATACGAGTTGCGTAAGATTCATCATTCGCCTGGGAATACTTCCTGGTTGAAGCTGAGTTTATGGCTGACGCCACCCGTTTCGACGTTGATATCGAAGGTGACAGTCTCGGCCTGGTCGATCTTGAACTGGGCGATGTAGTAGACCGCGCCCTGGTCGGTGATCTGCTTGAACGACAGCGGGTTGCTGCGCCCGGTCAGGTCCTTCACCGTGCCGCTGACGACCGCTGTCGAAGGCTTTTCGGCCTTGAGCACGGCGATGTTGAGCACGCCCTGGTTCTTGCTGCGGGTCAGGCCCGTGGCGGCGGCGATGTCCGGTTGCAGCATGCTCGAGGTGAAGGCGCTGTAGTGGACCGTCACGTCGCCGAACACTTCCTTGCGCTCCGGCTTGGCGGCATCGGCAGCCAGTACCGGCAAGGCCAGGCATAGGCTGATCAGAAACAGTGCTAGTCGACGCATGATCCCATTCCTCCGTTCGCGAGGGTCAGACCGCGAGCTGATGCTCCTGCAGGCCCGGGCTGCTGACCCGATAGATACCGATCTCTCCTAGAAGATTAGGCCAAAGCCGCCCGCCCAACCCGTTACGGTGTAGACGGTCGACGGCCAGGCGGTCGAGGACCTTGGCATGACGCTCGTGGCACAGGTTCTCGAAGTCCTCGAAGGTGCAGAAGTGGATGTTCGGCGTGTTGTACCAGGTATACGGCATGAAGTCCGAAACCGGCATGCGACCCTTGGTCGCCAGGTACCAGCGGCAGCGCCAGTGGCCGAAGTTGGGGAAGGTGATGATGCACTGGCGACCCACCCGCAGCATCTCGTCGAGGATCCGGTCGGGGTACTCCACGGCCTGCAGGGCCTGGGTCATGACCACCACGTCGAAACTGTTGCTGGCGAAGTTGCCCAGGCCCTTGTCCAGGTCCTGCTCGATGACGTTGACGCCTTTGGCCACGCAGGCGGCGATGTTGTCGGCGTCGATCTCCAGGCCATAGCCGGTGACGTTCTTGCGCTCGCGCAAGGAGGCCAGCAGTTCGCCGTTGCCGCAGCCCAGGTCGAGGACCCGGCTGCCGGCGGGGATCCAGTCTTGGATGATTTCCAGGTCGGCTCTCATGCGGTCCTCAGAGGGCGATGCGGTTCATGTAGTTCGCGAAGCCCTGCATGTAGCGGGGCGTCGGGATGAGGAAGGCGTCGTGGCCGTAGGGCGAGTCGATGTCCAGGTAGCAAACGTTCTTGCGCGCGGCCATCAGGGCGTCGACGATCTCCCGCGAGCGTGCTGGCGAGAAGCGCCAGTCGGTGGTGAACGACATGATGCAGTAGTCCGCCGTGACGTGAGCCAGGGTCGCGGCCAGGTCGCCGCCATGGGCCGCGGCCGGGTCGAAGTAGTCCAGCGCCTTGGTCATCAGCAGGTAGGTGTTGGCGTCGAAGCGGCCGGAGAACTCCTCGCCCTGGTAGCGCAGGTAGCTCTCGACCTGAAACTCGACGCTGTGGAAGTCGTAGTTGAGCTTGTCGCTCTTGAGTTCGCGGCCGAATTTCTCGCCCATCGAGTCGTCGGACAGGTAGGTGATGTGGCCGACCATGCGCGCCAGCATCAGGCCGCGCTTGGGAATCACGCCCTGGTCCTGGAACGAGCCGCCGTGGAACTCGGGGTCGGTGAGAATGGCCTGGCGCGCCACCTCGTTGAAGGCGATGTTCTGCGCCGACAGCTTGGGCGCCGAGGCGATGTCCACGCAGTGACGCACGCGGTCCGGGTAGGTGATGGTCCACTGCAGGGCCTGCATGCCGCCGAGGCTGCCGCCAACGATGGCGGCCCAGGTCTGGATCCCCAGGCGGTCGGCCAGGCGCGCCTGGCTGTGCACCCAGTCCTCCACGGTCAGCACCGGGAAGTCGGCGCCATAGGGCTTGCCGGTGGCCGGATTGAGGCTGCTGGGGCCGGTGCTGCCATTGCAGCCACCCAGGTTGTTCAGGCTGACCACGAAGAAGCGGTTGGTGTCGATCGGCTTGCCGGGGCCGATGCAGCTGTCCCACCAGCCTGGCTTGCGGTCGGTGGCGGCATGGTAGCCGGCGGCATGGTGATGGCCTGACAACGCATGGCAGATCAGCACGGCATTGCTGGCGGCGGCGTTGAGGGTGCCATAGGTTTCGTAGATGAGTTCGTACGAGGTCAGGGAGCGGCCACAAGCCAGGGCCAGCGGTTCATCGAACCGGGCAATCTGTGGTGTTACCAGACCGACGGAATCTTCGGGAAGGACAGTGGACATCGACCCTGCTCACGCTTGACGGAGGCGTAAGTCTAAAGAGCGCTACCCCCAGCGGCAAGCAAAGGCTTGCCGCTGGATGCAGTGTGGGTCAGATCATCCGCCACAGTTCTTGCGGCATGCCAGCGTAGGCCGCCAGCTGAGGCATCAGGAACGACTGGATCACCTGGATGGCGATGAAGGCGAAGATCGGCGAAATGTCCATGCCACCGAGGTTCGGCACCAGGCGACGGAACGGCGCCAGTACCGGCTCGCTGATCTGGTAGGCCAGCTCGGCGGCCGGGTTGTGGCTGTTCGGCGCGACCCACGAGACGATGACCATGACGATCATCGCCACCCAGAAGATTTTCAGGAACAGCGAGGTGATGCCCAGGATCGACCACATCAGCAGGTGCAGGATATCGCCGAAGGTGCCGTAGGTGACCATCAGCACAAAGGCCATCAGCAGCGCCTGGATAAGGATCGACAGCAGCAGCGAGGAGGTGTCCAGGCCGGCGATGCTGGGGATCACCCGGCGCAGCGGCTTGAGCAGCGGCTGGGTGGCGCGTACGGCGAACTGGCTCAGCGGGTTGTAGAAGTCGGCCTTGACCAGTTGCAGCACGAAGCGCAGCAGGACGATCACCAGGTACAGGCTGACCAGTGTTTGCACCACGAAGATCGCGGCGCCGGACAATGCATTCATCAATGGCTCCTTATTTGCCCAGTTGTTCGGCCAGTTCGGCGGAACGTTTCGCCGCGGCCTGAAGTGCCTGCTCGACGATCGCCTCGAAACCGCTGGCCTGGAACGACTTGATCGCCGCTTCCGTGGTACCGGCCGGCGAGGTCACACGGCGGCGCAGCTCGGCGGCGTCGACATCGCTGGCAACCGCCATGCGGGCGGCGCCCAGAGCGGTCTGCAGGGTGAGTTGCGAGGCGGTTTCGCGCGGCAGGCCGAGTTTCTCGCCGGCGGCGGTCATCGCTTCGATCAGCAGGAAGAAATAGGCCGGGCCGCTGCCGGAGACGGCGGTGACGGCATCCAGCTGTTGTTCTTCGTCCAGCCACAAGGCGGTGCCGACAGCCGACAGCAGCTGCTCGGCCTGCTGGCGCTGCTCGGTGGACACTTCTGCGGTGGCGTACAGGCCGCTGACGCCCTGGCGCAGCAGCGCCGGGGTGTTGGGCATGCAGCGCACCACCGGGATCGCGCCTAGCCAGGCCTGCAGGCTGGCGCAGGTGATGCCGGCGGCGATGGACACCACCAGCTGACCGGACTTGAGGTTCGGCTTCAGCGTTTCGCAGACGGCCTTCATGACTTGCGGTTTGACCGCCAGCACGATCACGTCGACGCCATCGATGGCCTGGGCGTTGCTTTCGAAGGCTTCGATGCCGTGCTCGGCCTGGATCCGCGCGCGGGTCTCGGCACCCGGGTCGCTGGCACGAATCTGCGCGGCGTCCAGGCCCTGGGCACGCAGGCCGCCGATCAGGCTGGCGGCCATGTTGCCGGCGCCGATAAAGGCAATACGAGTCTTGCTCATGTCAGGTCCTTGAGGGAAAGAGTGAGTTAAGCATGGATTCAGGGCTGCCCGTAGTCGCGGGCGCCGAACAGGGCGGTGCCGATGCGGACCCAGGTCGCACCTTGGGCGATGGCGGCTTCCAGGTCGTGGCTCATGCCCATCGACAGGGTGTCCAGGCCGAGGCCCAATTGCGCCTGGAGCTGGCGCAGGATGGCAAAGGCGGCCTCCTGCTCGGTGCGGTCCTCGGTCGGCTCCGGAATCGCCATCAGGCCGCGCAGGCGCAGGCCGGGCAGGGCGTTCACCGCTTGGGCCAGGGCCGGCAACTCGGCAGGCGCGCAACCGGACTTGCTGTCCTCGCCGCTGACGTTGACCTGCAGGCAGACGTTCAGTGGCGCCAGGCCGGCAGGGCGCTGCTCGGAGAGGCGTTGGGCGATCTTCAGGCGGTCCACGGAATGTACCCAGTCGAAATGCTCGGCGATGGCCTTGGTCTTGTTCGATTGGATGGGGCCGATGAAGTGCCAGATCAAGGGCAGGTCGGAAAGTGCCTGTTGTTTTGTCAGGGCTTCCTGAAGGTAGTTCTCGCCCATATCGCGCAACCCGGCGGCGTAGGCCTCGCGAATCGCGCTGGCGGGCTTGGTCTTGCTCACCGCCAGCAGCTGGATGCTGGCCGGGTCGCGTCCGGCGGCCTTGGCCGCGCTGTCGATGCGGGTGGCAATGGCGTCAATGTTGTCTGCTAGGGTGGACATGATTCGTCGCCGACGGCTTTGGGGTCTGCGGCATTCTACCTGCTTGATCGCCGTTGGGGAGTCTCATGGATGTGACCGACCTGTTGCGCAGGGCCCTGGTTGCCGCTGCCAGCGACCTGCACCTGGCCGCGGGCGAGCGGCCGCTGCTGCGCGTGGATGGGGTGTTGCAGCGCCTGGACCTGCCGGTGCTGACGGCAGGAACGCTGGAAGACGGGATGGCTGCCGTGCTTGATGACGAGCAGCGGCGACAGTGGGCTGCCGGCGAAGAGTTGGACCTGGCGGTGAGCCTGGATGGGCTGGGGCGCTTTCGGCTGAACCTGTTCCGCCAGCGCAATGGCCCGAGTGCCAGCGTGCGTTTGATCCCCGCGAGCGTGCCCTGTCTGGAGGTGCTTGAACTGGTAGATGTATTTCAAATCATCTCCCAGTACCGGGATGGCTTCATCTTGGTGGGCGGGGCCACCGGCAGTGGCAAGTCGAGCACCCTGGCGGCGCTGATCGATCGGCTCAACCGCGAATACGCATTGCATATTGTCACGCTCGAGGACCCGATCGAGTTCATCCACGCCAGCCAGCGCAGCCTGGTCAACCAGCGTGAGGTCGGCCTGCATAGCCGTGACTTTGCCCAGGCCCTGCGCAGCGCCCTGCGTCAGGACCCGGACGTGATCATGATCGGTGAGCTGCGCGATCTGCACAGCATTCGCCTGGCGATGCGCGCCGCGGAGACCGGGCACCTGGTACTGGCCACCGTGCATACGCGATCGGCGGTAAGCAGTATCGACCGGCTGGTGGAGGTGTTCGCGCCGGAGGAAAAGCCGCTGGTGCGCAGCATGCTGGCCGACTCCCTGCGGCTGGTGGTCGCGCAGGTGCTGGTTCGGCGATCAGGCGGCGGTCGGGTCGCGGCGCGGGAGGTGCTGGTGGCGACGCCGGCGGTGCGCAACCTGATCCGCGAGGGGCGTCTGGCGCAGATTCATTCGCTGATGCAGGCTGGTGCGGCTGTGGGGATGTGCACGATGGAGGGTGCGCTGCAGGCGCTGGAAGCGCGGGGGATTATCGACAGGGCCTCAAACTGATCGCGGGGCAAGTCGCGCCGGCGCACCGCGATCGGCGATTCAGCGTTTGGCCAGGCTCAGCGCCTGTTGCTGCTGCTTGGGCAGCACGCGCTTGGCCACCACGTAGTGCTTCTGCCAGTAAGGTTTCTCCAGGCTGTCGATGCTCACCCGCTTGCCGGTGCGTGGCGCGTGGATGAAGCGGTCGTTGCCCAGGTAGATGGCGACGTGGTTGACCCGACGGCTCTTGATGTTGAAGAAGATCAGGTCGCCTGGCTTGAGGTCGCCCTTGGCCACCTTGACGCCCTGGCCTTGGGCCATGGCGTTGGAGGTGCGCGGCAAGTCGACATCCGCCACGTCGTTGAACGCATACTTGACCAGGCCGCTGCAGTCGAAGCCCTTCTTCGGGCTGCTGCCGCCCCAGCGATAGGGGGTGCCAAGCACGTTCACCGCACGGCTGAGCACTTCGCTGCTCTGCTTCGGCGACATCGCCACCGCCTGCATGCCCACGGCATGCTGCTTGGCGGCATTGGCCGGACGCGTGCGCAGGCTGGTGGTGCTGCGGTACTGGATCGGGGCGCGTTTCACCGTGGCGTCGGCGTTGGTCGTGTAACCGGTGAATCCGCTGGGAAGACGTTGCTCACGGTTGGTGGCGTGGGCGGCCAGGGGCAACAGAAGGCAGAGGGTCAGCCATGTCTTGAAGAAAGGTGGCATAGATGAAGCTCTTATAAGTGTTGGCGCGCAACTTTATAACAGCTTTTTGATCAAACTTTGATCCGTTGGTCGCTCTGCCACGTACCATATGTCGGGTAAAAACGGAAAAGTCACATTTTCCGTTAGAAAATTTTCGGCTATCCCACGAGGGTTTCGAATGAATGGTTATCAACAGGGTGTCCCTTCGCACGACACCCACAGCAAGGTCCTCGGCTATCTGCTGTGGATTTTCGGTTTCACCGGCTCACACCGTTTCTACTACGGCAAGCCGATCACCGGGACGATCTGGTTCTTCACCCTCGGGTTGCTGGGTATCGGTTGGCTGATCGACCTGTTCCTGATCCCGTCGATGGACCGTGAGGCGGACATGCGCTTCGAATCGGGCGGGGTGGATTACAACCTGGCGTGGATCCTGCTGACCTTCCTGGGCATTTTCGGCGTGCACCGGCTGTATCAGGGCAAGTGGATCAGTGCCTTGATCTACCTGTTCACCGGCGGTCTGTTCCTGCTGGGCGTGCTGTATGACTTCTGGACGCTCAACAGCCAGATCTCCCAGGTTAACGCCGAGCGTCGCCGGGTATGAAAAAAAGGCCTCGTCGCTGAATGCGGCAAGGCCTTTTTCGTTACTGGCGCCGCTGTTGCAGCAGCAGGTTGCTGAAGCCTGCCCCGGCCAGTTGCTTCTGTGCCACGGTCAGCTGTTCACGGTTGCTGAACGGGCCGACCATCACGCGGTACCAGGTCTCTTCCTTGACCGTGCCCGACTCCACCTTGACCGCCTGGCCAAGCAGGATGATCTGCGCACGGACCTTGTCGGCATCCGCCTGCTTGCGGAACGAGCCAGCCTGCAGGAAGAACTGGGTGGTGGCCGCCGGTTTGATCACCGGTGGCGCTGGTGGCGGTGTCTGCCCCAGCAGCGCGGCCTGGGCGCGGGCGGTGTCGATCTTCGCCGCTTCTGCCGGCGTAACCGGCGTGCTCGGCACAGGCGGCTGCGCCGGGACCGGCGGGGTCTTCTCCGGCACCGCCTCGGGCGGCACGATCACTTCCGACTCCGGCAGCAGAGTGTAGAAGTCGTACTTCGGCTTCACCGGCTGCTGTGGCGTCGGCGTGGTGGTCTTGCTCGCCTCGGCGACCTTCTCCGGCTTCTGCTGCTCGGGCTTGGTGCGCTTGATGTCGCCGCCGCCGGGCTCGAGTTTCATCAGGAAGACGATGAAGGCGCCGACCGTCAGGCCGACCGCCAGCCACACCCAGCCCGGGATCGGCTGCTTGCTGGCAGGCGGCTGGGAGCGGCTGGCGCCGCGCTTGGGTGCGGGTTTCTTCTTTGCAGCCAACTTACATGCGCTCCAGGGTTTCCAGGCCGAGCAGTTCCAGGCCCTGCTTGAGGGTGCGGCCGGTCAGGGCAGCCAGGCGCAGGCGGCTCTGCTGCTGTTCGGCGGTTTCGGCGGAAAGGATCGGGCAGTTCTCGTAGAAGCTGGAGAACAGGCCGGCGAGGTCGTACAGGTAGCTGCACAGCACGTGCGGCGTGCCTTTTTCGGCGACGCTGTTCAGGATCTCGCCGAACTGCGCCAGGCGCGCGGCCAGGTCCTGCTCGTGCGCGGCCTGCAGGACGATGCTGCCGTCGACTTCATCGAAGCCCTTGCCGAGCTTGCGGAACACGCCAGCCACTCGGGTGTAGGCGTACAGCAGGTACGGCGCGGTGTTGCCTTCGAAGTTGAGCATCAGCTCGAAGTTGAAGCTGTAGTCGCTGGTGCGGTGCTTGGACAGGTCGGCGTACTTGACCGCGCCGATGCCGACCACCTCGCCGATGTGGCGCAGTTCGTCCTCGGCCAGCGAAGGATTCTTCTCCTTGACCAGCGCGTAGGCGCGGTCCTTGGCCTCGGTGAGCAGGTCGATCAGCTTGACGGTGCCGCCATCACGGGTCTTGAACGGGCGGCCATCGGCGCCGTTCATGGTGCCGAAGCCCATGTGCTCCATCTTCATCGGATGGCCGACGAAACCGGCGCGGCGAGCCACTTCGAACACCTGGTTGAAGTGCAGGGCCTGGCGCTGGTCGACGAAGTACAGGGCGCGGTCGGCGTTCAGCGTGTTGCTGCGGTAGCGCACGGCGGCCAGGTCGGTGGTGGCGTACAGGTAGCCGCCGTCGGCCTTCTGCACGATCACCGGCAGCGGCTCGCCCTCGGCGTTCTTGAACTCCTCGAGGAACACGCACTGGGCGCCCTGGTCCTCGACCAGCAGGCCCTTGGCCTTGAGGTCGGCGACCACGTTGGCCAGGTCGGCGTTGTAGGCGCTCTCGCCCATGACGTCGGCCATGGTCAGCTTGACGTTGAGCAGCTCGTAGGTCTTCTGGCAGTGCGACAGCGAGATGTCCTTGAAGCGCGTCCACAGGGCCATGCACTCAGGGTCGCCGGCCTGCAGCTTGACCACCAGGCCGCGGGCGCGGGTGGCGAACGCCTCGGACTCGTCGAAGCGCTTCTTGGCGGCGCGGTAGAAGTTCTCCAGGTCCGACAGCTCGTCGCTGGTGATCGGGTTTTCTTCCAGGTAGGCCAGCAGCATGCCGAACTGGGTGCCCCAGTCGCCCACGTGGTTCTGGCGGATGACGTCATCGCCGAGGAATTCCAGCACGCGCGCGACGCTGTCACCGATGATGGTCGAGCGCAGGTGGCCGACGTGCATTTCCTTGGCCAGGTTCGGCGCCGACATGTCGATCACCACCTTCTCGGCCGGGCCGGCCTTGCGCACGCCCAGGTGCTCGTCGGCCAGGGCGGCGTCGAGGCGGCTGGCCAGGGCGTCGGTGTTCTGGAAGAAGTTCAGGAAACCGGGGCCGGCGATCTCGACCTTGGTGATGTCGGGGCTGGCCGGCAGCCTGGCGATGAGTTTTTCGGCCAGGTCGCGCGGCTTCATGCCGGCCGGCTTGGCCAGCATCATGGCGATGTTGCTGGCGAAGTCGCCGTGGGTCTTGTCCCGGGCGTTTTCCACCTGGATCGCCGGCGTCAGCCCTTCAGGCAGCACACCGTCGGTGACGAGTTGGGTGAGGGCTTGCTGGATCAGCTGGCGAATGGTGTCTTTCATGGGATTCTCTTTTCGACCGCAAGCGCGGTGAGCGCTTCGATGCGCAGGTGGAAAAACTGGGCATTATCCGTTGCCGGGGACGGGTTGCCAACCTTTTGGGGCCAGGCCACTGTCATAGCGGGGCAAGCCAGCTCCCACGGTAACCTTGAAGCAGTCAGTACAGGTCCACCGGATCCACATCCAGCGACCAGCGCACCTGCCGCCCCGATGGCATCTGCTCCAACACTAGCAACCAGGCACTGATCAGTCGATGCAGCTGAGCCCGGGCATTGGCCTGGAGCAATAGTTGCGCGCGGAAGCGGCCCGCCCGTCGTTCCATGGGCGCCGGGACCGGGCCGAGCAGCTCGATGCCATGCAGGCCTTGTTCGGCCATGACCCGCTCGGCGGCGGCGCAGGCTTCGTCGAGGAAGCCCTCGGCCTGGCCCGGCTTGTGCGCATCCGCACGCAGCAGGGCCAGGTGGGCGAACGGCGGCAGACCGGCGGCGCGACGTTCGCTCAGGGCCTGCTCGGCGAAAGCGAAGTAGCCCTGCTCGGTCAGTTGGACCAGCAGCGGATGGTCGGCCAGGTGGGTCTGCACGATGACCTTGCCCGGCTCTTCGGCGCGTCCGGCGCGACCGGCAACCTGGACGATCAGCTGGGCCATGCGCTCGCTGGCGCGGAAGTCGCCGGAGAACAGCCCGCCATCGGCATCAAGAATCGCCACCAGGGTGACGCGAGGGAAGTGGTGCCCCTTGGCCAGCATCTGGGTGCCAACCAGGATGCTCGGTTGACCGCGCTGGATGGTGGCGAACAGGTTGTGCATGGCGTCCTTGCGCGAGGTGCTGTCGCGGTCCACGCGCAGGATCGGGTAGTCGGGGAACAGCACCTTGAGCCGCTCTTCGGCGCGCTCGGTGCCGGCCCCCACCGGACGCAGGTCGACGTGGGCGCACTGCGGGCACTGCAACGGCAGGCGTTCGTCATAGCCGCAGTGGTGGCAGCGCAGCACGGCGGAACGCTGGTGCACGGTCATGCGCGCATCGCAGCGCGGGCACTCGGAGAGCCAGCCGCAGTCGTGGCACAGTAGCGTCGGAGCGAAGCCGCGGCGGTTGAGGAACACCAGCACCTGCTGGCCAGCCTCCAGGGTCTGGCGGATGGCCTGTTGCAGCGGGCCGCTGATGCCGCTGTCCAATGGCAGGCTGCGTACGTCCAGGCGCAGGAAACGTGGTGCCTTGGCGCCACCGGCGCGCTGGTTCATGCGCAGCAGGCCGTAGCGGCCGCTGTGGGCGTTGTGCAGGCTTTCCAGCGACGGCGTGGCCGAGCCCAGCAGGATCGGGATGTTCTCCTGGTGGGCGCGGACCACGGCCAGGTCGCGGGCGTGATAGCGCAGGCCTTCCTGCTGTTTATAGGAACCGTCGTGTTCCTCGTCGATGATGATCAGGCCCGGGTTCTTCATCGGCGTGAACAGCGCCGAGCGGGTGCCGATGATGATGTCGGCGTCACCATCGCGGGCCGCCAGCCAGGCGTCCAGGCGTTCGCGGTCGCCCACCGCCGAGTGCAGCAGGGCGATGCGGGCGTTGAAGCGCTGCTCGAAGCGTTGCAGGGTCTGCGGGCCGAGGTTGATCTCGGGGATCAGGATCAGCGCCTGCTTGCCGGCTTCGAGGGTTTCGCGAATAAGCTGCAGGTACACCTCGGTCTTGCCGCTGCCGGTGACCCCGGCCAGCAGGTAGGCGTGGAAGGCGCCGAAGCCCGCGCGCACCGCCTCGAACGCCGCGCGCTGCTCCTCGTTGAGCGGCAGCTCCGGTTGGGCCAGCCAGTGCTCGTGGCGCGCGGCGGGCAGGTGGCGGCGGACTTCGACGCTCACCAGCTCCTTGGCCAGCAGCAGGTCGAGGCTGTCCTTGTTCAGGCCCAGCTTGCTCAACAGGCTGTGGGCTACGCCGTGGGGGTGCTGCGACAGGGTCTTGAGGGCATCGCGCTGGCGCGGGGCGCGGGCGATGCGCGGATCCTCCAGGCGTGCCCCGGGGGCGACGTGCCAGAAACGCTCCTGGCGCGCCTCGGCCGGCTCGCCTTGGCGCAGCAGGGTCGGCAGGGCCCAGCTCAAGGTGTCGCCCAGGCTGTGCTGGTAGTACTGCGCCGTCCACAGGCACAGCTTGAACAGTGCGGGTGGCACGGGCGAAACCGGGTCGAGCAGGGCGCTGGCCGGCTTGAGCTTGTCGGCGGGGACTTCGCTGTGCGTGGCGATCTCCACCAGCACGCCGATCATCTCGCGCCGGCCGAATGGCACGCGGATGCGCATGCCGGGCGTCAGTGCCTGGCGCGCCATGCTCGCGGGCGCCCGGTAGTCGAACAGGCGACGCAGGGGCGAGGGCAGGGCAAGGCGCAGGATGACGTCGGACACGCGGAAGGTCTCTGGAGGGCGTTTCACAAATCAGGCGAGCCTAGCAGACGACGGTCGGTGCAAGCGACAACTTGCGCTGCGGCCGCGCTCTGGTATTATTCGCCGCCTAATTACGTGCGGTATTCAACAATAGGTGTTGGGTGGCGGCACGCAGCTCGAGGAAGTGACCATGAAAGCAGATATTCATCCGAACTACGAAGTAGTTGCAGTCACCTGCAGCTGCGGCAACAAGTTTGAAACCCGTTCGACCCTGGGCAGCGTCCTGGCGATCGACGTTTGCAACCTGTGCCACCCGTTCTACACCGGTAAGCAGAAAGTCCTGGACACCGGTGGTCGCGTACAGAAGTTCGCCGATCGCTTCGGTATGTTCGGTACCAAGAAGTAATCATGCGCATGGCGAATCTCTCGAGGTTCGCGTTGCTGCAAAAGAAGGCGCCCCTTGCGGGCGCCTTTTTTGTGGGCGCGATCTGGCATTTTCCGGCCCTGGCCTTCTGTCCGTTGCCCGAGCAGCCGCAGCAGGTGACGGTGCGCCAGGTAGTCGACGGCGACACCTTGCGCCTGACTGACGGGCGCAACGTGCGGCTGATCGGCATCAATGCGCCCGAGATCGGCCGCAAGGGCCGCACCAGCGAGCCCTACGCCGAGGCTGCGAAACGGCGCCTGCAGGCGCTGGTCGAGGCCAGCAATGGTCGCGTCGGCCTGGTCCCGGGCGTGGAACCCAAGGACAAGTACGGTCGTACCCTGGCGCACATCTATAACCGTACTGGCGACAATCTCGAAGCACAATTGCTCAGCGAGGGCCTCGGCTACCGAGTCGCCATCGCCCCCAATGTGGCCTTGTCGGGCTGCCAGCAACAGGCCGAGCAGCAGGCGCGCAATGCCGGGGCCGGGTTGTGGCGCCAGTCGCCGGTGGTGCGTGCGAGGGAAGTCAGGCAGTCCGGTTTTGCCGTGATCGGCGGCAAGATCAAGGGTATCGAGCGCAACCGTGGCGGTATCTGGCTGGAGCTCGACGATGCCGTGGTGCTGCAGGTCCCCGCTCGTCTGCAGCAGCGCTTCCCCGCCAGCTTCTTCGCTAACCTCAAGGGACGCCAGGTCGAGGCGCGTGGCTGGGTGTTGGACCGATCCCGCAAGGGAGGGCTCAAGCCCGGGCAGCGACGCTGGCTGTTGCCATTGACCGATCCGAGCATGTTGGCGGCTGTTCCAGGGTAAATAGTTGTAGACATTTTGCTATTGGATTGTACACACTGGGTCCCGTAAGCCCCGTGGGTTATAGCGTAAAGTCGTAGGCCAAAGGCCTTGACACATAGTGACCGGGCAGTCTTGTCGCCCCCCGGCTCTTTGCGTATCCTCGGCGGTCCGTCAGAACAGTAAACAGCGGAATGCCCATCATGTCAGACCTGAAAACCGCCGCTCTCGAATACCACGCCCAGCCCCGTCCGGGGAAGCTGAGCGTCGAGCTCTCCAAGCCCACCGCCACCGCCCGTGACCTCGCCCTGGCCTACAGCCCTGGCGTCGCCGAGCCTGTGCGCGAGATCGGCCGTGATCCGGAGCTGGCCTACAAGTACACCGGCAAGGGCAACCTGGTTGCGGTGATCTCCGATGGCACCGCCATCCTCGGTCTGGGCGACCTCGGCCCGCTGGCCTCCAAGCCGGTAATGGAAGGCAAGGGTGTTCTGTTCAAGCGTTTCGCCGGTATCGACGTGTTCGATATCGAAGTCGAGTCGGAGAGCCCGCAGGCCTTCATCGACACCGTTCGCCGCATCTCCATCACCTTCGGCGGCATCAACCTGGAAGACATCAAGGCACCTGAGTGCTTCGAGATCGAGCGCACCCTGATCGAACAGTGCGACATTCCCGTCTTCCACGATGACCAGCACGGTACCGCCATCGTTACCGCCGCCGGCATGATCAACGCCCTGGAAATCGCCGGCAAGAAGCTCGAGGAGGCGAAGATCGTCTGCCTGGGCGCCGGTGCCGCCGCCATCTCCTGCATGAAGCTGCTGGTAAGCATGGGCGCCAAGGTCGAGAACATCTTCATGATCGACCGCAGCGGCGTGATCCACGCCGGCCGCGACGACCTGAACCAGTACAAGGCCCAGTTCGCCCACGCCACCGACAAGCGCACCCTGGCTGATGCCCTGAACGGCGCCGATGTGTTCGTCGGCCTGTCCGGTCCGAACCTGCTGAGCCCGGAGGGCCTGAAGTCGATGGCCGCCAACCCGATCGTGTTCGCCTGCTCGAACCCGGATCCGGAAATCGCTCCGGAGCTGGCTCACGCCACCCGCAGCGACGTGATCATGGCCACCGGTCGTTCCGACTACCCGAACCAGGTCAACAACGTACTGGGCTTCCCATTCATCTTCCGCGGTGCCCTGGACGTTCGCGCCAAGCGCATCAACGAAGAAATGAAGATCGCCGCCGCCATCGCCCTGAAGGACCTGGCCAAGCAGCCAGTGCCGAAGGAAGTCTGCGAAGCCTACGGCGTACAGGCCCTGGAATTCGGCCGCGAATACATCATTCCGAAGCCGCTGGATGCCCGTCTGATCACCGTGGTTTCCGATGCCGTGGCCAAGGCCGCCATCGAATCCGGCGTGGCCACCCTGCCGTATCCGAAGCACTACCCGCTGAAAAGCGTGGATGACGTGTTCAACGGCTGATCCGGTCGTAGCGTCATGAAAAAGCCCCGGCTCGTGAGAGTCGGGGCTTTTTGCTTGCCGCTGTCAAAGCATCGCGCAGCTGTCCCGCGCTGTGGTCAGAACAGATCCATCGGCGCCGCTTCATCCGCCGGCAGCGGGCTGCCGGGGACGGCGCCATTGCCCAGCTCGTCTACCGAAGGTGGCGAGTCCTCGGCCTTGAACAGCTCAAAGTAGGCATTCGGTGTGCCTGGTGTGGCGGCGCGGCCGCTGACCGGGTCGACACGCAGGCTGAGAATGCCTTCCGGCTCGGCCGGTGCGTGCTCAGGCTTGCCCTTGAGCGCCGCGCCCATGAAGCTCATCCAGATCGGCAACGCCACGGTGCCGCCGTACTCGCGTCTGCCCAGGGTTTCCGGCTGGTCGAAGCCTACCCAGACGGTGGTGACGTAGTCGGCGTTGTAGCCGGAGAACCAGGCATCCTTGGACTCGTTGGTGGTACCGGTCTTGCCTGCCAGGTCCGTGCGGCCGAGGGCCAGGGCGCGGCGGCCGGTGCCGCGCTTGATCACATCCTGCAGCATGCTGGTGAGAATGTACGAGGTGCGCCCGTCGATGATCTGCTCGGCCACGGCGGGTACCTGCGGCGCCGGGGCGGTCTGGCCGAGGGCCGACGGTGCTTCGCCCGGCATCGGCGCGACACTGATCGCCTGCTCGGGGGCGGCGAGGCCGGCCTGGTCCTGGCTGCCCTGGGGCACCCGTGCCGGGTTGGCGGTGAACAGGGTTTCGCCGTTGCGGCTTTCGACGCGCTCGATCAGGTAGGGGCTGATCTTGTAGCCGCCGTTGGCGAAGGTGCTCCAGCCGGTGGCGATCTCCATCGGCGTCAGGGTCGCGGTGCCCAGTGCCAGCGACAGGTTGCGCGGCAGGTCCTGCTTGTTGAAGCCGAACTTGGCGATGTAGTCGATGGTGCGGTCCACGCCCATGGCCTGCAGCAGGCGGATCGAAACCAGGTTGCGCGACTTGTACAGCGCCTCGCGCATGCGGATCGGGCCAAGGAAGGTATTGGTGTCGTTCTTCGGGCGCCAGACCTTGTCCAGGTACTCATCGACGAACACGATCGGCGCGTCGTTGACCAGGCTGGCGGCGGTGTAGCCGTTGTCCAGCGCGGCGCTGTAGACAAAGGGCTTGAAGCTCGAGCCCGGCTGGCGCTTGGCCTGCATGGCGCGGTTGTAGTTGCTCTGCTCGAAGGAGAATCCGCCGACCAGGGCGCGGATGGCGCCGTTGTAAGGGTCGAGGGTGACCAGGGCGCTCTGGGCCCCGGGTACCTGGCTGAACTTGAGCTTGCCGTCCTCCAGGCGCTGCAGGCGGACCAGGTCGCCGACCTGGGCGACGTCGCCGGGCGATTGTGGCGAACGTCCCTGCGAGTTGCTGCTGAGGTATGGGCGGGCCCACTTCATGGTATCCCAGGCCACATTCTCTTCCAGCCCGCTGCGGGTCATCACCTTCAGGCCCGTCTTCTCGACCTGGGTGACGATGGCCGGCTCCAGGCCGCCGAGGGTGCGCTGCTTGCCCAGTTCCTGCAGCCAGGACGCACGGGTCTTGCCCGGGAAGCGTGCCTCGGGGCCGCGGTAACCGTGGCGTTCGTCATACTCGCTGAGGCCGTTGAGCACCGCGCTGTTGGCCATCTGCTGCATGTCGCTCGGCACCGTGGTGGTGACGCGGAAACCTTCGGTGTAGGCGTCGCTGCCGTAGCGGCCGACCATCTCGGCGCGGGCCATCTCGGCGACATAGGGGGCGTTCACTTCCGGAGTCGGCACGTGGTAGCTGGCGTTCAGCGGTTCGGCCAGGGCCGCCTGGTAGCTGGCTTCGTCGATCTTGCCGAGCTTGTACATGCGTCCGAGGATCCAGTCACGGCGCTCCTTGGCGCGTACCGGGTTGGCCAGGGGGTTGAAGCGCGAGGGCGCCTTGGGCAGGCCGGCGATCATCGCCATCTGCGCCAGGCTTACGTCGCGAATCGACTTGCCGTAGTACACCTGCGCAGCGGCATCGATGCCGTAGGCGCGGTTGCCCAGGTAGATCTTGTTGACGTAGAGCTCGAGGATCTCGTCCTTGGTCAGCTCGCGCTCGATCTGCAGGGCCAGCAGGATCTCGTTGGTCTTGCGCGAGAAGCTGCGCTCGCTGGTGAGGAAGAAGTTCTTCGCCACCTGCATGGTGATGGTGCTGCCGCCGGTCTGGATATGCCCGGACTTGAGCAACTGCGATGCCGCGCGCATCAGGCTGCTGGGATCTACCCCGTAGTGGTTGAGGAAATTGTCGTCTTCGGCGGACAGAAGCGCCTGGATGAACTGTGGGGGAATTTCCTGGAACTTGATCGGCGAGCGCCGCATCTCGCCGAACTCGGCAATCAGCTTGCCGTCGCTACTGTACACCCTCAGGGGGATTTGCAACTGGACGCTTCTGAGCGATTCGACCGAGGGCAGGCTGGGGCTAAGATACAGAAACGCACCGCTCAGACCGAGCACGAGCGCGCAGATGACGGCGACGAGAGACCACCAGAAGAACTTCAGCAGACGTATCAAGGCTTTTGGGTGTCCAGGTTGAGGAGTGGATTGCGCGCGGGGCCGGCGGACAGGAAAACGCTGGCCATTATAAGCATTTTTCGTCCCACCGGGTGACCGCCCGGGGCGTAGGACGACCGCTCGCGCCACTACGGCGCGGGCTGCCGATGACCAGAAAGGAACAGCCATGCTTGGATGCTTTGGCAGGGACGCCGGTTCACTGCTGGGGGTGGAAATTGCCTCCGGTTCCATAAGAATGCTGCACCTGCATCGCCAGCGCGGCGGTTGGCGTGTGCAGGGGTGGGCGCAGGAGCGCTTCGAGCCGGCGACGCCTGGCTGGGTGGCATCCGACGAGGCGCAGGGGTTGGTGATGGGGTTGCGGCGGGCCCATGTTCAATGTCGAACCAGGCAGTTGCGCGTCGCCCTGGCATTGCCCGCTTCTCAGGTCATCTGCAAGCGTTGCCGGTTGCCTGCCGGGCTGGCCGACCTTGGTATCGAGGCGGCCGTGTTGGCTCAGGCCGAGCAGTTGTTTCCCTTCCCGCTTGAGGATCTGGCCCTTGACTACTGGGTGCAGGGTGCATGCGTCGATGATCCCGGGCAATTCGAAGTGCTGGTGGTGGCCTGCCGGCAAAGCCAGCTCGATCCGTGGGAGCGGGTGTTTGCCAAGGCCGGATTGCAACTTGAAGCCGTGGAGGTGGACAGCTTCGCGCTACGGCGAGCGTTGCTGTCTGAGGCGCAGGCTCGCTCAGCTGTGCTGCTGCAGTTGGAGCCGGGCGAAGTGGTCATGCACCGCTGGCACGGCGACCCCATTGCGCAGCGCCAGCGGCTCGCCCTGGACTCGCCGGCGCACTGGGATGTCGCTGTCGATAGCCTCTGGCGGTTGGATGAGCAGGCGCCCATCGCCGACGTTGTCCTGTTCGGCTCCGCTGCCGATGAAGCCCGGGCGGCGCATTTGCGAGAACGCCTGGATGTGAAATGCCAGGTGGGTTGCCCGCTCCCGCTGGCAGGTCTCCGGGAGCATGATGGCCTTTGTGCAGCTTCGATGGTCCTGGCCTGCGGCTTGGCCATGGGAGGCCGGGCATGAGGGTGAGACTGAACTTGATGCCCTGGCGCGAGCAGCGCAGGGCCAGGGCTGTGCGGCAATTTCAGATCAGGCTCGTAGTCACCCTGGTGGTGGCCCTGGGCGCGGTCACATGGCTCGATCAGATGGCGCGGTCGCGCCTGGCCCGACAAGCACTGATAGTCGTCTCGCATCAGGCGGAGCTCGAGCGGCTCGATATCTCGCTGAGGCAGGTCGATCAACTGCGCGGCAGGCGGGAGGCGTTACAGGCCGAGCATGCCGCGTTGTCTGCACTCGGCACAGGGCGGTCGCAGATGCCTGATTTGTTCCTCGCCCTTGAGCAGGCCCTGCCAGAAGGTGCTCGCTTGACGGAGGTGGATGTCGAGGCGGGACGCTTGCGCCTGGGCGGTCTGGCTGCCTCTGCGACGGTGGTCGCCCAGTTCATGCGCGACCTGGAGCACGTTGGCGTGGTGCGGGACCTCGAGCTCGTTCAGCTCAGGCGTCATGACGAGGGTGACGCGTTCCTGCTGGCGGCGCGATTGCTGGCGGGCGAGTCGTGACCCGCCTGTGGCTCCTTGACTGGCAGGCGCTGGCAGGTCGGTCGGGATTGGTGAGGTCCGTGGTGTGCCTGTCGCTCGCGCTCATGGTTGCTTGTGTGGGCTACCTGGTACGTCTGCGTGATCCGGTTCAGGGGCATTTCGAGTCTGTCCGGCAACAGCTCCAGCTACAGGATGAACTGGCGCAGCGCAGGGCGCGCCTCGTCGAACTGGGTGTGGAGCAGCGGGCGCTTGAACATGCCCGGACGCTTTTGCAGGCGACACGATGGCGGCTGGCCGCGGGAGAGGGCATGAGCGAGCTACTCGATCAGTTGGCGCTATCGGGGCAGGAACATGGCCTGGTATTCGAGCGAGTCGAGGTGCAGGAGGCAAAGCAGGCGCCAGCGTATCGAGTGCAACCGCTGGAGATCGCGGTGTCGGGACAGTATCCGGCGCTGCGCCTGTGGCTGGAGCAATCGCTGCGGCAGTTGCGTCTGTTGAATGTGGACCGGCTCAGGCTGGCCCTGAAGGATGGGGGCATCGGGCAAATCGCCGCCCAGTTGCGATTGCATGCCTACCACCCTGGGGAAGAGCTGCCGGTCCCGGCGTCATTGGCGGACGAGCCGGCCCAGGCGGTCTTGTCGAAGACGGCATTCGACCCTTTCCGGGCTTGGTTGCCCCCGAGTGAGGACAGTGGGCTGGCGCATGTTCCATTGGCACGGTTGGAGATGGTCGGCAGCCTCTCCCAGGCGGGGCGGCGACAGGCATTGCTGCGCTTCGCAGGTCGCCTGTACCGGGTCGCGGAAGGCGATCGACTGGGGCTCGAAGGAAGTGTCGTGGTGGCCATTGAGGTTGACCGGGTGGAGGTCCAGGAGCGGATCTGCATCGATGGGCGCTGGCAAGCGCGTCCCAGGTATCTGGTTCTTGGGACGCATGAACAGGGAGAGGTCAGGGATGGGACCGAGGCAATGGTTGAGCGGCGTGCTATTGATCCTGGGGCTTCAGGCGACGCAGGCCAAGACGTTTCAGGGTGAGCCGATGTCGCTCAACCTCCAGGACGTCGAGCTGCGTTCGGTGCTTCAGGTCATGGCCGATCACGCGGGCGTCAACCTGGTGGTCGGCGACTCGGTGCAGGGACGGATTACCCTGCGCCTGGAAGACGTGCCCTGGGAGCAGGCGCTTGATCTGGTGCTGCGCAGCAAGGGCTTGGGCAGGCGCCGGGAGGGGAATGTGCTGCTGGTTGCTCCTGTGGCAGAGCTCGCTGGGCAGGTCCAGGGCATCGAGCCACTGCAGCGTGAATTGATCCCTGTCTTCCATGCCAAGGCCGGCGAGCTGGCGGAGCTGCTGCTGGCGAGCCTGGCGGACGACGGTGCCCTGGCCGGGCGTGGCAGCCTCAGTGTGGACGCTCGCACCAATACCCTGGTAGCCACCCAGCCTGCCGCGCGGCTCGCCGAACTGCGCAGGCTGGTCACTCAGCTGGATGTGCCGGTGCGCCAGGTCATGATCGAGGCACGGATCGTCGAGGCCAATGTCGATTACGAAAAGGCCCTGGGCGTGCGCTGGGGTGGACCGCTGTATGGCTCGGACCGCCGGCTGGGCAGCGACCTTTTCGTCGATCTTGGCGTCGAGCGGGGAGGTGCCGCGTTGGGAGTGGGGCTGCTGCGCAGCGATATCCTGCTCGATCTGGAGCTCAGCGCCATGGAAAAAAGCGGCAATGGCGAGATCATCTCCCAACCCAAGGTGGTCACGGCCGACAAGGAAACCGCGCGCATACTCAAGGGCACCGAAGTGCCCTACCAGGAAACCACCCGCAGTGGCGCCACTTCGGTCTCCTTCCGAGAGGCGTCCCTGTCGCTGGAGGTGACGCCGCAGATCACGCCGGACGGCAAGGTGATCATGGCGGTGCGGGTGACCAAGGACGAGCCGGACTTCATCAATGCCCTCAACGATGTGCCGCCGATCCGCAAGAACGAGGTCAACGCCAAGGTGCGGGTCACCGATGGGCAGACCATTGTGATTGGTGGCGTGTACTCGACGTCGCAGAACAAAGTGGTCGACAAGGTGCCATTTTTTGGCGATCTGCCGTATGTTGGGCGGCTGTTTCGACGCGATGCATTACAAGAGAAAAAATCCGAGCTGCTGGTCTTCCTGACTCCGCGTATCATGAGTGACCAGGCGATTGCTGTGAGTCGTTGATTCTGTGCGAAATTTGATACTTGTGGGGCCCATGGGCGCTGGTAAAAGCACCATCGGGCGCCTGTTGGCCAAAGAGCTGCGCCTGCTGTTCAAGGATTCCGACAAGGAAATCGAACTGCGAACCGGCGCCAACATCCCGTGGATCTTCGACAAGGAAGGCGAGCCGGGCTTTCGTGACCGCGAGCAGGCGATGATCGCCGAGCTCAGCGCGCTCGACGGCGTGGTCCTGGCCACCGGCGGAGGCGCGGTGATGCGCGACGCCAACCGTGCGGCGCTGCGCGCCGGCGGACGGGTGGTCTACCTGCACGCCTCGGTGGAGCAGCAGGTGGGACGCACCTCCCGTGACCGCAACCGACCGCTGTTGCGTACCGCCAACCCGGAGGCCACGTTGCGCGCCCTGCTGGAGGCGCGCGACCCGCTGTATCGCGAAATCGCCGACCTGGTGGTGGAAACCGACGAGCGGCCACCACGCATGGTGGTGCTCGACATCCTCGAGCGCCTGCAGAAGTTGCCGCCCCGCTGAGCGGGGTCTATCCTCGGCGACCAACGCCGAGACGGGGCTGAACGTCACCGCGCGGGGCCGAACCGCCACCGCGTCCAAGCACATTGTGGGGATACATGCAGACACTAAAGGTCGACCTGGGCGAACGTAGCTACCCGATCTACATTGGCGAAGGCCTGCTGGACCAGCCCGAGCTGCTGGCGCCGCACATTGCCGGGCGGCAGGTTGCCATCGTCTCCAACGAGACCGTCGCGCCTCTGTACCTCGAACGCCTCAGCAAGACCCTGGGCGCGTATTCGGTGCTGCCCGTGGTGTTGCCTGACGGCGAGGCCCACAAGAACTGGGAAACCCTGCAGCTGATCTTCGACGCCCTGCTCACCGCCCGCCATGATCGTCGCACCACCGTGGTTGCCCTCGGTGGCGGCGTGATCGGCGACATGGCCGGCTTTGCCGCGGCCTGCTACCAGCGCGGCGTCGACTTCATCCAGGTGCCGACCACGCTGCTGTCCCAGGTGGACTCTTCGGTGGGCGGCAAGACCGGCATCAACCACCCGTTGGGCAAGAACATGGTCGGCGCTTTCTATCAGCCCAACGCGGTGCTGATCGACACCACCAGCCTGAAGACCCTGCCCGAGCGCGAGCTCTCCGCAGGCCTGGCCGAAGTCATCAAGTACGGCCTGATCTGCGACAAGCCGTTCCTCGCCTGGCTTGAAGACAATATGCAGGCGTTGCGCGCCCTGGACTCCGCCGCCCTGACCGAAGCCATCCGCCGCTCCTGCGCGGCCAAGGCCGCCGTGGTCGGTGCCGACGAGCGCGAATCGGGCGTGCGTGCCACGCTCAACCTTGGCCACACCTTCGGCCATGCCATCGAAACACACATGGGCTATGGCGTCTGGCTGCACGGCGAAGCCGTGGCGGCGGGCACGGTGATGGCCCTGGAAATGTCCATGCGCCTGGGCTGGATCGACCAGCCGGCGCGCGATCGCGGAATTCGCCTGCTGCAGGACGCAGGATTGCCGGTGGTGCCACCACAGGAAATGACCCCGGCGCATTTCATGGAGCACATGGCGGTCGACAAGAAAGTGCTCGACGGGCGCCTGCGCCTGGTGCTGCTGCGCCAGCTGGGCGAGGCCGTCGTCACCGACGACTATTCGACAGAGATTCTTCAGGCCACCCTGGCGGCGGATTACCGCGCGATCGTGGCCCAGCTTTGAGGTTGTGACAACGCAATGACCAGTCTGCATGCCGATGAGGCGTTCCTCGACCATTACCAGTTGAGCCACGATCCGTTCGCACCGCGGGTGCCCGGCTTCAAGTTCTTCCCCGCCCAGCGCAAGCCGGTGCTGGGCCAGTTGCATCACCTGGCGCGCTACAGCCAGCTGATGCTGGTGGTCAGCGGCCCGGTGGGCAGCGGCAAGACCCTGCTGCGCCAGGCCCTGGTGGCCAGTACCAACAAGCAGTCGGTGCAGAGCGTGGTGGTGTCCGCCCGTGGCGCCAGTGACGCTGCCAGCGTGCTGGGCCAGGTGGCGCAGTCGCTGAACGTGGCGCAGCCGGAGGTGCAGGCGATCCTGTCGCAGGTGGTTCAGCTGGCGCTGACCGGCCAGGAAGTCTATCTGCTGGTGGACGATGCGGAACAACTCGACGAGTCGGCACTCCAAGCGTTGCTGGAGTTGGCGGCAGGCGTGGCCGAAGGGCGCCCGCATGTGTTCCTGTTCGGCGAGCCTTCGCTGATTGCCGGGCTGGAAGAGCTCAATGCCGATGGCGAGCGCTTCCATGTCATCGAGCTGGCCCCGTACAGCGAGGAAGAGACTCGCGAGTACCTGGAACAGCGCCTGGAAGGCGCCGGCCGGGGCATCGAGGTGTTCAGCGCCGAGCAGATCGTCGACATCCACGAAAACTCCGACGGTTGGCCTGGGAACATCAACCAGGTCGCCCGCGATACCTTGATCGAAGCCATGATCGCCAGCCGTACCACGGTCAAGCGACCATCCATGGGGTTCAAAATGCCTAAGAAACACGTGCTCGCGTTGTCCGCTGTGGTCGTGGTCGCCGTTGGCGCGGCGGTCCTGATGCCCAAGAAGGGCGACAAGGCCCCGACCGAGGCGCCGGCCGCCCAGGCTCAATTGCCACTGGGGCAGGGCAGCAACGGCGCGCCCGCCATCGAGTTCTCCGGTTCCTCGCAACCGATGCCGCTGCCGCTGGTCGGCCAGTCGCAGCCGGTGATGCGCGAGCCCCTGGCCCAGGCCGCCGGCATGGGCGAGGGCGAAGAGGGTGGGCCTGCGGGTGATACCGCTTTGCAGCCTGCCGCGCCGTCGGCCGCCGTGCCGCCGACCGTGACCACCATCGCGCCGCCGCAAGGTGCCACCGCCAGCCCGGCACCAGCTCCTGCCCAACCGGTAACCACCGCTCCGGTACAGTCGGTTGCGCCTGCGCCGAAGCCTGTCGCAACCCAGCCAGTAAAACCGGTTGCACCTGCCAAGCCCGCCCCGGCCCCAACCCAGGTTGCCAGCGCCAAGCCCGCCAGCAAGCCTGCCGAGAAAACCGCCACGGGCGGCGCCGGCAACAGCAGCTGGTATGCCGGCCAGAAGCCGGGCAATTACGTAGTGCAGATCTTCGGCACCAGCTCCGAGGCGTCGGCCCAGTCGTTCGTCAAGGCGCAGGGTGGCGACTATCGCTACTTCAAGAAAAACCTGCAGGGCAAGCCGCTGTTTGTCGTCACCTACGGCAACTTCGCCAGCCGCGACGCCGCTGCTGCGGCAATCAAGAACTTGCCAGCCAAGGTCCAGGCTGGTAAACCTTGGCCACGTACCGTCGGCAGCGTCCAACAAGAGCTGGCCACGGCCCGCTGATACCTTCCGGGCGGCACCACCCCGCCGCCCAGTTGCTGAGCGACTTCTAGCTTTCGATCAGCCTGCTGCGCCCGAGCGCGGCAGGCTTTTCTGTCCCAGACTGCCGGCCACAAGCCCTGTGTTGCAGTCATGGCTGAAACGCTTCAGACTCTAGCTAAGCCGTTACCACGGTGCATGGCCCAAAACATTCAAAATTGCGACATAAATTTTCAATGGTGAGACATGAAAATTTGTGGGCGTCGCTGTCGCTGTGCAACAATGGTTTTCCATGACCACCGCAAAAAAGCTGGCGTTTGATCGGCGTGGATGGTAAGTGGTTGTTAAAAAAGAGATTTGCCTCCGGTTGAGAGGTGAACCTGGTGAGAAAGTGTCTATGAAAACAGGTCTGTACCATCCCGAAGAATTCAAGGACAACTGTGGTTTCGGCCTGATCGCCCATATGACGGGGCAGCCGAGTCACCACCTTCTGCAAACCGCCATGCAGGCGCTGACCTGCATGACCCACCGCGGCGGCATCAACGCCGACGGCAAGACCGGCGACGGTTGCGGTCTGCTCATGCAGAAGCCCGATCAATTCCTGCGTGCCGTGGCCCAGGAACACTTTGCCGTCGAGCTGCCCAGGCAGTACGCCGTCGGCATGGTGTTCTTCAACCAGGACCCGGTCAAAGCCCAGGCCGCCCGCGCCAACATGGACCGCGAGATCGTCAACGCCGGCCTCAAGCTGGTCGGCTGGCGCAAGGTGCCGATCGATACCAGCGTCCTCGGCCGCCTGGCTCTGGAGCGCCTGCCGCAGATCGAGCAGGTGTTCATCGGTGGCGAAGGTCTGAGCGACCAGGAGTTCGCCATCAAGCTGTTCAGTGCCCGTCGCCGTTCGTCCGTGGCCAATGCCCACGACGCCGACCACTACATCTGCAGCTTCTCGCACAAGACCATCATCTACAAAGGCCTGATGATGCCGCGCGATCTCGCGGCGTTCTATCCGGACCTGGGCGACGAGCGCCTGCAGACCGCGATCTGCGTGTTCCACCAGCGCTTCTCCACCAACACCCTGCCGAAGTGGCCGCTGGCCCAGCCCTTCCGCTTCCTCGCCCACAACGGCGAGATCAACACCATCACCGGCAACCGCAACTGGGCCATGGCCCGTCGCACCAAGTTCGCCAACGACCTGATCCCCGATCTCGAAGAGCTCGGCCCGCTGGTCAACCGCGTCGGCTCCGACTCCTCGAGCATGGACAACATGCTCGAGCTGATGGTCACCGGCGGTATCGACCTGTTCCGCGGCGTGCGCATGCTGGTGCCGCCGGCCTGGCAGAACGTCGAGACCATGGACGCCGACCTGCGCGCCTTCTACGAATACAACTCCATGCACATGGAGCCGTGGGATGGCCCGGCCGGCATCGTCATGACCGAGGGCCGCCACGCGGTGTGCCTGCTCGACCGCAACGGCCTGCGCCCGGCGCGCTGGGTGACCACCACCAACGGCTACATCACCATCGCCTCGGAAATCGGCGTATGGGGCTACCAGCCCGAGGAAGTCCTGGCCAAGGGCCGTGTCGGCCCGGGCCAGATCCTTGCCGTGGACACCGAGACCGGGCAGATCCTCGACACCGACGCCATCGACAACCGCCTGAAGTCGCGCCATCCGTACAAGCGCTGGCTGCGCCAGCACGCCACGCGCATCCAGGCGACGCTGAGCGACGACCAGGGCGTGGCCAGCTACGACGCCGACCAGCTCAAGCAATACATGAAGATGTTCCAGGTCACCTTCGAGGAGCGTGACCAGGTGCTGCGTCCGCTCGGCGAGCAAGGCCAGGAAGCGGTCGGCTCGATGGGCGACGATACGCCGATGGCCGTGCTGTCGCAGCGCGTGCGCTCGCCGTACGACTTCTTCCGCCAGCAGTTCGCCCAGGTGACCAATCCGCCGATCGACCCGCTGCGCGAGGCGATCGTGATGTCCCTGGAAATCTGCCTGGGCGCCGAACGCAACATCTTCCAGGAGTCCCCCGAGCACGCCTCGCGGGTGATCCTCAGCTCGCCGGTCATCTCGCCCGCCAAGTGGCGTTCGCTGATGAACCTGGAGCGTGAAGGCTTCGACCGCCAGCTGATCGACCTCAACTATGAAGAGAGCGTCGGCCTCGAAGCGGCCATCCGCAACATCGCCGACCAGGCCGAGGAGGCCGTGCGTGGCGGCAAGACCCAGCTGGTGCTGAGCGACCGCTACATCGCCCCGGGCAAGCTGCCGGTCCACGCCTCGCTGGCCGTTGGCTCGGTGCACCACCGCTTGACCGAACAGGGCCTGCGCTGCGACAGCAACATCCTGGTCGAGACCGCCACCGCCCGTGACCCGCATCACTTTGCCGTGCTGCTGGGCTTCGGCGCCTCGGCCGTCTACCCGTACCTGGCCTACGAAGTGCTGGCCGACCTGATCCGCACCGGCGAGGTGCTGGGCGACCTGGACGAAGTCTTCAAGTACTACCGCAAGGGCATTTCCAAGGGCCTGCTGAAGATCCTGTCGAAGATGGGTATCTCCACCATCGCCTCGTACCGTGGCGCCCAGCTGTTCGAAGCCGTGGGCCTGGCCGAGGAAGTGGTCGGCCTGAGCTTCAAGGGCGTGTCGAGCCGCATCAAGGGCGCACGTTTCGTCGACCTCGAGAGCGACCAGAAGCTGCTGGCCGCCGAGGCCTGGAGCGCGCGCAAGCCGATCCAGCAGGGTGGTCTGCTCAAGTTCGTCCACGGCGGTGAATACCACGCCTACAACCCGGATGTGGTCAACACCCTGCAGGCCGCCGTGCAGCAGGGCGACTATGCCAAGTTCAAGGAGTACACCACGCTGGTCGACCAGCGTCCGGTGTCGATGATCCGCGACCTGCTCAAGGTCAAGGTCGCCGAGCAGCCGCTGGCGCTGGACCAGGTCGAGCCGCTGGAGGACATCCTCAAGCGTTTCGACTCCGCTGGCATCTCCCTGGGCGCGCTGTCGCCGGAGGCCCACGAGGCCTTGGCCGAGGCGATGAACCGCCTGGGCGCGCGCTCCAATTCCGGCGAGGGCGGTGAAGACCCGGCCCGCTACGGCACCATCAAGAGCTCGAAGATCAAGCAGGTGGCCACCGGCCGCTTCGGCGTGACCCCTGAGTACCTGGTCAATGCCGAGGTGCTGCAGATCAAGGTGGCCCAGGGCGCCAAGCCCGGCGAGGGCGGCCAGCTGCCGGGCGGCAAGGTCAACGGCCTGATCGCCCGGCTGCGCTACGCGGTGCCGGGCGTGACCCTGATCTCGCCGCCGCCGCACCACGATATCTACTCGATCGAAGACCTGGCCCAGCTGATCTACGACCTCAAGCAGGTCAATCCGCAGGCGCTGGTGTCGGTCAAGTTGGTGGCAGAGGCCGGCGTCGGCACCATCGCCGCGGGCGTGGCCAAGGCCTATGCCGACCTGATCACCATCTCCGGCTACGACGGTGGCACCGGCGCCTCGCCGCTGACCTCGATCAAGTACGCTGGCGCGCCATGGGAACTGGGCCTGGCCGAAACCCACCAGACCCTGCGCGGCAACGACCTGCGCGGCAAGGTGCGGGTGCAGACCGACGGCGGCCTGAAAACCGGCCTGGACGTGATCAAGGCCGCCATCCTCGGCGCCGAGAGCTTCGGCTTCGGCACCGCGCCGATGATCGCCCTGGGCTGCAAGTACCTGCGCATCTGCCACCTGAACAACTGCGCCACCGGCGTGGCCACGCAGAACGACAAGCTGCGCAAGGATCACTACATCGGCACCGTCGACATGGTGATCAACTTCTTCACCTTCGTCGCCGAAGAGACCCGCGAGTGGCTGGCCAAGCTGGGCGTGCGCAGCTTGGGTGAGCTGATCGGCCGCACCGACCTGCTCGACGTGCTGCCGGGCGACACCGAGCGCCAGCATCACCTCGACCTGTCGCCGCTGCTGGGCAGCTCGCACATTCCGGCCGACAAGCCGCAGTTCTGCGAAGTCGACAAGAACCCGCCGTTCGACAAGGGCGAGCTGGCCGAGAAGATGGTCGCCATGGCCCTGCCGGCGATCCGCGACCAGGCCGGTGGCGAGTTCAGCCTCGACATCTGCAACTGCGACCGCTCCATCGGTGCGCGCATCTCCGGCGAGATCGCCAGGCTGCACGGCAACCAGGGCATGGCCGCGGCGCCGATCACCTTCCGCTTCAAGGGCACCGCTGGCCAGAGCTTCGGCGTTTGGAACGCCGGTGGCCTGAACCTGCACCTGGAAGGCGACGCCAACGACTACGTCGGCAAGGGCATGACCGGTGGCAAACTGACCATCGTGCCGCCAGCCGGCAGCCCGTTCGAAACCCAGCACAGCGCCATCGTCGGCAACACCTGCCTGTACGGTGCCACCGGCGGCAAGCTGTTCGCCGCCGGCACCGCGGGCGAGCGCTTCGCTGTGCGTAACTCCGGCGCCCACGCTGTGGTCGAGGGCACCGGCGATCACTGCTGTGAATACATGACCGGCGGCTTTGTCTGCGTCCTGGGCAAGACCGGTTACAACTTCGGTTCTGGCATGACGGGCGGCTTCGCCTATGTGCTCGACATGGACAATAGCTTCGTCGACAAACTCAACCACGAGCTGGTGGAAATCCAGCGCATCAGTGGTGAGGCGATGGAGGCTTACCGCAGCCACCTGGCACGGGTCCTGGGCGAGTACGTGGAAGAAACCGGCAGCGAGTGGGGGCGTGAGCTCTCCGAGAACCTGGACGACTACGTGCGGCGCTTCTGGCTGGTCAAGCCGAAGGCGGCCAACCTCAAGCAACTGCTGTCCAGCACCCGTGCCAACCCGCAGTAAGAACAGCTGCAAGTGACGGCCCCGTTTGCGGGGCCCGTCCTGCTCAAGTGATTGTCTTGCAGCTTGCGGCCTAAGGCCGGCAACTGCGGTAAAGAGGTTTTGAAAAATGGCTGAACGTCTGAGCAACGACTTCCAGTTCATCGAAGTGGGCCGCAAGGACCCGAAGAAAAAGCTGCTGCGCCAGCGCAAGAAGGAGTTCGTCGAGATCTACGAACCCTTCAAGCCGCAGCAGTCCGTGGAGCAGGCGCACCGCTGCCTGGGCTGCGGCAACCCGTATTGCGAATGGAAGTGCCCGGTGCACAACTTCATCCCCAACTGGTTGAAGCTGGTCTCCGAAGGCAACATCCTGGCCGCGGCCGAGCTGTCGCACCAAACCAACACCCTGCCGGAAGTGTGCGGCCGTGTGTGCCCGCAGGACCGTCTGTGCGAAGGGGCGTGCACCCTGAACGACGGCTTTGGCGCGGTGACCATCGGCTCGGTGGAGAAGTACATCACCGACACCGCCTTCGCCATGGGCTGGCGCCCGGACATGTCCAAGGTCAAGCCCACCGGCAAGCGCGTCGCCATCATCGGTGCCGGCCCTGCTGGCCTGGGCTGCGCCGACGTGCTGGTGCGCGCGGGCGTGACCCCGGTGGTGTTCGACAAGAACCCCGAGATCGGTGGCCTGCTGACCTTCGGCATCCCCGAGTTCAAGCTGGAAAAGACCGTGCTGAGCAATCGCCGCGAAGTCTTCACCGGCATGGGCATCGAGTTCCGGCTGAACACCGAGGTGGGCAAGGACATCAGCATGGAACAGCTGCTCGCCGAGTACGATGCGGTGTTCATGGGCATGGGTACCTATACCTACATGAAGGGCGGCTTCCCGGGTGAGGACCTGCCGGGCGTGCATGACGCGCTGGACTTCCTGATCGCCAACGTCAACCGCAACCTCGGTTTCGAGAAGTCGCCGGAAGACTTTGTCGACATGCAGGGCAAGAAGGTCGTGGTCCTGGGGGGGGGCGACACCGCGATGGACTGCAACCGCACCTCGATCCGCCAGGGCGCCAAGTCGGTAACCTGCGCCTATCGCCGTGACGAGGCCAACATGCCGGGTTCGCGCAAAGAGGTGAAGAACGCCAAGGAAGAGGGCGTGAAGTTCCTCTACAACCGCCAGCCCATCGCCATCGTTGGCGAAGACAAGGTCGAGGGTGTGAAGGTGGTCGAGACCCGTCTCGGCGAGCCGGATGCCCGTGGCCGCCGCAGCCCCGAGCCGATCCCGGGCTCCGAGGAGATCCTGCCGGCCGACGCCGTGGTGATCGCCTTTGGTTTCCGCCCGAGCCCGGCGCCGTGGTTCGAGCAGCATGGCATCCAGCTGGACAGCCAGGGCCGCGTGGTGGCGCCGGAGAAGGGCAAGTTCAAGCACCAGACCAGCAATCCGAAAGTGTTTGCCGGTGGTGATATGGTGCGGGGCTCGGACTTGGTGGTGACCGCCATTTTCGAAGGCCGCACCGCTGCCGAGGGCATCCTGGATTACCTCGAAGTCTGATCGATCGTTGGGGCCGCTTTGCGGCCCCTTCGCGACACAAGGCCGCTCCCACAGGGAAATGCATTCCTCATGGCGGAGCGGCCTTGTGTCGTGATGGGCTGCAAAGCGGCCCCAAGGGTATTTTGTATACAAAAACGCTTGATCCAAGGCACCCAATAGACAAAACGCATGGCCGTGGCCGTGCCTTTTGTGCCCGCGTCTGAGAAAATGCCCGCACTTTTTTTCCGGATGCCGACATGACTGCCCTGAAGAACGATCGTTTCCTGCGTGCACTGCTCAAGCAACCCGTAGACGTCACCCCGGTATGGATGATGCGCCAGGCCGGCCGCTACCTGCCGGAGTACCGCGCCAGCCGCGCCAAGGCCGGCGACTTCATGAGCCTGTGCATGAACCCGCAGTTCGCCTGCGAGGTCACCCTGCAGCCGCTGGACCGCTACCCGCTGGACGCGGCGATCCTCTTCTCGGACATCCTCACCATCCCCGACGCCATGGGCCAGGGCCTGTACTTCGAGACCGGCGAAGGCCCGCGTTTCAAGAAAGTCATCAGTACCCTGGCCGACATCGAGGCACTGCCGATTCCCGACCCGCAGAAGGACCTGGGCTATGTGATGGACGCGGTCAGCACCATCCGTCGCGAACTCAACGGCCGCGTGCCACTGATCGGCTTCTCCGGCAGCCCGTGGACCCTGGCCACCTACATGGTCGAGGGCGGCTCGTCGAAGGACTTCCGCAAGACCAAGGCCATGGCCTACGACAATCCCGAGGCCCTGCACCTGCTGCTGGACAAGCTGGCGCAGTCGGTCACCAGCTACCTCAATGGCCAGATCCTGGCTGGGGCGCAGGCCGTGCAGATCTTCGACACCTGGGGCGGCAACCTGTCGGCGGCGGCCTACCAGGAGTTCTCCCTGGCCTACATGCGCAAGATCGTCAGCGGCCTGATCCGCGAGCACGAAGGGCGCAAGATACCGGTGATCCTGTTCACCAAGAACGGCGGCTTGTGGCTGGAAAGCATCGCCGAGGCCGGTGCCGACGCCCTGGGCCTGGACTGGACCTGCGAGATCGGCGACGCCCGCCGCCGCGTCGGTGACAAGGTGGCGCTGCAGGGCAACATGGACCCGACCGTGCTGTACGCCAAGCCCGAGGCGATCCGCAAGGAAGTGGCGCGCATCCTCGCCAGCTACGGCAAGGGCAGCGGCCATGTGTTCAACCTGGGTCATGGCATCACCCCCGAGGTCGATCCTGAGCACGCTGGTGTGTTCATTAACGCCGTGCATGAGTTGTCGGCGCAGTACCACCGGTAATCGGTGTGCAACGCGAGAAGCCCGGCCAAGTGCCGGGCTTTTTGTTGTATTAAGTTTCAATTCAGCGATCGTCGGTAATCTGGGGCCATCAAAACGCAAACAGGACCCGATCACCATGAAAGCTCGTTACCTGCCCCTGATCCTCGCCCCACTGTTCAGCACCGCCGCCCTGGCCGCCGGCTACACCGGCCCTGGCGCCCAGGCCGTGACCACGGTCGCTGCCGCCAACGATGCCGCCGACGACACCCCGGTGGTGCTGCAGGGCTTCGTGACCAAGAAGATCAACAACGACGACAAGTACGAGTTCAAGGACAACACTGGCACCATCACCGTCGAGATCGACGACGAAGACCTGCCGCCGACGCCGTTCAACGACAAGACCAAGGTCAAGCTGACCGGCGAGGTGGAGAAACACCTGATGAGTCGCGAAGTGGATGTAGATATTGTCGAGATCATCAACTGATCGGCGACGATGGGCTGCCTTGCAGCCCTTTCGTGGCACAAGCCCTGTTCACGGGCGCGTGCCATAGGCATCAGCGCATCTCGGCGCGCAATTGCTCGATCCGCTGGTCCTTCTCCACCCACAGCTGGTTCACCCAGGCCTGCACGGTCTGGCGGAAGGCCGGGTCGTTCTCGTAGTCGCCTGCACTCAACGTCGGGTCCAGCTCGCGCACGCGTATGTCGATGATCACCCGGCTGATGCTGCCGTTGAGCAGGTCCCAGAACCCCGGTGCCTTGTCGCCCGGGTAGACGATGGTCACGTCGAGCAGGGCGTCCAGCTGCTCGCCCAGCGCCGCCAGCACGAAGGCCACGCCGCCGGCCTTGGGCTTGAGCAGGTGGCGATAGGGCGACTGCTGCTGCTCGCGCTTGGCCTCGGTGAAACGGGTGCCTTCTAGGTAGTTGACCACGGTCACCGGCTGGCGCTTGAACAGCTCGCAGGCGGCCTTGGTGATCTCCAGGTCCTTGCCTTTGAGTTCGGGATGCTTGTCGAGGAAGGCCTTGCTGTAGCGCTTCATGAACGGGTAGTCCAGGCCCCACCAGGCCAGGCCCAGCAGCGGTACCCAGATCAGCTCCTTCTTGAGGAAAAACTTGAAGAACGGCACGCGGCGGTTGAGGCTTTCGATCAGCGCCGGGATATCGACCCAGGTCTGGTGGTTGCTGATGCACAGGTACGAGGTGTCCTGGCGCAGGGTTTCCACGCCGCGGATGTCCCACTGGGTGGGGATGCACAGGGCGAAGATGGCCTTGTCGATTTCCGACCAGGTCTCGGCGATCCACATCACCGCAGCTGACGCGTAGTCGCGGCCACGGCCGGGCAGTACCAGCTTGAGCAGGGCGAAGACCAGCAACGGGCCGATCAGCACCAGGGTGTTGAGCAGCAGCAGGGTGAGGGTGAGGATGCCGGTCAGCAGGCGACGCATAAAGGGACTCTTGTTGTGTAAGGTGAACGGTTGGCAATGATAAGCAGGGTCTGGCCCTTAGCCAAACGTCGTACGGCCATTAACTGGGACAAATGTTTCACATTGTGTTGTTTACCCTGTTGCAAAGAACCTATCCTGCCTGCGCAGTCTAAGCACTGACCCCTCTCAAGGAAGCCTGCCCCGTGAAACCCCTGCTTGCCCTGCTGTCCCTTCTGGCGCTGCCGGCGATGGCCGCCGAGCCCACCCTGTATGGCCGCTACGAGAACATCGCCTTGCCGGAGATCGGTGAAACCCTGAAGGCCAAGATGGACACCGGTGCCTACACTGCGTCGCTGTCGGCCAAGGACATCGAGCAGTTCACCCGTGACGGCGAGGATTGGGTGCGTTTCCGCCTGGCCACCAAGGATGCTGACGGAAAGGTCTATGAACACAGGCTGGCGCGCATCAGCAAGATCAAGAACCGCGCCGACGAGGAAGACGAAGGCGACGCGCCCGAGTTGTCGCGCCGCCCGGTGGTCGACCTGGAACTGTGCCTGGGCGATGTGAAGCGAACCGTGGAGGTCAACCTGGTCGACCGCAGCAGCTTCAACTACCCGCTGCTGGTGGGCGCCAAGGCCCTGCGCGAGTTCAAGGCGGCGGTGAACCCGGCGAAGAAGTTCACGGCGGGCAAGCCGGACTGCTGATACGGCAGCGGCAAGCCACAAGGGACAAGCTGCAAGAAACGGCGGATCGGTGTAAGTTGCCGCGATCCGCTTTCACTTGAAGCTTGCAGCTTGAGGCTTGCCGCTCAGATGCCCCACATCCTTATCGTCGAAGACGAATCCGCCATCGCCGACACCCTGGTCTACGCCCTGCAGGCCGACGGCCACAGCACCGAGTGGGTGACCCTCGGCAGCGCCGCCGTTGAGCAGCAGCGCCAGCGTCCGGCCGACCTGGTGATCCTCGACATCGGCCTGCCCGACATCAACGGTTTCGAGACCTGCCGCCAGTTGCGCCGCTTCAGCGAGGTGCCGGTGATGTTCCTCAGCGCCCGCGACGCCGAGATCGATCGGGTGCTGGGCCTGGAGATCGGTGCCGACGACTACGTGGTCAAACCCTTCAGCCCCCGTGAGGTGGCGGCGCGGGTGCGGGCCATCCTCAAGCGCATGGCGCCCAGGTCGGACGCGGCCAGCGAAAGCATGCCGTTCCAGCTCGACACCCTGGCCATGCGCATCAGCTACCGTGGCCAGGCGCTGACACTAACCCGCCACGAGTTCCGTCTGCTGCAGAGCCTGCTCGAACAACCACGGCGGGTATTCAGCCGTGAACAGCTGCTCGACGGCCTCGGCGTGGCTTCGGACGTCGGCTACGAGCGCACCATCGACAGCCATATCAAGAGCCTGCGCGCCAAGCTGCGCCAGGTCGCGCCCGACGCCGAGGCGATCCAGACCCACCGCGGCCTGGGCTACAGCTACAGCCCTGAGCACGCCTGATGCGCCTGGGCATCCGCATCTTCCTGGTGTACTTCCTGTTCGTCGGCCTGGCGGGCTACTTTCTGCTCAACACGGTGCGCGAGCAGATACGGCCGGTGGTGCGGCAATCATCGGAAGAAACCCTGGTGGACACCGCCAACCTGCTGGCCGAGATCCTTCACGACGATGTGAAGCACGGCACCCTGAACCAGAGCCACCTGTCGCAGGTGCTCGCCTCCTATGGCGAGCGGCGACCCAGCGCGCAGATCTGGGGGCTGGCGAAGAACCAGGTCAGCCACCGGATCTACGTGACCGACGCCAAGGGCATCGTCCTGCTCGACTCCAGCGGCCAGGACCTGGGCAAGGACTATTCACGCTGGAATGATGTCTACCTGACCCTGCGCGGCCAGTACGGCGCCCGTTCGACCCGCAGCGATCCGGACGACGAAAGCACTTCGGTGATGCATGTAGCGGCGCCGATCCTCGACCAGGGCCAGATCATCGGCGTGGTCACCGTGGCCAAGCCGAACAGCTCATTGCAGCCCTACATCGACCGCTCCGAGCGGCGCCTGCTCATTCTCGGGCTGGGATTGATCGTGCTGGGGCTGCTGGTCGGCGCGGCCTTGTCGTGGTGGCTGACCCGCTCGCTGCGCCGGCTCACCCATTACGCCCAGGCGGTCAGCGAGGGCGAGCGCGCCGCGCTGCCGCACTACAAGGGCGGCGAGCTGTTACAGCTGGCGACGGCGGTGGAGCGCATGCGCACCCAGCTGGAGGGCAAGGCCTATGTCGAGCGCTACGTGCACACGCTCACCCATGAGCTCAAGAGCCCGCTGGCGGCGATCCGAGGTGCTTCGGAGCTACTGCAGGGCGATATGCCGCACGAGCAGCGAGCGCGCTTTGCCGGCAACATCGAGCGCGAGAGCGAGCGTCTGCAGCAGATGATCGAGCGCCTGCTCAACCTGGCGCGGGTCGAGCAGATGCAGGCATTGGAAGATGAGCAGCAGGTGGCGGTGGCAGCGCTGATCGACGAGCTGCTGCTGGCCCATGGCGCGAGGATCGACACTGCCGCGTTGCAGGTGCGCCAGCGCATTCCGGCGGGCGTCAGGTTGCTGTGCGATCCGTTCCTGATGCGTCAGGCCCTGGCCAACCTGCTGGACAACGCGCTGGATTTCACCCCCGAGCGTGGCGCGCTGGCCTTCGAGTTGGAGCGTGACGGCGAGCGGGTGGCCTTGAGCCTGTTCAACCAGGGGCAGCCGATTCCCGAATACGCCCTGGGGCGGGTCAGCGAGCGGTTCTATTCGCTGCCAAGGCCCGGGACCGGGCGCAAGAGCACCGGGCTGGGGCTGAACTTCGTGGCCGAGGTGATGCAGTTGCATGGCGGGGGGCTGGCGGTGGACAACGTCGAGGGTGGGGTGCGGGTGAGGTTGTGGCTGCCTGCGCGTCGACTCAGCTGAGAGGCAGGTACCCTGTGGGAGCGGGCTTGCCCCGCGATGTGGCCAGCCCAGGCAACATTACTGCCTGACCGGGCCTCATCGCGGGGCAAGCCCGCTCCCACGGTGCGTGGCCATCCAGGCAATCTCCACACAATCTCCACATTTCCTCCCCGAGGGCTCCACGCGGCGGGCAGACACTGCCCCCATCGCAAACGGAGCCTTACCCCATGAACAAGACCCTAGGTTTCAAGCTCGGCCTGATCGCCGTGCTGATCCTGCTGCTGCTGATCCCCTTGCTGATGATTGGCGGCCTGATCGACGAACGCCAGCAACTGCGCAACAACGTGCTGGGCGAGATCGCCGCGAGCTCCAGCTACGACCAGCTGGTCAGCGGCCCGGTACTGGTGGTGCCCTATCGCAAGTTCGAGCGGCGCTGGATCGACAAGGACGGCACGAGCGTCCAGGAGACCACCACGATGCACGGCAATCTCTACTTCCTGCCGGAAACCTTCGCGATGGATGTCGGTGTCGATACCGAGCTGCGCGCCCGCGGCATCTACCAGGCGCGCCTGTTCCATGCCAAGGGGCAGGTCAGCGGTCGCTTCAAGCTGCCTGAGCGCTGGGGGATCGAGAAGGACTACGACGACTACCGCTTCGACAAGCCGTTCCTGATGGTCGGCATCAGCGACATTCGCGGCATCGAGAACAGCCTGGAGCTCACCCTGGATGACCAGCGCCTGCCGTTCGAGGCCGGCAGCGGCGTCGACTGGTTGCCCGGTGGCGTGCATGTGGCCCTGCCGCAGTTCAGCGACCAGAAGGCCCGCGAGTTCGACTACGCCTTCGACCTGGCCCTGCTGGGCACCGGCCAGCTGGCGGTGCTGCCGGTCGGCCGCAGCACCACGGTAGACATGCGCGCCAACTGGCCGCACCCGAGCTTCGTCGGCAGCTACTTGCCCAGCCGCCGGGCGATCGATGAGAAGGGCTTCAGCGCCCACTGGCAGACCTCGTTCTTCGCCACCAACCTGGAAGAGTCCATGCGCCTTTGCGCGACCGTCGGCAAGTGCGGTGATTTCAACGAGCGTGCTTTTGGCGTCAGCTTTGTCGACCCGGTGGACCAGTACCTCAAGAGCGAACGGGCGATCAAGTATGCGCTGCTGTTCATCGCCCTGACTTTTGCCGGCTTCTTCCTGTTCGAAGTGCTCAAGAACCTCAGCGTGCACCCGGTGCAGTACATCCTGGTGGGCGTGGCCCTGGCGTTCTTCTACTTGCTGTTGCTGTCGCTGTCCGAGCACCTGGGGTTTGGCCTGGCCTACGGGCTGTCGGCGTCAGGATGCGTGCTGCTGATCGGCTTCTATCTGGTTCATGTACTGCGCAGCCAGGGGCGTGGCGTGGGCTTTGCGGCCGGACTGGCGGCGTTGTACGCGATGCTCTATGGGCTGCTCAGCGCCGAGGACTACGCCCTGCTGATGGGCTCGCTGCTTTGCTTCGGGTTGCTGGGTGTGTTCATGGTGCTGACCCGTCGGCTGGACTGGTCGCGGGTGGGGAGGGGCGTATGAGGGAGGATAGAGAGATCGGGCGCTGGTTGGCTGTGAGGATTGGCCAGCTATTTCCTGTGATACCGAGGTGAATTCTGGGGCTGCTCTGCAGCCCTTTCGCGACGCAAGGCCGCTCCTACAGACGATCGCGTAATCCTGTAGGAGCGGTCTTGTGTCGCGAAACGAGGGCGAAGCCCTCGCTGGCGCAGTCTCAGGCTAACGGAGCTGTAGCCACCATCGACGGTCGCTTTGCCACCTCGGCATACCACGCCGCCAGCCCTGGATACAGCCCACGCCAATCGAACTCAGGCTGGCGCAGGTCCAGATACCCCAACGCACAGGCCGCCCCGATCGCGGCGATATCGAACCCCGAGGCGATCTCAGCCAGGTGCTCGCGCTCCAGGCTCGCCAGGCTGCGGCGGATCTTCTCGCCCTGTGCCTGCACCCAACCGTCCCACTGCTTGTCCACCGGGCGCAGGAAGGTCTCGTAGCGGGTGGCCACTGCCGCATCCATGATCGCGTCGGCCTGAGAGGCCAGGGTCAGACGCCGCCAGCGTGCCGAGCCCTCGCGGGGGATCAGCGGCAGGCCAACGTGCTGGCTGTCGAGGTACTCGCAGATCACCCGGCTGTCGTGCAGCACGCTGCCGTCGTCCAGGCGCAGGGCCGGGATCTTGCCGATCGGGTTGCCCTGGTTGAGCTGCGCGTCGCCGTTCACCGGGCTGATGTTCACGCCCTGCACGGTGACGCGGTCCAACTGGCCGGTCTCGTGCAGCACGATCATCACCTTGCGCACGAATGGCGACAGCGGCGAATGGAACAGGATCATGGCTCAGTTGCCCTGCAGGCTGGGCGGCAGGCACACGCCGGTGCCGCCGATGCCGCAGTAGCCTTCCGGGTTCTTGGCCAGGTACTGCTGGTGGTAGGCCTCGGCGAAGTACACGGTCGGCGCCTGGGCGATCTCGGTGGTGATCTCACCGAAGCCGGCCTTGCCCAGCTCGGCCTGGAAGGCGGCCTTGCTCGCGTTTGCTTCATCGAGCTGCTGCGGCGAGGTGCAGTAGATCGCCGAGCGGTACTGGGTGCCGACATCGTTGCCCTGGCGCATGCCCTGGGTCGGGTTGTGCAACTCCCAGAACATCGCCAGCAGCTCGCGGTAGCTGACCCGGTTCTTGTCGAACACCACCAGCACCACCTCGGTGTGGCCGGTCAGGCCCGAGCAGACTTCCTCGTAGGTGGGATTGGGGGTGAAACCGCCGGCGTAGCCGACCACGGTGCTGACCACGCCTTCGCGCTGCCAGAAACGGCGCTCGGCGCCCCAGAAGCAGCCCAGGCCGAAGATGGCGAAGTCGATGTCGCCTTCGAAGAACGGGCCGAGCAGCGGGGTGCCTTCGAACACGTAGTGGAACTCGGGCAGGGGCATCGGGGTTTCGCGGCCGGGCAGGGCCTGTTCCGCGGTGGGCAGGACGTTTTTGTTCACCAGGATTTCCGAACGCAGGACCATGGCCGTTCCTCTGTGTCTTTTCAGTTGGACAGGTGTTGGCCCAATCGCCGGCAAGCCGGCTCCCTCAGGGTTATGCGTTCGACTGTGGGAGCCGGCCTGCCGGCGGTGAGGCCCGAATGGTTCCTATAGTGCCCGAGGTTGGCGCCGCTGTCAGTCCACCGGCCCACGCGGGTAGCGTCGCAGCTTGTCGTTCAGCTCGCGCCCCGGAATCGGCCGGTCGAACAGGTAGCCCTGGCCGACGTCGCAGCGGTGCCGGCGCAGGAACGCCAGCTGCTCGGGCGTCTCGATTCCTTCGGCGACCACCTTGAGCTTGAGGTTGTGGGCCATGGCCACCACCGCCGAGGTGATCTCCATGTCGTCCTGGTTGTCGGGGATCTCGTTGATGAAGCTGCGGTCGATCTTGATGATGTCGATCGGGAACTTCTTCAGGTAGCTCAGCGACGAGTAGCCGGTGCCGAAGTCGTCCATGGCCAGGGTCAGGCCCAGGGCCTTGAGCTCGTCGAGCTGGCGGTGGGTGTCCTCGGTGGCTTCCAGCAGCAGGCCTTCGGTCAGTTCCAGCTCCAGCAGGTGCGGCGGCAGGGCTTCTTCCTTGAGGATTCTGCCGATCGAACTGACCAGCTCGGGATCGGAGAACTGCTTGGGCGACAGGTTGATGGCCACGTGCAGGTTGCCGAAGCCGGCTTCGCGCAACTGCTGGCTCATGCGGCAGGATTGGCGCACCACCCACTTGCCGATGGGGATGATCAGGCCGGTTTCCTCGGCCACGCTGATGAACTGGTCGGGGCGGATCATGCCGCGCTCGGGGTGGTTCCAGCGCAGCAGCGCCTCCAGGCCGAGCAGGCGGCCGCTGCGCAGGCACAGCTTGGGCTGGTAGAACACTTCCAGTTCGTTCTGGGTCAGGGCGCGGCGCAGGTTGTTCTCGACGAACAGCTTGTAGCTGGCCTCGGCGTTGAGCACTTCGGTGAACACCTGGACCTGGTGCTTGCCGTTGGCCTTGGCCTTGTGCAGGGCCAGGCCCGCGTTTTTCATCAACGTGGCCGGGTCGCTGCCGTGCAGCGGCGCGCAGGCCAGGCCCACGGAGGCGGTGACGTTGATCAGCTGGTTGTCGACGAACATTGGTTTGTCGAGGGTGCGCAGCAACTGGTGGGCGACGCCCTGGCCATCTTCCAGGCTGGTGTCGTCCAGCAGCACGGCGAACTCGTTGCTGGCGAAGCGCGCCAGGCTGCCGCCGTTGGCCAGGCTGTTGCGCAGGCGCCGGGCCAGGCTGATCAGCAGCTTGTCGCCGGTCTGGTGGCCGAGGCTGTCGTTGATCCGCTTGAAGTTGTCGATGTCCACCAGCAGCAGGCAGATGGGGCTGGCGCTGTCGCGGGCGAAGCGCTCGTCGAGGTTGCGGATGAACGCCGGGCGGTTGCCCAGGTTGGTCAGGTTGTCGGTGTAGGCCAGGCGCTCGATGCGCTGCTGGGCCAGCTTGGTCTGGGTCACATCCTCGTAGATGCCGATGTAGTGGGTCAGCTCGCGGTTGTCGCCGTACACCTTGGAGATCGATAGCTGGCCCCAGTAGGGCTCGAGGTTCTTGCGCCGGCTTTTGAACTCGCCTTGCCAGCTGTTGCCCATGGCCAGGCTGGACGGTGAGTCGAACAGCAGCTCGCTCAAGTTTTCCAGCGCCGGCAGTTCGGCCAGGTGATGGCCCTGGACCTCCTCGGTGCTGTACTGGGTGATCGCGGTGAAGCTGGGGTTGACGTATTCCACCACGCCGTCGCGGTTGACCAGCAGGAAGGCGCTGGCGCTCTGTTCCACGGCGCGCTGGAACAGGTGCAGGGCGCTGGCGGCGGTACGCCGGTTGTGGTTGTTGATGACTTGGGCGAACTGGTCGGCCAGCTCGCCGGCGAAGGCGATCTCGTCCGACTGCCAGGCCCGTGGCTGGCCGGTCTGCTCCAGGCACAGCACGCCGACCACTTGGCCGTCGATGCGGACACTGGCATCGAGCATGGCGTTGTCGTCGGTGCTGTACAGCGATTCGGCCATCTCGCGGGTGCGCGGGTCGTGGCTGGCGTTGTGGGCGTCGATGGCGCGGCTGGCGTGCAGGGCTTCCAGATAGTCCGGAAAGCGGCTGGCGTCGATCGCCTCGGGCATGCGGTGCTGTTGGTCGCGGCTGTACCAGGCGCTGATCGGCTCCAAGCGCTGGTCGTTCAGGTACCAGATGCTGGCGCAGTCGACCTTGTAGATCTCGCAGGCACTGCGGGTGATTAGCTCGGCGGCTTCGAGCAGCGAGTTACCGATGCTGTAGCGCTGGCGCGCCAGGCGCAGGATCAGGTCCTGCTGGGCGCGAACCCGCTCCAGGTGTTCGAGTTGCTCTTGTTGGGCGCGCTGGTTCAGTTGCAGGGCCAGTTGCAGGCGGTTGTTGCGCGACTCCAGGTCGTTGGCGTCGAGGTCCGGTGTGTCCTGGCGGTGGTCGTCGCACACCGTCAGGTAGCCGCGCAGCAGCTGGCGGTTGTGCTGCTTGTAGCTCTCCCCGACCTCCAGCAGGCGCAGCGGCGCCGGGCAGGCGTGCAGGGTGTAGCTAACCCGGTAGTAGCCGCGCTGAGCCAGCTGCAGCTGGATCTCGTCGTGCAGCTTGTAGCGTGCTTCCGGCTCCATGAGGCTGGCGTAGGGCGAACCGATCAGGGCGCAGAGCTCGGCGGCGTGCAGGCCGAACTGGCGGTCGCAGGCCGGGTCGAGGTAAAGCATGGCCCAGCTGGCTTCGTTCAGCCGCTCGAAACGCAGCATGCCGAGCCGCGAGGGCACGGGAAGCTGCGTCACGACCTCGGCCGCCACACGGCTGGCGGCATCGGGTTGGCTTTTCATCGAAGACTCGCTTGAACTGGGGCGCGGCCTGGAGCACGGCGCATCGGGCAAGGTTGCATCATGTCCCTGGGGCTGGCAAGCGGCCATGGGGGATGCTATGAACAGGTTGTCGGCCAGTTGCATGAAATCTGTAGGCGCCAGCTTGCTGGCGAACCATCCACCTGTTCGCCAGCAAGCTGGTTTCTACAAGGCCGTGACATTCATGCGGGCAAAAAAAGCCCCGCCAATTGGCGGGGTTGAGGTACGAGCGTGGCAGCTCGAAAACGGGGCTGCCCCTCCGGGGGAGGGGCAGCGTGCAGCGTTACAGCAGCATGGTGCGGATGTCGCCCAGCACGTCGCCCAGGCGCTTGGTGAAGCGCGCGGCGGCGGCGCCATTGATCACACGGTGATCGTAGGACAGCGACAGCGGCAGCATCAGCTTCGGCTGGAAGGCCTTGCCGTCCCAGACCGGCTGCATGGTTGCCTTGGACACACCGAGGATCGCCACCTCAGGCGCGTTGACGATCGGCGTGAAGCCGGTGCCGCCAATGTGGCCGAGGCTGGAGATGGTGAAGCAGGCGCCCTGCATCTCGTCGGCCGAAAGCTTCTTGGTGCGGGCTTTCTCGGCCAGCGCGGCAGCTTCGGCAGCCAGTTGCAGCAGGCTCTTCTGGTCGACGTTCTTGATCACCGGGACCAGCAGACCGTCCGGGGTGTCCACGGCGAAGCCGATGTGCACGTACTTCTTGCGGATGATCGCCTTGCCGCTTGGCGCCAGCGAGCTGTTGAAGTCCGGCAGTTCCTTGAGCAGGAAGGCGCAGGCCTTGAGCAGCAGTGGCAGCACGGTCAGCTTGACGCCAGCCTTCTCGGCCACGGCCTTCTGCGCGACGCGGAAGGCTTCCAGCTCGGTGATGTCGGCGGAGTCGAACTGGGTCACGTGCGGCACGTTCAGCCAGCTGCGGTGCAGGTTGGCGGCACCGACCTGCATCAGGCGGGTCAGGGCCACTTCTTCCACTTCACCGAATTTGCTGAAGTCCACGGCCGGGATCGGCGGGATGCCTGCACCACCGGTAGCACCGGCGGCTGGAGCTTCCTTGGCCTTCTGCATCATGGCCTTGACGTAGACCTGCACGTCTTCCTTGAGGATACGGCCGTGCGGACCGGTGGCGGCAACCGCGCCCAGGTCGACGCCGAATTCACGGGCCAGCTGACGAACGGCCGGGCCTGCATGAACCTTGGCGTTGCTGCCGGCGGCCGGTGCGGTGGCTACCGGAGCAGGGGCGGCAGCGGCAGGCGCGGCGGCCGGTGCCGCTTCAGCCTTGGCCGGAGCCGGGGCAGCAGCAGGGGCCGGAGCAGCAGCCGGCGCGGCGCCAGCGACTTTCAGCTTGAAGATCAGGTCGCCAGTGCCGACTTCATCTTCCAGCTTGCACAGCACTTCCTCGACCACGCCGGCAGCCGGCGACGGGATCTCCATGGAGGCCTTGTCGGACTCCAGGGTGATCAGCGACTGGTCGGCTTCGACGGTGTCGCCGACCTTGACCAGCACTTCGATGATCTTGGCCTTGCCCGACGAGCCGATGTCCGGCACGTGGATGTCCTGCACGCTGGCGGCAGCCGGGGCTGCGGCCGGAGCGGGAGCAGGGGCGGCTTCGGCGGCAGGCGCGGGAGCCGCAGCCTGGGCAGGCGCGGCGGCTGGAGCCTCAGGCGCCGCAGCGGCGCCCTCGACTTCCAGGACCAGCAGCTCGTCGCCTTCTTTCAGGCGGTCGCCCAGCTTGACCTTCAGTTCCTTGACCACACCGGCCTTCGGCGCGGGGATCTCCATGGAGGCCTTGTCGGACTCCAGGGTCAGCAGGCTCTGGTCAGCCTCGATACGGTCACCGACCTTGACGAACAGCTCGATGATTTCACCTTCACCGCTGCCGATGTCAGGTACGCGAATGAGTTCGCTCACTTAAAAATACTCCTCAGCAGTCCAGTGGGTTGCGCTTGTCCGGATCGATGCCGAACTTGACGATGGCGTCAGCCACAACCTTGGGTTCGATCTCGCCACGGTCAGCCAGGGCTTCCAGGGCAGCCAGCACCACGAAGTGGCGGTCGACTTCGAAGAAGTGACGCAGCTTCTTGCGGCTGTCGCTGCGACCGTAACCGTCGGTACCCAGGACCTTGAACTCTTTGCTCGGCACCCACTGGCGAATCTGCTCGGCGAACAGCTTCATGTAGTCGGTGGAGGCGATGACCGGGCCCTTGCGACCGCCCAGGCACTCTTCGACGTAGGTCTTCTGAGGCTTCTGGCCAGGCTTGAGGCGGTTGGCGCGTTCCACGGCCAGGCCGTCGCGACGCAGTTCGTTGAAGCTGGTGACGCTCCATACGTCGGCGCCGACGTTGAACTCTTCGCGCAGGATCTTCGCGGCCTCGCGGACTTCGCGCAGGATGGTGCCGGAGCCCATCAGCTGTACGTGGTGCGCGGCTTCGCGGGTGTCTTCCTCGAGCAGGTACATGCCCTTGATGATGCCGTCCTCGACACCGGCCGGCATGGCTGGCTGCTGGTACGATTCGTTCATCACGGTGATGTAGTAGAAAATGTCCTGTTGCTCTTCGGTCATCTTCTTCATGCCGTCCTGGATGATCACCGCCAGCTCGTAGCCGTAGGTCGGATCGTAGGTGCGGCAGTTCGGGATGGTGCCCGCCATCATGTGGCTGTGACCGTCTTCGTGCTGCAGGCCTTCACCGTTGAGGGTGGTACGGCCGGCGGTACCGCCGATCAGGAAGCCACGGGTGCGGCTGTCGCCGGCGGCCCAGGCCAGGTCGCCGATACGCTGGAAGCCGAACATCGAGTAGAAGATGTAGAACGGCAGCATCGGCTGGTTGTGGCAGCTGTACGAGGTACCGGCGGCGATGAACGACGACATGGCGCCGGCTTCGTTGATGCCTTCCTCGAGGATCTGGCCCTTCTTGTCTTCGCGGTAGAACATCACCTGGTCTTTATCGACCGGCTCGTAGAGCTGGCCGACCGACGAGTAGATGCCCAGCTGGCGGAACATGCCTTCCATACCGAAGGTACGGGCTTCGTCCGGGATGATCGGGACGATGCGCTGGCCGATGTCCTTGTCCTTGACCAACTGCGCCAGGATGCGCACGAAGGCCATGGTGGTGGAGATTTCGCGGTCGCCCGAGCCGTCCAGGATCGCTTTCAGCGTTTCTAGTGGCGGGGTCGGCACGCTGAAGCTCTTGGCACGGCGCTGTGGCACGAAACCGCCCAGGGCAGCGCGGCGCTCGGCCAGGTACTTGGCTTCGGCGGAGCCTTCTTCGGGCTTGAAGAACGGCAGGTTCTCAAGGTCGGCATCCTTGACCGGGATGTCGAAGCGGTCACGGAAGTGACGCAGGCTGTCGACGTCGACCTTCTTGGTGTTGTGCGCGGTGTTCTTGGCTTCGCCGGCACCGGTACCGTAACCCTTGATGGTCTTGGCCAGGATGACGGTCGGCTGCTCTTTGTGGTTCACAGCCTGGTGGTACGCCGCGTAGACCTTGTACGGGTCGTGGCCGCCACGGTTGAGCTTCCAGATCTCGTCGTCGGACAGGTCCTCGACCATGGCCTTGAGCTCTGGGGTGTTGAAGAAGTGCTCACGAACGTACGCGCCGTCTTTGGCTTTGTAGTTCTGGTACTCGCCGTCGATGACTTCGTCCATGCGGCGCTGCAGGGCACCGTTGGTGTCCTTGGCCAGCAGTGGGTCCCAGAAGCGGCCCCAGACGACTTTGTTGACGTTCCAGCCACCGCCACGGAACACGCCTTCGAGTTCCTGGATGATCTTGCCGTTGCCGCGAACCGGGCCGTCGAGGCGCTGCAGGTTGCAGTTGATGACAAAAATCAGGTTATCCAGCTTCTCGCGGCCGGCCAGGGCGATCGCGCCCAGGGATTCCGGCTCGTCGCACTCGCCGTCGCCCATGAAGCACCAGACCTTCTGCTTGCCGGCCGGGATGAAGCCACGGGCTTCCAGGTACTTCATGAAGCGCGCCTGGTAGATGGCCTGGATCGGACCCAGACCCATCGATACGGTCGGGAACTGCCAGAAGTCAGGCATCAGCCATGGGTGCGGGTACGAAGACAGGCCGTTGCCGTCCACTTCCTGACGGAAGTTGTTCATCTGGTCTTCGCTGATGCGGCCTTCCATGAAGGCACGGGCGTAGACGCCTGGCGAGGCGTGGCCCTGGAAGAAGATCAGGTCGCCGCCGTGTTCTTCGGTCGGGGCCTGGAAGAAGTAGTTGAAGCCGATGTCGTAGAGGGTGGCGCTGGAGGCGAAGCTGGAGATGTGTCCGCCCAGGTCCGAGTCTTTCAGGTTGGTGCGCATGACCATGGCCAGGGCGTTCCAACGCACCATCGAGCGGATGCGGCGTTCCATGAACAGGTCGCCAGGCATGCGTGCTTCGTGGGTGACAGGGATGGTGTTGCGGTACGGCGTGGTGATGGCATACGGCAGCTGCGAGCCACTGCGGGTGGCCAGCTCGCCCATACGGGTCATCAGGTAATGAGCGCGGTCTTCGCCTTCTTTGTCGAGGACCGACTCCAGGGCATCCAGCCATTCCTGGGTTTCGATTGGATCGAGGTCTTGCATGGCTTGCTCCAGGGCGGAAAGGCCACCAGAATCGATGGCCTGAGTTTGCGACTGGCCTTATGGGCAGACGTCGTGAATTCTTGGATTACCGGACAGTCATCCGGCGCGGTGTAGTTTTACTACAAATGCTTTCTCATTTCATGCTTTGGCAGGTCATGAGTAGTAGTAAAACTACACAAATGCGACGTTTGGTCGCATCCCGGGTTGTGAGGAAAAACGTTCATGTTGGTTGGTGGTGTGTCGCTGATAGGTAGATCTTGATGGGTTTTGCCAATTTTTCGTCTATTTCAGCTATTTCCAACTTTTGTACGACAGTCCAACCGTGGTCCAACCCCCGTTTGCCCTGCGCAACCGCTCTCTTTCACGCCGATCAAGGATAGACCATGCGCCTGCCTTTGCCGCTCGATCTGCCTGCTTTCCTCCAACCGCTGGTCGCTCGCAACCAGCAATTCATGCGCGATGCCTTGATTGGTCACCCCGAGCTGGATCTGGACAGCCTGAGCGCCGAGCACCGACGCCAGTTCGACCAGGTCGCCGCCGCCAGCGATTTCGTCCTGGCCCAGGCCCAGCGTGATCCGGCGATGCTGTTCGAACTGCTGGCCAGCGGCACGATGGGCCAGGCCTACGCGCCGGGCCAGCTGCGTGCGCAGATCAACGCCGCGGCCGATGCCGCCCAGAATGAGGACGAGTTGGCGCGCAACCTGCGCCGCGAGCGCAACCGCCAGCAACTGCGCATCATCTGGCGCGACATTACCCGCCAGGCCGCGTTGCCCGAGACCTGCCGCGACCTGTCCGACCTGGCCGACGCCAGCATCGACGAAGCCTATCAATGGCTGTACCCGCGCCACTGCCAGCAGTTCGGCACGCCCATCGGCAACCGCAGCGGCCAGCCCCAGCACCTGGTGGTGCTGGGCATGGGCAAGCTGGGCGCGGTGGAGCTGAACCTGTCGTCCGACATCGACTTGATCTTCGCCTTCCCCGAGGGCGGCGAAACCGAAGGGGTCAAGCGCTCGCTGGACAACCAGGAGTTCTTCACCCGCCTGGGCCAGCGCCTGATCAAGGCGCTCGATCCGGTCACCGTCGACGGCTTCGTATTCCGCGTCGACATGCGCCTGCGCCCTTATGGCTCTGCTGGTGCACTGGTGCTCAGCTTCAATGCCCTGGAGCAGTACTACCAGGATCAGGGCCGCGACTGGGAGCGCTACGCCATGATCAAGGCGCGAGTGGTCGCTGGCGATCAGGTGGCCGGCGCGCAGTTGCAGGAGATGCTGCGGCCGTTCGTCTACCGACGCTACCTGGACTTCTCCGCCATCGAGGCGCTGCGCACCATGAAGCAGCTGATCCAGCAGGAAGTGCGGCGCAAAGGCATGGCCGACAACATCAAGCTCGGTGCCGGTGGCATTCGCGAAGTGGAGTTCATCGCCCAGGCGTTCCAGCTGATTCACGGCGGTCGCGACCTGAGCCTGCAGCAGCGGCCGTTACTCAAGGTCCTGACCACCCTGGAAGGGCAGGGCTACCTGCCTACGGCCGTGGTCGCCGAGCTGCGCGACGGCTATGAATTCCTGCGTTACACCGAGCACGCGATCCAGGCCATCGCCGACCGCCAGACCCAGATGCTGCCGGACGACCCGACCGACCGCGCGCGCATCGCCTACATGCTCGGCTTCGCCGACTGGGACAGCTTCCACGGCCAATTGATGCACTGGCGTGGGCGTATCGACTGGCATTTCCGCCAGGTCATCGCCGACCCGGATGAAGATGAGGCCGAAGGCGAACTGGTGGTCGGCGGCGAGTGGTCGCCCCTGTGGGAGCAGGCCCAGGATGAAGACGCCGCCTCCCGCCAATTGGAGGAAGCGGGCTTCCGGCAGCCGGCCGAGGCCCTGCGCCGCCTGACCGCGTTGCGGGCCAGCCCGACCCTGCGCTCGATGCAGCGCATCGGTCGCGAGCGCCTGGACGCCTTCATTCCGAGGCTGCTGGCCCAGGCGGTCGAGCACGACAACCCCGACCTGGTGCTGGAGCGGGTGCTGCCATTGGTCGAGGCCGTGGCGCGGCGCTCGGCCTACCTGGTGCTGCTTACCGAAAACCCCGGCGCCCTGCGCCGCCTGCTGACCCTGTGCGCCGCCAGCCCGTGGATTGCCGAGCAGATGGCCCGTTACCCGCTGCTGCTCGACGAACTGCTCAATGAGGGCCGGTTGTTCAGCCCGCCGTTGGCGCCGGAGCTGGCCGCCGAGCTGCGCGAGCGCCTGACGCGCATTCCCGAGGATGACCTGGAACAGCAGATGGAGGCCCTGCGCCACTTCAAGCTGGCCCACAACCTGCGCGTGGCCGCCTCGGAAATCAGCGGTAACCTGCCCTTGATGAAGGTCAGCGACTACCTGACCTGGCTGGCCGAGGCGATTCTTGACCAGGTGTTGGCCCTGGCTTGGCGCCAGACCGTGGCGCGTCATGGTCAGCCCAAGCGCAGCGACGGCACCCTGTGCGACCCGGGCTTCATCATCGTCGGCTACGGCAAGGTCGGCGGCCTGGAGTTGGGCCATGGTTCTGACCTGGACCTGGTGTTCATTCATGATGGCGACCCGAATGCCGAAACCGACGGCGCCAAGCCCATCGACAGCGCGCAGTTCTACACCCGCCTGGGCCAGCGCATCATCCACCTGCTGACCACCCAGACCAACTCCGGCCAGCTCTACGACGTGGACATGCGCCTGCGTCCCTCCGGCGCCTCGGGGCTGCTGGTCAGCTCGCTGGGCGCCTTCGAGCGCTACCAGCAGAACGAGGCCTGGACCTGGGAGCACCAGGCACTGGTGCGGGCCCGCGTATTGGTGGGTTGCAAGCAGGTGGCGACGGCCTTCGAGTCGGTGCGGGCGCAGGTCCTCGGCCAGCCACGCGACCTCGACAAGCTGCGCGTCGACGTCAGCGAGATGCGCGCCAAGATGCGCAACAACCTGGGCACCAAGCTCACTGCCGCCGGCACCGCGGGCAATGCCTTCGAGGCCGGTCAGCCGTTCGATATCAAGCAGGATGCCGGCGGTATCGTGGATATCGAATTTATGGTGCAATACGCCGCTTTGGCCTGGTCCCACGACCATCCGGCCATACTGCGCTGGACCGACAACATCCGCATCCTCGAAGAGCTGGAGCAGGCCGGGCTGATGCCCGCCGCCGACGCCGTGCTGCTGCGCGAGGTGTACAAGGCGTTCCGCTCGGCGTCGCACCGCCAGGCCCTGCAGAAGCAGGCAGGGGTGATCGATGCGGCGCAGTTTGTCGATGAGCGTCGTGAGGTAAGGCGGATCTGGAGTGAGCTGGGTCTGACTTGAGGTTGTTGGGGCCGCTGTGCGGCCCTTTCGCGACACAAGGCCGCTCCTACAAGGGATTGCGTTCCCTGTAGGAGCGGCCTTGTGTCGCGAAAGGGCTGCAAAGCAGCCCCAAAGGTTCATGCCTCACCACCGGTGGTACACTGTCCGCCACATAGCCTGAATATAAAGAGGGGAGGCCAGGTTGTAGCGCAGCCTGCAGCCTCCCCGAATGTTTCTGGATAAAGCATGAGAATACTGATCATTGGCCCCAGCTGGGTCGGCGACATGGTGATGGCGCAGACCCTGTTCCAGTGCCTCAAACAGCAGCACCCCGACTGCGTGATCGACGTCCTGGCCCCTGAGTGGAGCCGACCGATCCTCGAACGCATGCCCGAGGTGCGCCAGGCCTTGAGCTTCCCGCTCGGCCACGGCGCGCTGGAGCTGGCCACGCGCCGGCGCATCGGCAAGTCGCTGGCCGGCCAGTACGACCAGGCGATCCTGCTGCCCAACTCGCTCAAGTCGGCGCTGGTGCCGTATTTCGCCGGTATCCCCAAGCGCACCGGCTGGCGCGGCGAGATGCGCTACCTGCTGCTCAACGACGTGCGCAAGCTGGACAAGGCCCGCTACCCGCTGATGATCGAGCGCTTCATGGCCCTGGCCTACGCGCCGGATGCCGAGTTGCCCAAGCCTTACCCGCGTCCGAGCCTGCAGATCGAAGCCGCGAGCCGCGAAGCGGCCCTGGCCAAGTTCGGCCTGGCGCTGGACCGCCCGGTGCTGGCGCTGTGCCCGGGCGCCGAGTTCGGCGAGGCCAAGCGCTGGCCGGCCGAGCATTACGCCGAAGTGGCTGACGCGATGATTCGCCAGGGCTGGCAGGTGTGGCTGTTCGGCTCGAAGAACGATCATCCGGTGGGCGAGCAGATTCGCGACCGGTTGATCCCCGGGCTGCGCGAGGAATCCTGCAACCTGGCGGGGGAAACCTCCCTGGCCGAGGCCATCGACCTGATGTCCTGTGCCGATGCGGTGGTGTCCAACGATTCGGGCCTGATGCATGTGGCCGCCGCCCTCAACCGCCCTCTGGTGGCGGTGTACGGCTCGACCTCGCCGGGCTTCACCCCGCCGCTGGCCGACCAGGTGGAGGTGGTGCGCACCGGCATCGAGTGCAGCCCCTGCTTCGAACGCACCTGCCGCTTCGGCCACTACAACTGCCTGCGCCTGCTGGAGCCGGCCAAGGTGATCGCCGCGCTGCAGGGCCTGGGCGGGCCGAACCTGATCGATACCGTGGCCGAGGTCGACTGAGTGCGGGTACTGATCATCAAGACCTCGTCGCTGGGCGATGTCATCCACACCCTGCCGGCCCTCACCGACGCCGCCCACGCCATCCCAGGCATCCGTTTCGACTGGGTGGTGGAAGAAGGCTTCGCCGAGATCCCCAGCTGGCATCCGGCGGTCGACCGGGTGATCCCGGTGGCGATACGCCGCTGGCGCAAGAATCTCTGGCAGACGCTCAAGAGCGGCGAATGGAAGGCGTTCAAGCAACGCCTGCGCGAACACAAGTACGACCTGGTGATCGATGCCCAGGGCCTGGTCAAGTCGGCCTGGCTGACGCGCTATGTGAAAGCGCCGGTGGCCGGCCTGGACCGTTACTCGGCCCGCGAGGGCTGGGCCAGCCGCTTCTACGACCGGCGCCTGTCGGTCGCCGTCGGCCAGCACGCCGTGGAGCGCGTGCGCCAGCTGTTCGCCCTGGCCCTGGCCTACGACCTGCCGGAAGGGCTGGGCGACTACGGCCTGGACCTCAACCGCCTGCAACTGCCGCCGGCCGCGCCCTACGTGGTGTTCCTGCACGGCACCACCTGGGCCACCAAGCACTGGCCGGAGGCCTACTGGCGCGAGCTGGCCGAGCGCATGGGCCGGCGCAAGCTGCAGGTGATGCTGCCGTGGGGCAACCCGGCGGAAAAGGCCCGCGCCGAGCGCATTGCCCAAGGCTTGAACAACTGCCAGGTGCTCCCCAAGTTGAACCTGGCCGGCGTCGCCCGCGTGCTGGCGGCGGCCAAGGCCTGCGTGGCGGTGGACACCGGCCTCGGCCACCTGGCCGCCGCGCTGGATGTGCCGACCATCTCGCTGTTCGGCCCCACCAACCCTGGTCTGACTGGCGCCTACGGACGCGCCCAGATCCACCAGGCGAGCGACTTCCCCTGCGCCCCGTGCCTGCAGAAGAAGTGCACCTACAAACCGAGCGCCGAGGACCTGCGCCGGTTCGATCTCAAACGCGAGTGGCCGCTGTGCTTCACTCGCCTGAATCCCGAGCATGTGGCGGGCCGCTTGAGCGCGCTGCTGCTGGCTGAGGATGTTCGTTGATGCAACTGGCTTTTGTGCTCTACAAGTATTTCCCCTTTGGCGGGCTGCAGCGCGACTTCATGCGCATCGCCCTCGAGTGCCAGAAGCGGGGTCACCAGATCCGCGTGTACACGCTGATCTGGGAAGGTGACATTCCGCCGGGCTTCGAGGTGCTGGTGGCGCCGGTCAAGGCGCTGTTCAACCACCGCCGCAACGAGAAGCTCAGCGCCTGGATGGAAGCCGACCTGGCCAAGCGTCCGGTCGATCGCCTGATCGGCTTCAACAAGATGCCCGGCCTGGACGTCTACTACGCCGCCGACGGCTGTTTCGAGGACAAGGCCCAGACCCTGCGCGGCGGCCTGTACCGCCGCTGGGGCCGTTACCGCCATTTCGCTGAATACGAGCGGGCGGTGTTCGCCAAGGATGCGCATACCGAGATCCTGATGATTTCCGAGGTGCAGCAGCCGCTATTCATCAAGCACTACGGCACCCCCGAGGCGCGCTTCCACCTGCTGCCGCCGGGCATCTCCCAGGACCGCCGCCGCCCGGCCGACGCCGCGACCATTCGCGCCGACTTCCGCCAGGAGTTCGGCCTGGCCGACGATGAATTGCTGCTGGTGCAGATCGGCTCGGGCTTCAAGACCAAGGGGGTGGACCGCAGCCTCAAGGCCCTGGCGGCGTTGCCGTCGGCCCTGCGCAAGCGTACCAAGCTGATGGTCATCGGCCAGGACGACCCCAAGCTGTTCCAGGTGCAAAGCGCGGCGCTCGGCCTGGGCGAGCAGGTGCAGTTCCTCAAGGGCCGCAGCGACATTCCGCGTTTTCTGCTCGGTGCCGACCTGCTGATCCACCCGGCCTACAACGAGAACACCGGGACCGTGCTGCTCGAAGCGCTGGTCGCCGGGTTGCCGGTGCTGGTGTCCAAGGTCTGTGGCTATGCCCATTACATCGCCGAGGCCGATAGCGGCCTGGTGCTGGACGAGCCGTTCGAGCAGGAGCAGTTGAACCGCTACCTGCAACGCATGCTCGAAGACGCCGGGGCCCGCGCGGCCTGGTCGGACAACGGTGTGGCCTTCGCCGAGACCGCCGACCTGTACAGCATGCCGCAGCATGCTGCCGATGTGATCCTCGGTCAGGAGACCGCATGAAGCTGATACTGGCCGAACCGTTCAAGCGCCTGTGGGCCGGGCGCGATCCCTTCGAGGCCGTTGAGGCCCTGCAGGGCGAGGTGTACCGCGAGCTGGAAGGTCGCCGCACCCTGCGCACCGAGGTCGATGGCGCGGGCTTCTTCGTCAAGATCCACCGCGGCATCGGCTGGGGCGAGATCTTCAAGAACCTGTTCAGCGCCAAGCTGCCGGTGCTCGGCGCCGGCCAGGAATGGCGGGCCATCCAGCGCCTGCATGAAGCCGGTGTGCCGACCATGACCGCGGTGGCCTACGGCGAGCGTGGCAGCAATCCGGCCACCCAGCACTCGTTCATCGTTACCGAGGAGCTGGCGCCCACTGTCAGCCTGGAAGACTTCAGCATCGACTGGGTCAAGCAGCCGCCAGCGCCGCGCCTGAAGCGCGCGCTGATCGCCGAAGTGGCGAAGATGACCGGCGGCATGCACCGCGCCGGGGTCAACCACCGCGACTGTTACATCTGCCACTTCCTGCTGCACACCGACCGCCCGGTGACGCCGGAAGACTTCAAACTGTCGGTGATCGACCTGCACCGCGCCCAGACCCGGGCGAAGATCACCCGTCGCTGGCGCGACAAGGACCTGGCCGCCCTGTATTTCTCGGCCCTGGACATCGGCCTGACCCGCCGCGACAAGCTGCGCTTTCTGCGCGGCTACTTCCAGCGCCCGTTGCGCCAGGTGCTCAAGGACGAAGCCGCGCTGCTCGCCTGGCTGGAGCGCAAGGCGCAGAAACTCTACGACCGCAAGCAACGTTACGGGGACGCACTCTGATGGCGAGCTGGAACCTGGCGCCCGAGTATGCGCACCTGGCGGCCGATTTCGGCAGTATCGACGCGGTGTTCGCCCTCCAGGGCGAGCGCCTGACCCGCGACCCGCTGAGCGAGGTCATCCGCATCGAGCGCGATGGCGTCAACTACTACGTCAAGCGCTACACCGGCGCCGGCAAGCACATGCGCCGCTACCTGGGCCGACCCAGGGTCAAGGCCGAATGGCAGAACCTCAAGCAGTTCGCCAAGTGGGGCATCCCCACCGCCGATGTGGTCGCCTGGGGGCTCGAGCGCCAGGGCCTGGCCTTTGGCCGCGGGGCGATGATCACCCGCGAGCTGCCGCGCACCGAAGACCTCTCGGCGTTGGCCGAACGCAATGATCCGCGCCTGCGCGACGCCGCCTGGGTCGATCACGTCAGCCGCCAGCTGGCACGTCACACTCGGGTGATGCACGATCACCACTTCGCCCATAACGACCTTAAATGGCGCAACCTGCTGGTCGACGACCAGGGCACGCTATTCTTCATCGACTGCCCGACCGGCGATTTCTGGCGCGGCTTCATGCTGCGCCACCGGTTGATAAAGGACTTGGCGTGCCTGGACAAGGTGGCCAAGTACCACCTGTCGGCGACCCAGCGTCTGCGCTTCTACCTGCAGTACCGCGGACACGCGCGTCTGAACGCCCGTGACAAGAAGCGCATTCGCCAGGTGCTGGGCTTTTTCGAGGGAAGGGAATGACCGATTACCTGGCCAGTGCCGACCAGGCGCTGCTGCAACGCCACGGGCTGAGCGACTTCGAGGCGCTGTGGGCCCTGCAGCTGGATGCCGTGGACGAACCCAATACCGGCCGTGGCGGCTGGAGCAGCGTGTTCCGCCTGGAGCTCGAGGGCAAGGGTTTCTACCTCAAGCGCCAGAGCGACTACTTCACCCGCAGCCTGCAGCGGCCCTTTGGCGAGCCGACCTTCGCCCGGGAGTTTCGCAACATCAGCCGCTACCAGAAGCTTGAGATTCCCGCGCTGCAGGCGGTCTTCTATGGCGAGCGCAAGCAGGGTGGCGAGCACCGGGCGATCCTCATGACCCGGGCGCTGGACGAGTGGACCGACCTTGAGCAACTGCTCGGCCGCTGGGCGCAGATGGACGCGTCGCAGCGCCAGGCGATCCTCCAGGCCTGTGGACGGCTGGCCCGAACCCTGCACGCCGCCGGGCAGATGCACGGCTGCTTCTACCCCAAGCACATCTTCCTGCGTGAGCGCCGCGAGGGCTGGCAGGCCCAGCTGATCGACCTGGAAAAGACCCGTCCGTTGCTGTTTGGCATGCGTGACCGGGTCAAGGACCTCGAGCCGTTGCTGCGCCGCGCCCGGGCCTGGGACGAGGCCGATGTGCGCGTGCTGCTGGCGGCTTATCTGGAGCAGCCGGCGGACAGCGCCCCGGTATCCACCTGGCTGCAACGCCTGACCCAACGCCGTCGTCACAAAGAGGCCCGCTGATGCGCCTGTCCGAATTGAAGGCGGCCGGGCGCAGCCCGAGCCTGCCGCTGACCGTCACCCTCGCCGACGCCGCGGGCAGCGCCGACCTGCAGTTGCTCAGCCTGTTGCGCGTGCTGCCGGGCCAGCGTTATGTCGGCGCGGGTATCTGGCGTGGCACCAAGGTGCTGGCCAAGTTGCTGGTCGGTGGCAATGCCGCCCGGCATTTCCAGCGTGAGCGCGATGGCGCCCTGCTGATGGCCGAGCAAGGCCTGACCACTCCACGCCTGCTGGCCGATGGTCTCAAGGAAGGCGAGGGCGGCTGGCTGTTGTTCGAATACCTCGACCATGCCGAAAGCCTGGGCGACGCCTGGGCCCGGGTGGAGCAACTGCCGATGCTGGCCGACGAGCAGCACCTGGTGCTGGGCGAGGCCCTCACCGCCGTGGCGCAGATGCACGCCAAGGGCCTGTGGCAGGAAGACCTGCACCTGGACAACTTGCTGCGCCAGGATGGCCAGCTGTACCTGATCGACGGCGCGGGCATCAAGGCCGAGACGCCCGGCCAGCAACTGTCGCGCCAGCGCGTGCTGGAGAACCTCGGGGTGTTCTTCGCCCAGTTGCCCAAGCGCCTGGAGCCGTTCATCGAGGAAGCGCTGGTGCACTACGTGCTGGCCAATGCCGAGCACGCGCTGCCGCTGGAAGCGCTGCACAAGCAGGTGGACAAGGTGCGCGCCTGGCGCCTGAAGGACTACCTGGACAAGGCCGGCCGCGAATGCACGCTGTTCAGCGTCGAGCGCAACCTGTCCGGGCTGCGGGCGATTTGCCGCAACGAGCTCGAAGCGATGCGCCCGGTGCTGGAGCAGGCCGATGCGCTGATCGACCAGGGCCATCTGTACAAGACCGGTGGCGCGGCCAGCGTGGCGCGTATCGAGGTAGCCGGGCGCACGTTGGTGCTCAAGCGCTACAACATCAAGAACACCGCCCACTGGTTCAAGCGCTTCTGGCGCCCGAGCCGGGCTTGGCATTCGTGGATCGAAGGCCATCGCCTGACGTTTCTCGACATCGCCACGCCTCGCCCCCTGGCGGTGCTGGAGCAGCGGGTGATGGGGCTGCGCAGCACGGCCTACCTGGTGACCGAGTACGCCGATGGGCCGGACCTGATCGAATGCTTCGCACCCTACGTGGAAAGCGGCGAGGCGCCCGACGAGCAGGTCGAGGCCTTGATACGGGTGATGCAGCAGCTGATCCGCGAGCGTATCAGCCATGGCGACTTCAAGGGCCACAACCTGTTCTGGCAGGACGGCCAATGGTCGCTGATCGACCTCGACGCCATGTGCCAGCACGCCACCCAGCTCAGCTTCGCCCCGGCCTTCGCCCGGGACCGGGCGCGGCTGCTGCGCAACTGGCCGAGTGGCAGCGCGTTGCACCAGCGCCTCGATCAGTTGCTTCCAAGGCTTGGGGAGTAAACCGGGGGCAGCTCGAGCCATTCGCTGCTGCGTCCGGTCTGGCGCACGCGGATCTGCCATCGTCGCTCGTGCCAGCGCAGGATTGCCCAGGGGTTACCGCCGAGCTCGCGTTGGCCTGCGATTATCAAGTGATAGTGGTTGTCCAGCAGGTGCAGACGCAGTGGCAGCGCGTGACTGCCCAGCCGCAGGTACAGGCCGTTGCTGCCTTGGTACAACCCAAGCGCCTCGCCATGCTTGACACCAGCGGGGATTGAGCTGAGCCGGCAATTGTCGAGCAGCGCCTGCAGGTCTGGCAGGCCGTCATGCCACACTAACGGTGAGTCGACGACCCATTCGCCGTCCTTGCGTCGTTTCACTGGCACCTTGGTGTAGGCGTCCGGTTTGCGCGGATCGATCACCCGCCAGCGATAGCCATCGTACGAGACCTGGTAGGTGCGTTCTTCGCTGTTCTTTATGAAGTAGAACGTCAGCCCTGGGTAAGGCGAAGGTTGTTCATAGATGCCCTCTTTGTGAATGCCATCGACCCGGTAACGCAATGTGCTGGTATCTACAGGCTTGGCCAGTTCCAGGGGCAGTTTAAGCACGGGTGTCGGTGGCATGCCACGGATCGCCCGACGCACCACGGAAGACCCGTTTATGCTGTTGATGCCGTCGCTGGTGTGGGTAAAGGCCTCGACCATATGCTTGAGCACGCCGATGCGGTCTGCTTCACGGCAAGACTTCTCCAGGTCCAGCACCGAGAGCACTGCTCGCCCGAACGACAAGGCGGTGAGCGCGGGGTTGGGCAATACCAGGCTGAGCAGGTCGAGCGTGATCCACAGCACATGCAGGCTCATCTCTCCCAACAGTTCAAGCTTGGTGTTGGTGGCTGAATCCACTGCGCTGAGTGCGGCGCTCACTTCGGCCCGATAGCGGGCCTGCTGGAAATCCCCGACGATCCGAGGTGTGTTCACCCGCGCCGCCAGCCCGCCCTTGAGCAACCAGCGCTCGATCGCATCGCGGTCGGCCAGTGGCACGCGGTCCTTCACATACTCGCGCAGAGCGGGCTGGTCGCGCAGTGTCCTGAGCAGATGCCGGGCGTTGCGAAATTCCCGCCAGGATCTTCGGTCCGGCGCGTCGGGGGTGTACACAACTAAACGATGCACGCCAGGGGTATCGGGTGTCACCAGCAAAACGCCGTGGACCGTGTGGCTGTTTATCAACCACTGACGGACACTGCCGCTCGGGCGTTGTCTACTGTCCGGATGGTCGATTGCCGTTTTCGTCCATGTGTAACCACGCTCAAAAGGGTCCTCCAGAAAGTGGCCGGCATAGCGCGCCTTGGCCGCTTCGGCACGCATGCGCGCCCTGCTTATGGCGACAAAGCACGCTTGGCGCCACTGCCCGGCGGGTGAATCGAGCAGGTGCGTGCGCAAATACTGGCTGTAGCGTTCGCCCACGTTCAGGGTGCGTATTATGTGCTTGATCTGGCGCGGCGTGATCTGCGGCACTTGGCTGCCGTCTTTGCGGTGCACGCGTGCTGTGAGCCAATAGTCCACGTCGATCCAGCCGATGTTGAGCCTGGCCAACTGGTCGAGACGGTAGGTCCGTGATACCAGTTCCACCGTGTCGCCCACTTGCCGGCGACTGGCTACGGGTACGTAGCCGGTGGTGAGCCCTGGATGCAGCATCGGTCCCTGTTGCCGGGCCAGCGTCACGCTGACGTAGATCTCAAGTGGATCGGTATCGAACTGGTATTGATGACGCATTGCAGCGCGCAGTTGCCCGCAGGTCCAGGCGTTCAAGTCATGCTCGTCGAGAAATTGCTCATGGTTCAGAATCCCTGGTGCGGCCGCCTGGTCGATGGCTATCACCAGCTCCTGCAGGGTCTGCATGATATGCGTCAGGCCTTGCGTAGACGCGTTCTTCAGCCAGGCGGGTGAGTTTCTTTCCAGCAACAGCCCATAGCGGGTTTGCAGGGCTGACCGGCTGTCGGCCCAGGGCAACAGGTCACCAGCCTCGGCGACGCGTGCGCGCAGGGTTGGCCAGTCGACCGGGCTTTGTAGCGCCGCATTCTCCCAGACCAGGACCAGACGGGCGTGTTGTCCGTCGATGAGGGATTGCGCCTGGGCCTGCACCAGGTCGTCGTTGAACCATTCATAGCGTAAGCGCTCTGCGTTACGGGCCAGGTCGCGATCTCTTTTGCTGGTGATATGCCGCAACAGTGCGCGGCTCTGCTGCGGGTCGTCGAGCCGCTCGCACAGCTCGGCATGCAATTGCCCCAGGTCTTCGAACGCTTCTATGCCATGCGACAGGCTGCACAATAGAGCGTGGTTGCTGGTTTGCCGGGGATCGGGCGTGCCCCCCTCGGGACCGCCTTCGACGATCACGAATACGCCGGGCAGGTATTTGCGCCAGTGGGGGGTGGCGATATCCAGCAGTGGGCGATAGACCTGCGGTCGTTGAGCCTCAGGCAGGTGTTGGCGTTGCCAGGGCAACGGCATCTGCACACACGTTTCGAGCAATTCGGCATGGTTCGAGCCGAGTGTGTGGTCATCTAGACGCAAGGTGACCTGGGCAAGCAATTGCAGGCGAAGCAATGCGACCAACCGAGTCTGGCGACTCTCTGCACCGCTGCCCGTTTCGAGCCAGTAGCCGGAAAGGCTGGCAAAAAAACGCTGGCGGGCGTTAAGCCAGCCCAGCGAGGCATCAGGGTAGGGTGGCGAGGCGAGCAGGGTACCTAGCTGTTGGTCGAAAGATTGGAAATGTTGCAGGCTCATGCAGTCCGCTCCGAGGTGATGAAGCGGTGAAGCTTGGCGTGCGTGGCGGCGACGGACGTGTTAGCCGATTACCTCATCTGCGCAGGAGAGCACGAAACCCCAGCAGCGCCGGTACGCCCAACCCCAGCCATGAAAGGACGTCCCAGGCGCCGTCGCCAAGCAAGGCTGCGAACAGCCCTGCCGCGCTCAGTGCCGCGATCACGCTTGGCCATGCGAAAATACGCCCGGTAGTCTGCGACTGGTGGCTCACGGTTTGGTCCTCTGTGGTTTGCGCTGCTTGCTCCACCAGAGATACAGGCCGCTGACGAGCACAATGATGGTCAGTGCATCGAGCAAGGCCCAGAGTATCTGCATTGGCCGGCCGCCGTAGTCACCGAAATGCAGGGGTTGGGACAGGCCCATTGCATCCATGTACCAAGGACGATCACCCACGGCCGTCACCTCGAGGGTGCGCGCGTCGATCAGGATCGGCGTGAACAGGTGCGAGGTCAGGTTCGTGGCGCCATTCATGAACACCGCATAGTGGTGCTCGCTGGAGAAGCGCGTGCCGGGGAAGGCGATGAAGTCAGGACGCATGCCGGGCGCGGCCTGTTCGGCGATCTTCAGCAACTGCGTGGCCGGGGCGCGTTCGGTGAGCGGCGGTGCGTCGCGGTAGGGCGCGACCATCGCCGCCAGGCTGTCGTTGCGCCAGGCGGCGATCACCAGGTCGGACAGGGCGCTGATCACCCCGGTGATGCCGACCACCAGGGCCCAGGTCAGGGTGACCACGCCGATCAGGTTGTGCAGGTCCAGCCAGCGCAGGCGCCGCGACTTGTCGTGGCGGACCGTGGCGAAGCGCAGGCGACGCATGAACGGCGCGTAGAGCACGGTACCGGAGACGATGGCGACAATGAACAGCACCCCCATGAACGCCAACAGCAGCTTGCCGGGCAACCCGGCGAACATATCCACGTGCAGGCGCAGCATCAGCATCATGAAGCCGCCGTTGGCCGCCGGCATGGCCACGGCCTCGCCGGTGCGCGCGTCGAGCATGAAGGTGTGCGAATCGTCGGGGTGGGTGCCGGCGGTGGCGGCCATGATCGCCACCACGCCGTTGGGCTCGTCCTCTTCGTAGCCGAAGTACTGCATCACCTCGCCGGGGCGGTGCTGTTCGGCCTTGAGCACCAGCTGCTGCAGGTCCAGGTGTGGGGTGCCTGCGGGCATCTCGCGCAGCTGCGGCGCGTCGCCCAGCAAGTGCTCCAGCTCATGGTGGAAGATCAGCGGCAGGCCGGTAAGGGCGAGCAGCAGCAGGAACAGCGTGCAGACCAGGCTGCTCCAGGTGTGGATCGCTGACCAGCGGCGGATGGTTTGGCTTTTCATCACGGTTCCTTACACGATCGCAGGTCAAGCCGCTCCCACGCTCCGCAGGAACAGGCTTGACCCGTGATGGCCACTCAGAACTTGTAGGTGGCGCTGGCGACGACACTGCGTTGGTCGCCGTAGTAGCAGTAGTAGCCGTCGCAGGTGGACAGGTAGTCCTTGTTCAGCAGGTTGCTGGCGTTGATCGCCACCGAGGCGCCCTTGAGGCTGTTGTCCAGGCGGCCCAGTTCGTAGTGCACGGCGGCGTCGAACACTGTGTAGGCCTTGCTCTTGCCAAGCCAGGTGTTGGCTTCGTCACCGTAGCGGTTGCCGGTGTAGCGTGCGCCCAGGCCAATGCCGAAGCCGTCAAGCACACCGGTATGCCAGGTGTAGTCGGTCCACAGGGAGGCCTGCTGGTTGGGCATTTGTTGCAGGCGGTTGCCTTTGTACGGCCCTTTCTGGACTTCGGATTTGGCCAGGGTGTAGGCGGCGATCACTTTCAGGTTGTCGGTGACGTCGGAGACGGCTTCCAGCTCCAGGCCGTGGACTTTCACTTCGCCAGTCTGGCTGGTGACCGGTGTGCCACCGATGTTGTTGGTGACCTGGACGTTCTTCTGGGTCAGGTCGTACACCGCGGCAGAGAGCAGGGTGTTGGAGCCCGGTGGCTGGTACTTGATGCCCAGCTCCCATTGCTCGCCTTCGGTCGGCTTGAACGTCTTCTGCGGGTCCGCGTCTGCGCTGCTGGCCGGCTGGAAGGATTCTGCATAGGACAGGTAGGGCACCAGGCCGGAGTCGAAGACGTAGCTGATCGCCGCGTTGCCACTGAACTTGCTATCGCGCTGGGTGTTGGTGGCATCACCCTTGTTGAAGAACTTGGTGCCGGTGTGGACCCAGTCCTGTCGCCCGCCCAGGGTCAGGCGCCAGTTGTCGAGTGCCATCTGGTCCTGGATATAGAGGCCGGTCTGCACCGTCTTCTGGTTGTAATCGTAATAGGCAGAGGAGCGAGCGGGGCGGGTGATCGGCAGGCCATGGGCCGGGTTGTTGACGTCGATCGGCGGTAAGTCGAAACCATAGATCGCCAGGTAGTCGTGATTGGTGCGCTGGTGATCCAGGCCAATCAACACGGTATGGCTGACGGAACCGGTGGCGAAGTCGGCCTGGAAGTTGTTGTCGACCGCGAACTGGCCGATATTTTCCTCGGTGTTGGTGGACATGCGATTGGCAATGCCATCATCGGTGACCGGGGGAAAGTCTTTGTTGTAGCTGCTGACCGTGATTGTCTGGAACGAAAGCTCCGACTTGGTGTAACGCAGATTCTGGCGGAACTGCCAGACATCGTTGAAACGATGCTCGAAGGCATAGCCCAGCGCGTAATAGGTGCGGTCGTAGTAGTCGTAATCCGGGTCACCCAGGTTCTTGTGGCGGGAGACCTTGCCGAACGGCATGTCGATCTTGGTGCCTTGAATCGGGTAGAACTGGCTGGTGGCACCGGTATCGTCGCGGGTGAACTGGCTGAGGAAGGTCAGCGAGGTGTCTTCGTCGATGTTCCAGGTCAGGCTCGGGGCGATGTTGTAGCGCTTGTTGTCGATATGGTCGATCTGCGTGCCGCTGTCGCGTACCACGCCGCTGACGCCATAGAGGAACTGGCCCTGCTCGTCGAGCTTGCCGGTGCTGGCGAAGTTGATCTGGCGGTGGTTGTCGCTGCCGTACTGCAGTTGAATCTCGTGGCTGCTCTCGGTCTGGGGGCGGCGGCTGACCATGTCGAGCAGACCGCCGGGCGGGGTCTGGCCATACACGGATGAGGCTGGGCCCCGCAGCAGCGCAAGGCGGTCGAGGTTCCAGGTTTCAGCTTTCGGGTTGGCATACACGCCGCGGGGTAGGGGCAGGCCGTCGAGGAACTGGGTCGGTTCGAAGCCGCGCACGCGCATCCAGTCATAGCGGGTATCGCTGCCGAAACTGGCCGAGACGATGCCCGGCATGTACTTCACCGCGTCATCCAGGCTTTGCACGCCGCGGTCGCTCATCTGCTGGCGGGTGGCGACGGAAATGGAGCGTGGGACCTCGACCAGCGCTGTGTCGGTCTTAGTGCCGGCGGCGGTGCGCTTGGCGGTGTAGCCTTCCACCGGGCCCCAGGCGCTCTCGAAGCTGCTGCTGGCGTTGATGTTGGTCTCCGGCAGCGCCAGGCTGCCTTCGTTCACTGCCACCAGGCTGTAGCTGCCGGCGCTGCTCTGCTGCAGCTGCAGGCCGGTACCGCGCAGCGCGGCCTGCAGGGCACCGACAGCGTCGTACTGGCCACTGACGGGTGCCGAATTGCGTCCGCTGACCAGTGCCGGATCCAGCGCCAGGGCGATCCCGGCCTGGCTGGCGATCTGGTTCAGGGTGCTGGCCAGCGGCGCGCTGGGCAGGTCGTAGGCACGCGGGGCGGCCTGTTCGGCGGCGAACAGGGTGGTGCTGACCAACGGGGCGGCCAGGCCGATGGCCAGGGCCATCAGGCTGGGGCGAAGCAAAGCATCAACGGCACGGGACATGCAGCGGCTCCTCGACGAAATAGTGCTGACTGCTTCCTTGCCGAGCGAGATTGGGAAAGTGACAGGGGGCTTTGAAAAAATTTCGACTGATTTGCAGAAGCCTTTGGAAGCCGGCAAGCCGGCTTTCACAAAGGGCAGTGTGGCTGAAGCTATTTGGCGCTAACGGTGACCCACCACGGCGTACGCCGCTCGATCTTCACCGGCAGCGCCGGTTGCAGCGAGGCGAGGGCCAGGTCGGTGTCGGTCAGCGGGAAGCTGCCGCTCACGCGCAGGTCGGCGACTTCGTCGCTGACACCCAGGTGGCCGCTGCGGTACTGTCCGAGCGCTGCCACCAGGTCGGCCAGGCGCACGTTGTCCACCACCAGCATGCCGCGGGTCCAGGCATCGCTGCCGACCGCCACGGAGCCGACCCGGCCCAGGCCGTCTGCGTTCATCAGCACCTGCTGGCCTTCGCGCAGCACCTGCTCGTCGCCACTGTTCTGCGGCTTGGCGGCCACCGAGGCCTGCAGTACCTCCAGGCGCGTGCCGGCCTCCTCGCGCTTGACCAGGAAGCGCGTGCCCAGCGGGCGCAGGCGGCCATCCTCGGTGCGCACCAGCAGTGGACGGCTGTCCTTGTGGCCGGTCTCCACCGAGATCTCGCCGCGGTGCAGCACGATCAGCCGCTGCTCGCCCCGGAAGTCGATATCCACCGCGCTGCGGCTGTTCAAGCTCAGCAAGGTGCCGTCCTCCAGGCGCAGGGTGCGCATCTCGCCGGTGCCGGTGCGCTGGTCGGCCAGCCAGTAGGTCGGCGACAGGGTCGGCGCTGCGGCCCAGGCAAGCAGCCCGCCGAGTAGCAGCATGCCGGCCAGGCCGCCAAGGCGCTGGCGCAACCCGGCCCTTGATTGCAGCAGGGTGTGGCGTACCGGGCCGGCGGCGGCGTTGACGCGCCGGTCGAGCATGCCCAGTTGCAGCCAGGCGCGGGCGTGTTCCTCGTTGGCGGCGTGCCAGCGCATGAATTCGTTGCGTTCGTCCGGGGTACCGCTACCTTCGTCCAGGCACAGCTTCCAGGCGATGGCCGTTTCCAGCACCTGGCTGGAGACCGGGGCGTGGTTCATGTCGGTTCTCCGTAGAGGGCGACATAGCACTGGCGCAGGCCTTGGGCGAGGTACTGGCGCACGCGGGACACCGACACCCCGAGGCGCTCGGCGATTTCGGCGTGGCCCAGGCCGTCCAGGCGGCTGTACAGGAAGGCCGCGCGGGCCTTGCTCGACAGCTTGCCCAACAGGCGGTCGATAGCCTTGAGATCCTCGAGGATCAGGTGCTGTTGCTCGGGCGACGGGTGTTCGGCCTCGGGCAGCAGGGCCAGCTCCGCAAGGTAGGCCTGCTCGAGGGCGGCGCGGCGGAAGTGGTCGAGCAACAGGCCCTTGGCCACGGCGACCAGGAAGGCGCGGGGTTCGCGGGGGGCGTCCAGGCGCTCGCGACCGAGCAGGCGCACGAAGGTGTCCTGGCTCAGGTCTTCGGCGCGCTGACGGCAGGTGGTGCTGCGCTGCAACCAGGCCAACAGCCAGGTGCGATGGTCGCGATACAGCGCTCCGACCAGCTCGGCATGTGGACTGTGCGCAGGCGTCAAGAAGCGATCCCCGAGGAAGAATGCGTTAACTAACGATAATTATTCGCGATTGTGGCAGAGGCGGGGGTGATGGCGCAATTGACGCTTATCGGATTGCCGGCAGCAATCGCAAACGTTTTGCGGTTCTCTTCAGGTGATGTGCAATTCCTGTAGGAGCGTGCATGGATCAGAGGCCGTGATGGTGCGCCTTGCGCCGCCGCCACTGGCGCACCCGCTGCTCTAGCTGCAACGGGCTGTCCAGTTGCTGGCGCCGGGCCTGGCTGAACAGGATCAGCGCCAGCTCCGCGGTCACCTGGGCATCGGCGCTGGCATGGTGGCGGGCCTGGACTTCAAGGCCGAAGCGGGCGATCCAGTCGTCCAGCCCGGCTTCACGCAACACGGTGTCGGGGTTGAGCATCGGCGCCAGCTCCGCCACATCGAGGAACGGATGCTGCAGGCGCAGGCCTAGGCTGTCCTTCAGCGCCCGGGCCAGCATGCGCTGGTCGAACGGGGCGTGGAACGCCAGCACCGGGCTGTCGCCAATGAAGTCCATCAGGTCGAGCAGCGCCTCGGCCGGGTCGCAGCCGGCGGCCAGGGCGCTGGGGCCCAGGCCGTGGATCAGCACGCTGGCGTTGGTCTTCTGCGCGGGCCGGTGCAGGGTGCGCTCGAACGGGCGACCTAGGGCGATGGCGCCGTCCTCGATGGCCACCGCGCCTATCGACAGCACCTGGTCGCGATTGAGGTTCAGGCCGCTGGTCTCCAGGTCCAGCACCACCCAGCGCTGTTCACGCAACGAGCAAACGCCCAGTGGCGCCGGCCCTGGCAGCAGGGCCAGACGACGACGCAGCGGGGCGGTGAGTTCGGGGGCGGCGGGGCGCCACCAGGGGAACAGGTTCACAGCTGGTACCGCAGCGCCAGGCTGCTTTGCAGGCGCTGGGCCTGGCGCAGCGACTCGCGCAGGATGCGCCGGTCCAGGTGGTTCAGGCTGTCCGGGTCGAGCCGGTTGGAGTAGGGCTGGTTCTCTCGGGTCTGGCGCTGGTGCTGCTGCATGCGGGTCTGCTGGATGAAGTGGTAGGCCTCTTCATAGGCGGCGCCGTCAAGCGGGTCGATGATGCCCTTGGCGATCAGCTGGCGCAGGCGCTCCAAGGTGTTGCAGGCGCTGATGCCATGGGCCAGGGCCAGCAGCCTGGCGCCATCGACGAACGGGGTCAGGCCTTGCACCTTGAGGTCGAGGGTGGCGGCCTTGTCGTCCCCCTGACGGGTCAGCACGAACTCGCGCAGGCGCCCGACCGGTGGTCGTTGGCGCAGGGCATTGTCGGCCATCATGCGCTGGAAGATGCGATTGTCGGCGACCTGCTCCAGCAGGCCCTGGCGCAGCTGTTCGCAGCCTTGCTCGTCGCCCCAGACCACGCGCAGGTCGAAGTAGATGCTCGAGCCCAGCAGGTTCTCGGGGCTCGCCTCGCGCACGAAACCGGCGAAGCGCCGTGTCCACTCGCTGCGCGAGAGGCACAGCTCGGGGTTGCCGGCCATCACATTGCCCTTGCACAGGGTGAATCCACACTGGGCCAGGTTGTGGTTTATCTGCTGGGCCAGCGGCAGCAGCCGGGCTCGGATGGCCTCGGCCTCGGCGGCGTCGCGGGCCTCGAAGAGAATGCCGTTGTCCTGGTCGGTGTGCAGCGTCTGCTCGCGGCGGCCTTCGCTGCCGAAGCACAGCCAGCTGAATGGCGCGCCCGGGTCGCCGCGCTCGGCGATGACCAGTTCGATCACCCGGCACACGGTATGGTCATTGAGCAGGGTGATGATCTGGGTGATCTGGGTCGAGGACGCGCCGTGGGCGAGCATGCGCTCGACCAGCTGGCCGATCTCGCCGCGCAGCGACACCAGGCTGTCCAGGCGTGGCGCATGGCGGATGGTGCGCGCCAGGTGCACCAGGTCGACACGCTGCAGGGAGAACAGATCGCGTTCGGAGATCACCCCGCACAGGCGCTGGTTGTCCACTAGGCAGACGTGGGCGATGTGCCGCTCGGTCATGGCCATGGCGGCATCGAAGGCGCTGGCCTGGGGGCTCAGGTGGAACGGCCGGGCGGTCATGTAGCGTTCGATCGGCGCGGTCAGCTCGGCACTGGCGTCGGCCACCACCTGGCGCAGGTCGCGCAGGGTGAAGATGCCGATGGGATGGCGCTGGTCGTCGACGATGACGATGCTGCCGACCTGCTGCTCGTGCATCAGCCCCACGGCCTCGCGCAGCGGTGTGTCCGGCGCGCACACCACCGGGTGGCGCAGCGCCAGTTCGCCCAGCGGGGTGTTCAGCGAATACTGGGTGCCCAGGGTTTCCACGGCGCGCTGGCGCACCTGCTGGTTGACCTGGTCGAGCAGGCTGCTGACCCCGCGCAGGGCGAAGTCGCGGAACACCTCGGACATGGAGAACACGCGGATGAACGCGGCCTTGTCCAGTTGCAGGCAGAAGGTGTCCTCGCCGGCCAGGTGCTCGGTGCGGGTGGCCCGCTCGCCGAGCAACGCCGCCAACGGGAAGCATTCGCCGCTGGTGATCTCGAAGGTGGTCTCGGTGCCCGGCTTGGTGACATGGTGGCGCTCGCCGACCACACGGCCCTGCTTGACGATGTAGAAGTGCTCGACCGGGCCGTCGGCAGGCTTGATGATGCTTTCGCCGGCCGCGTGGAAACGCAGCTGGCACTGCTCCACCAGGTAGGCCAGGTGGTTGTGTTCCATCTGGTTGAACGGCGGGAAACGCTGCAGGAATTGCAGGGTGCCCTGGATGTTTTGCAGCACTGCTGTTCTGCCCGCCTGGCTGTAGGCGTCCTTTTTGCTCATGGAACCGACCGCGATAAGTATGTCTGCATATGTAGCGCAGACCTTGTTGTTCTAGGGCTCCATGGTCGGACGACGGCTCTGCGGTGCCCATTGGACGTAAGTCTATAAGGCGCGACGGACTTTTCGCTGCTTGTCTCGGGTGTCAAATAGCCGACGAAAGGCAGTTTGCATGCGGGGGTTTTGCGGTCTGAACTTGAATAACGGGGTTTTTTTGACGAGACGACCATGGCAGAGCATGACGACATCCTGAGCGACGCCGAGCGAGAGGCGTTGGCCGTGGTGAGTGCACCCGTCGCGCCCAGGCCCGTGGTACTGGTGGTGGACGACAACCCGGTGAACAGCGAAGCGCTGAGCCTGTACCTGAAGAGCCGGGGTATCGCCTGCATGACGGCCGACGGTGCGCAGGAGGCGATGTTGAAGCTGCACTATGAGCCGCGTATCGCCCTGATGATCACCGACCTGCGCATGGAGCCCAAGGACGGCCTGGAGCTGATCCGCCAGGTTCGCGAATCGGAGCGGGCGGCGCTGTCGATCATCGTGGTGTCCGGCGACACCGATGTGAAAGAGGCGGTGGACGTGATGCACCTGGGGGTGGTGGATTTCCTGCTCAAGCCCGTGGACCTGGGGAAGCTCCTGGAGCTGGTGCGACGTGAGTTGAGAATGGATCAGGGCTGAAAACGATCGCGGGGCCAGCCCGCTCCCACGCTGGACTGGCGTGGGAGCGGGCTGGCCCCGCGATGCGTTGCAGGTGGCTTACACCCCGTTACGCGCCTTGAACTCGCGACGACGACGGTGCAGCACCGGCTCGGTGTAGCCGTTCGGCTGCTTGGCGCCTTCGACCACCAGCTCCACGGCGGCCTGGAACGCGATGTTGTCATCGAAGTTCGGCGCCATCGGGCGGTACAGGGCGTCCCCCGCGTTCTGCTTGTCGACCACCGCGGCCATGCGCTTGAGGCTTTCCAGCACCTGCTCCTGGGTGACCACTCCATGGCGCAGCCAGTTGGCCAGCAGCTGGGCCGAGATACGCAGGGTGGCGCGGTCTTCCATCAAACCGACATCGTTGATGTCCGGCACCTTCGAGCAACCCACGCCCTGGTCGATCCAGCGCACCACGTAGCCGAGAATGCCCTGGGCATTGTTGTCCAGCTCGTTGCGGATCTCGTCGGCCGACCAGTTGGTGTCGGCGGCCAGCGGGATGGTCAGGATGTCGTCGACCGAAGCCGGGGTGCGCGAAGCCAGCTCGCGCTGGCGCGCCTGCACATCGACCTTGTGGTAGTGCAGGGCGTGCAGGGTGGCGGCGGTCGGCGACGGTACCCAGGCGGTGTTGGCGCCGGCCAGCGGGTGGGCGATCTTCTGCTCGAGCATGGCGGCCATCAGGTCGGGCATGGCCCACATGCCCTTGCCAATCTGCGCGCGGCCCTGCAGGCCAGTGGCCAGGCCCACGTCGACGTTGTTGTTCTCGTAGGCGCCGATCCACTTCTCGTTCTTCATGGCGCCCTTGCGCACCACGGCGCCGGCTTCCATGGAGGTGTGGATCTCGTCACCGGTGCGGTCGAGGAAGCCGGTGTTGATGAACACCACACGTTCGGCGGCAGCCTTGATGCAGGACTTGAGGTTGACCGTGGTGCGGCGCTCCTCGTCCATGATGCCGACCTTGACGGTGTTGCGCGGCATGCCCAGCAGGTCTTCGACGCGGCTGAAGATCTCGGCGGCGAAGGCCACTTCTTCCGGGCCGTGCATCTTCGGCTTGACGATGTACACGCTGCCGCTGCGGGTGTTCTTGCGGCTGGTGTTGCCGTTGAGGTTGTGCAGGGCGATCAGGTTGGTGAACAGGCCATCCTGGATGCCTTCGGGGATTTCGTTGCCCTGGGCGTCGAGGATCGCCGGGTTGGTCATCAGGTGACCGACGTTGCGCACGAACAGCAGCGAGCGTCCGTGCAAGGTGACGCTGCCACCATTGGGGGCGGCGTACTCGCGGTCCGGGTTCATGGTGCGGGTGAAGGTCTTGCCACCCTTGCTGACGTTTTCGGCCAGGTCGCCTTTCATCAGGCCCAGCCAGTTGCGGTAGACGATGACTTTGTCATCGGCGTCGACTGCGGCGACCGAGTCCTCGCAGTCCATGATGGTGGTCAGCGCCGATTCCATCAGGATGTCCTTCACGCCGGCGGCGTCGGTGCTGCCGACCGGGGTGCTGGCATCGACCTGGATTTCGAAGTGCAGGCCGTTGTGTTTGAGCAACACGGCGGTCGGTGCCTTGGCGTCGCCATGGAAGCCGATCAGCTGGGCGTCGTCGCGCAGGCCGCTGTTGCTGCCGCCCTTGAGGGCCACAACAAGCTTGCCGCCTTCGATGCGGTAGCCGGTGGAGTCGACGTGGGAGCCGGCGGCCAGTGGCGCGGCTTCGTCGAGGAAGGCACGGGCGAAGGCGATGACCTTGTCGCCGCGCAGCTTGTTGTAACCCTGGCCTTTCTCGGCGCCGCCCTCGTCGCTGATGACGTCGGTGCCGTAGAGGGCATCGTACAGCGAACCCCAGCGAGCATTGGCGGCGTTCAGGGCGAAGCGGGCGTTCATCACCGGCACCACCAGTTGCGGGCCGGCCATGACGGCAATTTCTTCATCGACGTTCTGGGTGGTGGCCTGGAAGTCCTCGGCCTGTGGCAGCAGGTAGCCGATTTCCCCGAGGAACGCCTTGTACGCCACGGCATCGTGGGCCTGGCCCTTGCGGGCCTGGTGCCAGGCGTCGATCTTCGCTTGCAGCTCGTCGCGCTTGGCGAGCAGGGCTTTGTTCTTGGGAGCGAGGTCGTTGATGATCTTCTCGGCACCGGCCCAGAACTGCTCGGCGTTGATGCCGGTCCCCGGAATGGCTTCGTTGTTGACGAAGTCGAACAGGACCTTGGCGACCTGAAGGCCACCGACTTGAACGTATCCAGTCATTGCTTGCCTCACCTCTGCTCAGCTATTTCGCTTTCGCTCTTCTGTATTAAGCCTGTAGCGCTTCTCTAAACACGGCACCAGTGCGTGCCCACGTGCTCCGGGGGCGGCTGGGTGCGGCTCGCCAGACGGGCCGGCGGGCGGTTGGCGTATTTTCACAGGCGCCTTGGCAGACATCGAAACGACGTTTTGTAGTCCGCGTCGACGCATACTACATGAAGCAGCAGGCAGGTGAACATCAGACTAAAAGCGTCGCTCTGCGACCGGTTGGTCGCATGGGGTCACGCTGGGAGACGACATGTTCGCAAAAAACAGGTGGATTGTTCCAGATAAATCTTGAAACAGTACACGATTGATTGCCATGACTGTCCTGCGGCAGGTTGCCGCGCCTTGCCTATACTGATTCGATCCCCGTATTCCGGTCGCCTGGGGCGGCCTTCGCAGACGAATGAAGGAGTGGCCCGTGGACCATCTCGTACTCACCGTGATCGCCCCGGACAAGGCCGGGCAGGTCGAGCGTATCGCCCAGTGCATCGCCGATCATAATGGCAACTGGCTGGAAAGCCGCATGTCGCGCATGGCTGGGCAGTTCGCCGGGATCCTGCGGGTGGCGGTGCCGGCGGAGAACTATGCCGAACTGGTCGAGTCGCTGCAGAAACTGGGTGACCACGGCATCCGTGTACTCATTGCCGAAAGCGGGATCGAGCCGTCCTGCACCTGGAAACCGATCGCCATGGAGCTGGTGGGCAACGACCGGCCGGGTATCGTCCGTGATATCACCCGCTTGCTGGCCGAGCAAGGGGTGAACGTCGAGCGCCTGAGTACCGAGGTCCGGCCGGCGCCGATGAGCAGCGAGCCGCTGTTTCATGCCGATGCATTGCTGGCGTTGCCGTTGACCTTGTCGCTGGAGGATCTGCAGGCGCGGCTGGAGAGCCTGGCGGATGATCTGATGGTGGAGTTGCGGTTGCGGCCGGAGGAGTGATTCGAGATCGCCGGGGCGCGAAGCGGCCCTGAGGTGGTTATCCCGATTTTGCGGGGAAGCCCCTGTGGATAAGCTGGGGGCGCTACGCTGGAGGCCAGTTACAGCAAGGCCTGGCGAGATTTGAGCAAAAAATGTCCACTATTCAGTGGCTTGTGCACAAACGGCGGGGACGAGGGTGTGGATAACCTTTGGAGCGCTTGCTGCAGGCCACGTTATCCGTGGCTTGCAGCAGTCTGATCATTTTTTGATCAGGCGCGCTTGCGCAAACTCAGCCAGGCATCGACGCTGTAGACAGCCAGCCCCGCCCAGATAAAGGCGAACGCCATCAATGTGCTCGACGACAGGTGTTCGTCGAACAGCAGCACCGCCTGCAGCAGCACCAGGGTCGGTGCCAGGTACTGCAGGAAGCCCAGTGTTGTGTAGGGCAGGTGGCGTGCGGCGGCGTTGAAACACACCAGCGGTACCAGTGTCACCGGGCCGGCGGCGATCAGCCACAGCGCTTCTCTGCTGCCGAAGAACTCAGGGCTGGCGCTGCTGGCCGTCGGGTGCAGCAGCAACCAGCCGATGGCAATGGGCACCAGCATCCAGGTTTCGACCACCAGCCCTGGCAGCGCCGCCACTGGTGCCTGCTTGCGGATCAAGCCATAGAAGCCAAACGACAGCGCCAGGGCCAGCGACACCCAGGGCAGGCTGGCCACCTGCCACACCTGTTGGGCGACGCCCAAGGCTGCCAAGGCGACCGCCAGCCATTGCAGGCGGCGCAGGCGCTCGCCGAGCAGCAGCATGCCCAGCAGCACGTTGATCAGCGGGTTGATGTAGTAGCCCAGGCTGGCCTCGAGCATGCGCCCGTTGTTCACCGCCCACACGTAGGTCAGCCAGTTGCCGGCGATCAGCGTGCCGCTGAGAGCGAGGATCGCCAGGCGCCGCGGGTTGTCGCGCAGTTCGCGCCACCAGCCGGGGTGCTTCCACACCAGCAGCAGGAGCGAGCCGAACAGGGCCGACCAGAGCACGCGGTGGACGATGATTTCCACCGCCGGAACGCTCTGGATCGCTTTGAAGTACAGGGGGAACAGGCCCCAGATGATGTAGGCGCCAAGGCCCAGGAGGTACCCGCGGCGCGGGTTGGCGGCGTGCATGCAGAATCCTTGCTTAGGTAGCTAAATAAAGCGACGCCTATTGTAGACAGAGCGCGGCGTTGACCTAGAACAATTTCAACGGTTGTTCATCGAGCGCGGCGATCTGTTCGCGCAGGGCGAGGATCTGGTCGCCCCAGTAGCGCGGCTGGCCGAACCAGGGGAAGCTCGGCGGGAACGCCGGATCGTCCCAGCGCCGCGCCAGCCAGGCGCTGTAGTGCAACTGGCGCAGGGCGCGCAGCGGTTCGATCAGGGCCAGCTCACGCGGGTCGAAGTCGTGGAATTCGTTGTAGCCGTCGATCAGTTCGGCCAGCTGGCCGAGCCGCTCTTCGCGGCTGCCGGCGAGCATCATCCACAGGTCCTGGACGGCCGGGCCCATGCGGCAGTCGTCGAGGTCGACCACGTGGTAGACGTCGTCACGGTGCATCAGGTTGCCGGGGTGCAGGTCGCCGTGCAGGCGGATTGTCTGGTACGAGGTGCGGGCGTAGATGTCCTCGACCCGCTTGAGCAGGTCGCGGGCCACCGATTCATAAGCCGGCAGCAGCTCGCGGGGCACGAACTCGCCGTCGAGCAGGGTCTTGAGCGAGGCGTGGCCAAAGTTGTCCACAGCCAGCGCTTCGCGGTGCTCGAAGGGTTTGCTCGCGCCTACCGCGTGCAGGCGCCCGAGCAACTGCCCGAGGCGATAGAGCTGGTCGAGGTTGCCCGGCTCCGGGGCATGGCCGCCACGGCGTGGGAATAGGGTAAAGCGGAATCCCTGGTGTTCGAACAGGGAGCGCCCATCGTGCAGCAACGGCGCCACCACCGGCACTTCGCACTCGGCCAGCTCACGGGTGAAGGCGTGTTCCTCGAGGATCGCCGCGTCGCTCCAGCGCCCAGGGCGATAGAACTTGGCGATCAGCGGCTGCGCGTCCTCGATGCCCACCTGGTAGACGCGATTCTCGTAGCTGTTGAGCGCCAGCACCCGTGCGTCGCTGAGAAAGCCGAGGCTTTCCACGGCGTCCAGTACGAGGTCGGGGGTGAGGGTGTCGAAGGGATGGGACATGAAAGGCTCCGGTCGCGGGGACTGCGGCCTGCATGTTACCCCAAACCCCGGGCCAAGCCGGCCTGGGCTTCGCGGCCAGGTTAGACCGGCACTCCCAGCAACACGAACGACGGATGAAACTGTACCCGCAGGGCGCTTCCTGGCTGGACCTGCCGTTGCGCCAGCCAGGCTGCCTCGGCGATGGCGCACAAGGTCTGGCCATTGCCCAGCGCCAGGCGCACTTCACCCGGCCCATCCTCTTCGATGAGTACCTCCTCGACCTTGGCCTTCAGGCAGTTGCTCCCTGGCTCCGGCGTCTCAGCCGCGTCCAGCAACCGTACCCAGCCGGCCTTGAGCAGCGCCACCACCGTCCCCCCCAACGCCAGCTCCAGCCGCTCGGTGCTGCCCCGGGTGATCAAGGCCTCGATCTCCAGCCCGCCGCCCAGGTCCAGGCTGATGCGATCATGCCGGCCTTCGCGGCGCAGCCCGCTGATCCGCCCCTGCAGCTGGTTGCGCGCACTGGTACGAAGCATCAGGCGGCCGAGCAGGTCGAGGTCGCTGCTGTCCTCGGCGGACTCGAGAATCTCCGCCTGCAGGGCCTGCAGGCGCTGGTACAGGCACAGCACCCGCTCGCCTTCTGCGGACAGCCGTGCGCCACCGCCGCCGCGGCCGCCGGTGCTGCGCTCCACCAGGGGCTGCGCCGCCAGGTTGTTGAGTTCGTCGATGGCGTCCCAGGCGGCCTTGTAGCTGATGCCCGCAGCCTTGGCGGCGCGGGTGATCGAGCCTTGTTCGGCGACATGCTGCAACAGGGCGATGCGCTGTGGGCGGCGGACGATGTGCTGGGTGAGCAGGGCAGGCAGGGACATGGGCGGGCATCGGGTGTGGTGTAGGTCCCGCGACGTTGCCGCCGTCACCGGGGCAAGTCAAGCCTGGCCCGGCCTGGGCGTGCGCGCCAGGCAGTAGATGTCGACCCGCCGGGCGCCGGCCTGGCGCAGCAGGCGGGCGATGGCCTGTGCGGTCGCCCCGGTGGTCAGTACGTCATCGACCAGTGCCAGGTGCAGGCCGTCGAGCTCGCAGCCGGGAGCAAGGGCAAAGGCCTGGCGCAGGTTGCGGTGCCGGGCCCGGGCGCCAAGGGCCTGCTGCGCCGGGGTATCGCGCACACGCTGGAGCAGGCGCTCGTCACAGGGCAGGCGCAGTTGCCCGGCGAGCCAGCGGGCGAGCATCGCCGCCTGGTTGAAGCCGCGCTGGCGCAGTCGACGCTTGGCCAGCGGCACGGGCAACAGACGGTCCGGCCGTGGCAGGCCTTCGTTGTAGCGGTGCGTCAGGCTGTGGCCGAGCAATTGTGCCAACAGCCGCCCCAGCGGCCACTGGCTGCTGTGCTTGAAACGGCTGACTAGGGTGTCGATGGGAAAACCGTAATGCCAGGGCGCGATTACCCGGCTGAATGCCGGTGGGCGACGGCGGCAACCACCGCAGAGAAGGCCATCCATGGCCAGGGGCAGCGCGCAACGGCGGCACTGCTCATCCAGCCAGGGCAGTGCCTGCTCGCAGGCAATGCACAAAGGATAGAGCTGCTCGCTAGGCTCGTCGCAGAGCAAACAGAATTGATCGGTATTTGTACAGATGTAAACCAGCATGTTCTTGATTGGTTGACAGTTCATGGAGCCTTCCGTGACTATGCGAGCTATCCGTGATGCGCTGGAGGGTTTTCCTGTCCCGGCGTCAGTCAGACCATAGATAAGGAAACGCCAATGAGCGCCAGCGCAATTGCAACCACACGTCACGACTGGTCCCTGGCCGAGGTCAAGGCCCTGTTCCTGCAGCCGTTCAACGACCTGCTGTTCCAGGCCCAGACCGTCCACCGCGCGCACTTCGACCCCAATCGCGTGCAGGTTTCCACGCTGCTGTCGATCAAGACCGGCGCCTGCCCGGAAGATTGCAAATATTGTCCGCAGTCCGGTCACTACAACACCGGGCTGGAAAAACAGAAGCTGATGGAAGTGCAGAAAGTGCTGGAGGAGGCCGCCCGGGCCAAGGCCATCGGCTCGACCCGCTTCTGCATGGGCGCGGCGTGGAAGCACCCGTCGGCCAAGGACATGCCCTACGTGCTGGAGATGGTCAAAGGGGTCAAGGCCATGGGCCTGGAAACCTGCATGACCCTCGGCAAGCTCGACCAGGAGCAGACCCAGGCCCTGGCCCAGGCGGGCCTTGACTACTACAACCACAATCTCGATACCTCGCCGGAGTTCTACGCCAGCATCATCACCACCCGCACCTACAGCGAGCGCCTGCAGACTCTGGCCTACGTGCGCGATGCCGGCATGAAGATCTGCTCCGGCGGCATCCTCGGCATGGGCGAGTCGCTGGACGACCGCGCAGGCCTCTTGATCCAGCTGGCCAACCTGCCCGAGCACCCGGAGTCGGTGCCAATCAACATGCTGGTCAAGGTCGCCGGCACGCCGCTGGCCGATGAAGAGGACGTCGATCCGTTCGATTTCATCCGCATGCTGGCTGTGGCCCGGATCCTCATGCCCAAGTCCCATGTGCGCCTGTCGGCCGGTCGCGAGCAGATGAACGAGCAGATGCAGGCCCTGGCGTTCATGGCCGGCGCCAACTCGATCTTCTACGGCGAGAAACTGCTGACCACCGGCAACCCGCAGGCCGACAAGGACATGCAGCTGTTCGCCCGCCTCGGTATCCAGCCGGAAGCTCGTGAAGAACACGCCGACGAAGTGCACCAGGCCGCCATCGAGCAGGCGCTGGTCGAGCAGCGCAGCAGCGAGTTGTTCTACGACGCAGCCTCGGCCTGAGCATGGCCTTCGATCTTGCCGCGCGGCTGGCCGAACGGCGTGCCGCCGACCTGTACCGCCAGCGACCACTGCTTGAAAGCCCGCAGGGGCCGCAGGTGGTGGTCGACGGCCAGCCGCTGCTGGCCTTCTGCAGTAACGACTACCTGGGCCTGGCCAATCACCCCGAGGTGATCAAGGCCTGGCGCGACGGCGCCGATCGCTGGGGTGTCGGCGGCGGTGCCTCGCACCTGGTGATCGGCCACAGCACCCCGCACCACGAGGTGGAGGAGGCGCTGGCCGAACTGACGGGCCGGCCGCGTGCGCTGCTGTTCTCCACCGGCTACATGGCCAACCTCGGCGCGATCACCGCGCTGGTCGGGCAGGGCGACACGGTGCTGCAGGACCGCCTCAACCACGCCTCCCTGCTCGACGGCGGGCTGCTCAGCGGCGCCCGCTTCAGCCGCTATCTACACAACGACCCGGCCAGCCTGGCCAGCCGCCTGGACAAAGCGACCGGCAATACCCTGGTGGTCACCGACGGTGTGTTCAGCATGGACGGCGATTGCGCCGACCTGCAGGCCCTGGCCAAGGTGGCCCGCGAGCGTGGCGCCTGGTTGATGGTCGACGATGCCCATGGCCTGGGGACCCTTGGCGCCAAGGGTGGTGGCCTGGTCGAGCATTGCGGCCTCGGCGTCGAGGACGTGCCGGTGTTGATCGGCACGCTGGGTAAGGCCTGTGGTACTTCCGGTGCTTTTGTCGCCGGCAGCGAGGAGCTGATCGAGGCGCTGGTGCAGTTCGCCCGGCCCTACATCTACACCACCAGCCAGCCACCGGCGCTGGCCTGCGCCACGCTCAAGGCCCTGGACTTGCTGCGCCGCGAACACTGGCGGCGCGAGCACCTGGCGGCGCTGATCCGGCAGTTCCGCACGGGTGCCGAGCAGATCGGCCTGACCCTGATGGACAGCCACACCGCAATCCAGCCGATCCTGATCGGCGATGCGGGGAGGGCGCTGGCATTGTCCCACCTGCTGCGCGAGCGCGGGTTGCTGGTCACGGCGATTCGCCCGCCCACCGTGCCCGCCGGCAGTGCCCGCCTGCGGGTGACCCTGAGCGCCGCCCACAGTGAGGCGCAGGTGCAGCTATTGTTGAATGCATTGGCCGAGTGTTATCCACAACTGGAGTCCGCCGATGCGTAACCGACTGATCCTCCTGCCCGGCTGGGGCCTGGGCACCGCTTCACTGGAGCCGCTGGCCGCCAGCCTGCGCGCCCAGGATCCACGCCTGCAGGTCGAGTTGATGGCGCTGCCGGAACTGGCTCACAGCGATGTCCAGGCCTGGGTCGACCATCTGGACCGCAGGCTGCCGACCGACGTCTGGCTGGGCGGCTGGTCGCTGGGTGGCATGCTCGCCAGCGCCCTGGCGCACAAACGGGGCGACCACTGCTGCGGCTTGCTCACCCTGGCCAGCAACCCCAGCTTCGTGGCCCGGCCGGACTGGCCGCACGGCATGCCCGCCGACACTTTCGGCACCTTCCTCGACGGCTGCCGCAGCCATACCCATGTCACCCTCAAGCGCTTCCGCACCCTGTGCAGCGAGGGCGCGCAGCAACCGCGCACCCTGCTGCGGCAGCTGGGCGTGGGCGTGCCCGACACCGATCCGCTGTACCTGGCAACCGGCCTGGAAGTGCTGGCCAGCCTCGATACCCGCACCGCCCTGGAGCAATACGGCGGCCCGCAGCTGCACCTGTTCGCTGGCAGTGACGCGCTGGTGCCGGTGGAAGCGGCCAAGGCCCTGAGCGACCTGCTGCCCGACGTGGAAGTCGGCCTGGTCGAAGACAGTTCCCACGCTTTCCTGCTGGAGTATCCCCAGGAGCTGGCGGCGGGCATCAAGAGTTTCCTGCATGAGAGTGGCGATGACTGACCTTTCCCAGCCCACCCTGCCCGGTACCCTGCCGGACAAGCGTCAGGTGGCGGCTTCGTTTTCCCGCGCCGCGGCCAGCTACGACAGCGTCGCGGCCTTGCAGCGCGCGGTGGGCATGGCACTGCTGGAAAAGCTGCCCAGCAACCTTGCGCCTGCGCGCTGGTTGGACATGGGCAGCGGCACCGGCCACTTCAGCCGGGGGCTGGCCGAGCGCTTCGCGCAATCGAGTGGCGTGGCGGTGGATATCGCCGAAGGCATGCTGCGCCATGCCCGCGAGCAGGGCGGCGCCCGGCATCATGTGGCGGGGGACGCCGAGCACCTGCCGTTGCGCGATGGTTGCGTTGACCTTTTGTTCAGCAGCCTGGCGGTGCAGTGGTGCGGTCAGTTCGCCAGCGTGCTGGGCGAGGCGAGGCGGGTGCTGCGCCCCGGCGGCGTGCTGGCCTTCAGCAGCCTGTGCGTGGGCACGCTGGATGAATTGCGCGCCAGCTGGCAGGCCGTGGATGGCATGGTGCACGTCAATCGCTTCCGGCGTTTCGAGGATTACCAGCGTCTGTGCGGTGACAGCGGACTGGAGCTGATCGACCTGGAGCGGCGTCCCCACGTGCTGCATTATCCCGATGTGCGCAGCCTGACCCATGAGCTCAAGGCGCTGGGTGCGCACAACCTCAACCCAGGGCGTCCGTCGGGGCTCACCGGTCGGGCGCGGATGCAGGGCCTGTTGCAGGCCTACGAACAGTACCGCCAGGTGCAAGGCCTGCCGGCCACCTACCAAGTGGTCTACGGCGTCTTGCGCAAGCCGTCGGACGGAGAGCTGTGACATGAGCCAGGCCTATTTCATTGCCGGCACCGACACCGATGTCGGCAAGACCACCATCGCCGCAGGTTTGCTGCATGCGGCGCGGCAACTGGGATTGAGCACCCTGGCGGCCAAGCCGGTGGCGTCCGGGTGCGTGGTGACGGCCAAGGGGCTGCGTAACAGCGACGCCCTGGCGCTGATCGACGAAAGTTCGGTCAAACTGCCCTATGAAGCGGTCAATCCCTTCGCCTTCGAACCGGCCATCGCTCCGCATGTGGCAGCCCGCGAGGCCGGAGTGGCGCTGAGCGTGCCGGCGTTGCGCGATGCCATGCAGCAGGTACTGGCGCAGCACGCCGATTTCACCTTGATCGAAGGCGCCGGTGGCTGGCGCGTGCCGCTGTCCGACCATGCCAACCTGTCGGACCTGGCCATCGCCCTGAAGCTGCCGGTGATCCTGGTGGTGGGGGTACGACTTGGGTGCATCAATCACGCCTTGCTCAGTGCCGAGGCCATTGCCCGGGACGGCCTGCAACTGGCGGGATGGGTGGCGAACATCGTCGATCCGCGAACATCGCGCCTGGAAGAAAACCTATCCAGCCTGGCCGAGCGCCTGCCCGCGCCCTGCCTGGGGCGGGTGCCCTGGTTGAAGCAGGCTGGTGCGGACGCGGTGGCTGCGCATTTGCAGCTGGACCTGCTGGATTAGGCCTTTGCCTATTAGCTGGCACTAGGCTATTAGGGATTTAAACGGGCCTTTTTCCCGCTGTGCTGCTTTAATAAGGCCTGTTCCTCATCCAGCGTCATGGAGTCCTGACATGGAAATCAATGCGAGCTCCGCCTTCTACGCGGGCCTGGGTGCCATCCAGAACGGCCAGAACCGTGTCGACCAGGCTGCCCAGCAGATCGCCAGCGGCGCTGTCGAGCGTGGCGCCAGCGGGCAGTCCACCGAATACCAGGCCGAGCGCCTGCGCGGTGTCGACCGCAGCCAGCAGCTGGATCTGGCCACCAGCACCGTGCAACTGGCCTTGGGCAAGCACGAAGTCGAACTCGGTGCCAAAGTCGCCAAGGCTTCCGATGAAATGCTCGGTCGGTTCATCGACACCTACGTCTGACCCGCTGAATTACTTTTGCTTACATCGCGGGGCAAGCCCGCTTCCATCCGTGGGAGCGGGCTTGCCCCGCGATGCGTTTGAGGGCGGTTGGCGTAAATGGCATATTCGGCGGCACAAATGCCGTCGCTAGCCCACCTTGACAGCGAGGCCACCTAAACGTAAGTTTCAAACAACTGTTTGACCGAAAGCCGCCAAGAGCTGGTCGGTATCCGCGGTCTCCCCACCGAACTCATCACAGAGGTTCATCGCAATGCCTGATTACAAAGCCCCCTTGCGTGATATCCGCTTCGTCCGCGACGAGCTGCTCGGCTATGAGGCGCACTATCAGAGCCTGCCGGGCTGCCAGGACGCCACGCCTGACATGGTCGACGCGATCCTGGAGGAAGGCGCGAAGTTCTGTGAAGAGGTGCTGGCCCCGCTGAACCGCGTCGGCGACCTCGAGGGCTGCACCTGGAGCGAGTCGGGCGTGAAGACCCCGACCGGCTTCAAGGAAGCCTACCAGCAGTTCGTCGAGGGCGGCTGGCCGAGCCTGGCCCACGATGTCGAGCACGGCGGCCAGGGCCTGCCCGAGTCGCTGGGCTTGGCCCTGAGCGAAATGGTCGGTGAGTCGAACTGGTCGTGGGGCATGTACCCGGGCCTGTCCCATGGCGCGATGAACACCATCTCCGCCCACGGCACCCCCGAGCAGCAGCACACCTACCTGACCAAGCTGGTGTCCGGCGAGTGGACCGGCACCATGTGCCTGACCGAGCCGCACTGCGGCACCGACCTGGGGATGCTGCGCACCAAGGCCGAACCTCAGGCCGACGGCAGTTACAAGGTTTCCGGCACCAAGATCTTCATCTCGGCCGGTGAGCACGACATGGCCGACAACATCGTCCACATCGTCCTGGCCCGCCTGCCCGACGCCCCGGCTGGCACCAAGGGCATCTCGCTGTTCATCGTGCCGAAGTTCCTGCCCAACGCCGAAGGCGGTGCGGGCGAGCGCAACGGCGTGAGCTGCGGCTCCCTCGAGCACAAGATGGGCATCCACGGCAACGCCACCTGCGTGATGAACTTCGACGGCGCTACCGGCTACCTGATCGGCCCGGCCAACAAAGGCCTGAACTGCATGTTCACCTTCATGAACACCGCTCGCCTGGGTACCGCGCTGCAAGGCCTGGCCCACGCCGAGGTGGCGTTCCAGGGTGGCCTGAAGTACGCCCGTGACCGCCTGCAGATGCGCTCGCTGACCGGCCCGAAAGCGCCGGACAAGGCCGCTGACCCGATCATCGTCCACCCGGACGTGCGTCGCATGCTGCTGACCATGAAGGCCTTTGCCGAAGGCAACCGCGCGATGGTGTACTTCACCGCCAAGCAGGTGGACATCGTCAAGTACAGCCAGGACGAGGAAGAGCGCAAGAAGGCCGACGCCCTGCTGGCCTTCCTGACCCCGATTGCCAAGGCATTCATGACCGAAGTCGGCTTCGAGGCCGCCAACCACGGCGTACAGATCTACGGCGGCCACGGCTTCATCGCCGAGTGGGGCATGGAGCAGAACGTGCGCGATAGCCGTATCTCCATGCTGTACGAAGGCACCACCGGCATCCAGGCCCTCGACCTGCTCGGCCGTAAAGTGCTGATGACCCAGGGCGAGGCACTCAAGGGCTTCACCAAGATCGTCCACAAGTTCTGCCAGGGTCAGGAAGGCAATGCAGCCACCAAGGAGTTCGTCGAGCCGCTGGCTGCGATCAACAAGGAGTGGGGCGAGCTGACCATGAAGATCGGCATGGCCGCGATGAAGGACCGCGAGGAAGTGGGTGCCGCTTCGGTGGACTACCTGATGTATTCCGGCTACGCGTGCCTGGCCTACTTCTGGGCCGACATCGCCCGCCTGGCTGCCGAGAAACTGGCGGCCGGCACCAGCGAAGAGGCGTTCTACACCGCCAAGCTGCAGACTGCGCGCTTCTACTTCCAGCGCATCCTGCCGCGTACCCGCAGCCACGTCGCGGCGATTCTCTCCGGCGCCGACAACCTGATGGCGATGAAGGAAGAAGACTTCGGTCTGTCCATCTAAGCCAGTTGGTTGTACGAAAAACCGCCTGCCCTTACCGGCAGGCGGTTTTTTTTCGCCTGGATTTCAGCTGCGACTTACGCGGTCGTCTGTGGGAGCGGCCTTGCGTCGCGAAAGGGCTGCAGAGCAGCCCCAGGATTCCAGCGTTGATGCAAAGATCGCCGGGGCTGCTTTGCAGCCCTTTCGCGACGCAAGGCCGCTCCCACAGGGAACGCGTAAACAGGAAAAATCCTACCGGGTGTCGCATCCCGTAACGAGAAAGTCTCAAGCTTGGCCCCTGATCTGCCGTTAAAGCGGGCATCTGTATTCATCTATTCATGTGCACTGCCGATGAAGTAGGGGCACAATGCCATTATTGATCTGCCGGGTCGGAGATTACCCTTGTTTCGTCTATCCGCTGTACGCGCGAGCCACTTCCTGCCTTCGCTGATTCTGTTGCTGGCAGGGCTTGCGGCAGCCTATGTGAGGGACCTCAGCGTCTTCTTCACATCGCTGTTCAACGTTCTACCCACCTTGGTGCTGTTGCTGGGTGGCGCCTACTGCGCCGTGTACCGCCGCCAGCGTGAGCTGTTCCTGATGGTCACGGTGTATATCGCCTATTTCCTGCTCGATACCCAGACCGATTTCTACCGCGACAACGGCCGGGTCCGCGAAGATGCGGCGGTGATCTTCCACCTGGTGTGCCTGCTGCTGCCGGCGCTGTTCGGCCTGTACGGGGCGTGGCAGGAGCGTACCCACCTGGCCCAGGACCTGCTGGCGCGCTTCGCCGTGCTGTTCGCCGTGAGCAGCGTGGCGGTGGCGCTGGAGCAGAGTTTTCCCGAGGCGCTGCTGGGCTGGCTGGCCGAGATCCGCTGGCCCGCGCTGCATGGCCAGTGGATGAGCCTGATCCAGCTGGCCTACCCCTTGTTCCTGGCGGTGTTCATCCTGCTGGTGGTGCAGTACCTGCGCGAGCCAAGGCCGTTGCATGCCGCGCAGATCATCGGCCTGATCGGCATCTTCTGGATGCTGCCCAAGACCTTCATCCTGCCGTTCACCCTGAACATCATGTGCAGCCAGGTGATGCTGATGATCGCCGCTGCGGTGTCCCACGAGGCCTACCAGATGGCCTTCCGCGACGAGCTGACCGGCCTGCCCGGGCGGCGGGCCCTCAACGAGCGCATGCAGCGCCTGGGGCGCAACTATGTGATCGCCATGACCGACGTCGACCACTTCAAGAAATTCAACGACACCCACGGCCACGACGTCGGTGACCAGGTATTGCGCCTGGTCGCCAGCCGCCTTTCCAAGGTGACCGGCGGCGGGCGCGCCTACCGTTACGGCGGCGAGGAGTTCGCCCTGGTGTTCGCCGGCAAGACCGCCGAAGAGTGCCTGCCGCACCTGGAGGCGGTGCGCGAGATGATCGCCAACTACGCCATCCAGCTGCGCGACCAGAACAGCCGGCCGCAGGATGATTCCACCGGGCGCCAGCGCCGTGGCGCAGGGGCCAACACCACGGTGTCGGTGACCATCAGCATCGGCGTCGCCGAGCGCCAGGTCGAGCACCGCAATCCCGACGAAGTGCTCAAGTCTGCCGACCAGGCGTTGTACAGCGCCAAGGGCGCGGGGCGTAACTGCGTCATGACCTTCGGCCAGCAATCGAGGCGCGGCGCCGTGCGCATGGCGTGAGTTGTTGTGTGACTATGTAAGACTATTCGGTCGTATGATGACCCTATGTCTCGTAAAAGTTGTTCGGTTACACTGCGGTCATCCCAGTGCCGCGGCCCCGACGGGCCGCCCCGACTCCGATAGCGAGAGGTTGTCATGGCTGAATATAAAGCGCCCCTGCGCGATATGCGCTTCGTCCTCAATGAAGTCTTCGACGTGGCCACGCTCTGGTCGCAACTGCCCGGCCTGGCCGAGGCGGTCGATGCGGACACGGCCATGGCCGTGCTGGAGGAGGCCGGCAAGGTCACCGGCAAGACAATCGCGCCGCTGAGCCGCGCCGCCGACGAAGAGGGTTGCCACTGGGACAACGGTTCGGTGCGTACCCCGGCGGGCTTCATCGAGGCCTACCAGACTTATGCCGAAGGGGGTTGGGTCGGCGTTGGCGGTGATCCGCTCTTCGGTGGCATGGGCATGCCCAAGGTCGTCTCGGCGCAGGTCGAGGAGATGGTCAACGCCTCGAGCCTGGCCTTCGGCCTGTACCCGATGCTGACCGCCGGCGCCTGCCTGTCGATCAACGCCCACGCCAGTGAAGCGCTCAAGGAAAAGTACCTGCCGAACATGTACGCCGGCGTCTGGGCCGGTTCCATGTGCCTCACCGAGCCCCACGCCGGTACCGACCTGGGCATCATCCGCACCAAGGCCGAGCCTCAGGCCGACGGCAGCTACAAGATCAGCGGCACGAAGATCTTCATCACCGGCGGCGAGCACGACCTCACCGAGAACATCATCCACCTGGTGCTGGCCAAGCTGCCGGACGCCCCGGCAGGTCCGAAGGGCATCTCGCTGTTCCTGGTGCCCAAGTTCCTGGTCAATGAGGATGGCAGCCTCGGCGCGCGCAACCCGGCCACTTGCGGCTCGATCGAGCACAAGATGGGCATCCAGGGCTCGGCCACCTGCGTGATGAACTTCGACGAGGCGGTCGGCTACATCGTCGGTGAGCCGAACAAGGGCCTGGCGGCCATGTTCACCATGATGAATTACGAGCGCCTGGGGGTCGGTATCCAGGGCCTGGCTTCGGCCGAGCGCTCCTACCAGAACGCCGTGGAGTACGCCCGCGACCGTCTGCAGAGCCGTGCTCCGACCGGGCCACAGGCCAAGGACAAGGTGGCCGACCCGATCATCGTCCACCCGGACGTGCGCCGCATGCTGCTGACCATGAAGGCGCTGACCGAAGGCGGTCGCGCGTTCTCCACCTATGTGGCGATGCAGCTCGACAGCGCCAAGTACAGTGAAGACGCCGCGGTCCGCAAGCGCAGCGAGGAGCTGGTGGCGCTGCTGACCCCGGTGGCCAAGGCCTTCCTCACCGACCTGGGCCTGGAGTGCACCGTGCATGGCCAGCAGGTCTTCGGCGGCCATGGCTACATCCGCGAATGGGGCCAGGAGCAACTGGTGCGCGATGTGCGCATCACCCAGATCTACGAAGGCACCAACGGTATCCAGGCGCTGGACCTGGTCGGCCGCAAGGTGGTGGCCAGCGGCGGCGCCTACTACACGCTGTTCGCCGACGAGATCCGCCAGTTCATCGCCACCGCCGGCGGCGAGCTGGGTGAATTCACCAAGCCGCTGGCGGCATCCCTTGATCAGCTCGATGAGCTGACTGCCTGGGTGCTGGACCAGGCCAAGGGCAACCCCAACGAAATCGGCGCGGCCTCGGTCGAGTACCTGCACGCGTTCGGCTACGTCGCCTACGCCTACATGTGGGCATTGATGGCGCGGGCGGCCAAGGCCGGTGACGGGGATGCCGACTTCTACGGTGCCAAGTTGGGCACGGCGCGGTTCTACTTCGCACGCCTGCTGCCACGGGTTCACTCGCTGGTGGCATCGGTGAAGGCGGGGAGCGAGTCGCTCTATCTGCTGGACGCCGCGCAGTTCTAACCATTGCTGGGCTGCATGGCAGTCCGTTGCGGCTCAAGGCCGCTCTTGCAGGGGGATGCAATCCTTCTGCAGGGGCGGCCTTTTGCATTGTCAGGGTGGTGTGTTTGTGCAAGGACTGCTTTTGTAAGCTTTGGCTTACACGACGTAGTGACGTTTCGCCTCTTTCCTAAGATTGGATCCACGGTTACTCTTTCTTACATGGACGTAGCGCAGGACGCGCAATGGACAGAGCAGGACGCCTTACACGGAAGTAGCGCAGGAAGCGCGAAAAGATAGAACAGGGACACGAAGGATTTCCTGCCAGGACGGCGGGTTGATAGGGATGTCGAAGGGAAACAGTCTGGAAAACCCCGCTTAGGCGGGGTTTTCTTTGTGCGCGTATTTTTCAGCCGAGCACATCCAATGGCGAGGCACCCAGCTGACGTGGGTCGGCTTCCTCTTCCAGCAAGGTCCGCAGCAGCTCCACCGAAGCCTGCTGGCGCTGGGCATCGCGGAACACCAGGCCGACCTTGAGCGGCACCCGCGGCTCGCTCAGGGGCTTCCACAGCAGTTCCTGATCGTCCTGCGCGGCATCCTTGGCCCGGCCCGGCAGGATGGTCGCCAGCGCCGTGTGCGCCAGGCTGTCGAGGATCCCCGCCATGTTGTTCATCTCGGCCTGCACCTGGGGCCTGCGACCCTGACTGGCCAGCTGCGCCTTCCAGATCTGGCGGATCTGGAACTCCTCGCCGAGCATCAGCATCGGCAGCTCCGCCGCCTGGCGGATAGAGACCTTCTTGAAGTCTTTCAGCGGGTGGGTCCTGGGGATCACCAGCTGCAGCTCATCCTCGTACAGCAGTAAACCATGCAGCCCCGGCTGGCGTGGCGGCAGGTAGCTGATGCCGATGTCCAGGCTGCCATTGAGCAGGCGCCGCTCGATCTCCGACCCTGACAGTTCATAGATCTGCACCACCAGATGCGGCTGGGCCTTGCGCACCCTTTCCAGCAACTGTGGCACCAGGCTTGGCCGCACGGTCTGCAGCACGCCGATGGCCAGGGTGCGCAGCGACTGGCCCTTGAAGTTGCCCATGGCTTCGTGGGCCCGTTGCAGACCGTCGAGCAGGGGCACGGCGTGGTTGTACAGGGTGTGGGCGGCCAGCGTGGGCAGCAGGCGCTTGTTGCTGCGTTCGAACAGGCTCAGGTCGAGGCTATGTTCCAGCTGGCGGATCTGCTGCGACAGTGCCGGCTGCGACAGTGACAGACGTTCGGCGGCGCGGCCCACATGGCCCTCTTCGTAGACCGCGACGAAGTAACGCAGTTGTCGGAAATCCATAAGTGATACTTATCGAAAAAGCTGGAAAAACGAAATGGCCGCAAATTGGCCGTAAGCCTAGTCTATCGCCGTATTCCAACGGGTTACAGCGGTCTTCAAGGCGATTGTTACCCCGAATGAAAAACACTTTTGATAGGCAAGGCAAAATATCCGATTCCGGCGCCAGACCGGAACCTTGACCGCCCACCCGTGATTGGCCGGAGCCCCGATGAACCTGTTCAACCTGCGCCGCTCGGCGCCCGCCGTCGCCGAGCCCAAGCGTGCTCCGGTGATCGAGCCGGCCGGCGCGCAGCTCTCCCGCGAGCGGCTGATGCCCAGCACCGAACGTGCGCCGCAGGTGTTCGTGCGTGGCCAGGGTTCCTGGTTGTGGGACAGCGAGGGGCACGCCTACCTGGACTTCACCCAGGGTTGCGCGGTCAACAGCCTGGGGCACAGCCCGAGCGTGCTGGTCAAGGCGCTGGGCAACCAGGCCCAGGCGCTGATCAACCCCGGTACGGGCTATCACAGCCGCGGTCTGCTGAGCCTGGTCGAGCTACTATGCCAGCGCACTGGCAGTGACCAGGCCTACCTGCTCAACAGCGGTGCCGAAGCCTGCGAGGGCGCGATCAAGCTGGCGCGCAAGTGGGGCCAGCTACACCGCAACGGCGCCTATCACATCATCACCGCCAGCCAGGGTTGCCATGGGCGCACCCTTGGGGCGTTGTCGGCTTCCGATCCGCTGCCGTGCAACCGCTGCGAGCCCGGCTTGCCGGGCTTCAGCAAGGTGCCGTTCAACGACTTGGCGGCGCTGCACGCGGCGGTCGACTCGCGCACCGTGGCGATCATGCTCGAGCCGATCCAGGGCGAAGCCGGCGTGATCCCGGCCACCCGTGATTACCTCCAGGGTGTCGAGCGCCTATGCCGTGAGCTGGGCATTCTGCTGATTCTCGATGAAGTGCAGACCGGTGTAGGACGCTGCGGCACCCTATTGGCAGAAGAATCCTACGGAGTGCGTGCCGACATCATCACTCTCGGCAAGGGCCTGGGCGGTGGCGTGCCGCTGGCGGCGCTACTGGCTCGTGGCCGTGCCTGCTGCGCCGAACCGGGCGAGCTGGAGGGCAGCCACCATGGCAACGCGCTGATGAGCGCCGCCGGGTTGGCCGTGTTGCAGACCGTGCTGGAGGCGGGCTTCTTCGAGCAGGTGCTGGACAGTGGCCGGCACCTGCGCGATGGCCTGAGCCGCCTGGCGGGTCGCTACGGCCAGGGCGAGGTGCGTGGCCAGGGGCTGATGTGGGGTCTGCAACTGCGTGAAGACAGCGCGGCGCAGCTGGTCGAGGCCGCGCTGCAGGAGGGCTTGCTGCTCAATGCGCCGCAGGCCGACGTGGTGCGGTTCTCGCCGGCGCTGACCGTGAGCAAGGGCAATATCGACGAGATGCTCCTGCGCCTGGCCCGGGCGTTCGCCCGCCTGCATGCCCAGCAGCACAACCGCCGCGAAGTGCCGGCCTGACCGATTGCTCCGGCATACAGAATTTCAACGAACCGTCTGGCGTTCCTGCGCATCGCCCCTGGCCTGAAATACATGGCCCGGGGCGTTTTTTTTGCTTGGTGGAACCTCTGCGAGGCACGGCTAGTCTGTGTTGATACACCCTCAAGGAGCGCAGCACATGGACTTCATCCGCATCATCATCGCCATCATCCTGCCGCCGCTGGGCGTGTTCCTCCAGGTGGGGTTCGGCGGGGCGTTCTGGCTGAATATCCTGCTGACCTTGCTGGGCTATATCCCCGGGATCGTGCATGCGGTGTACATCATCGCCAAGCGCTGAGATCAAAGACCGCTCTGCAAGCCCGCTCCCACGCCGTTCCGGTTGAAGCCTGGAACGACGTTTGCCCTACCGGCCAAGCAACCGGCAGTAGAACCTCCACTCTTCCTCGAGCGCATGCGTCAGGTTCGCCGCCTGGCGCAAGCCATGCCGCTCGCCCGCGTAAAAATGCCCCTCTGCCTCGATACCATTGGCCTTGAGCGCCTCAAGCATGCTGCGGGTCTGCTCCGGCACCACTACCGCGTCCAGCTCACCCTGGAAGAAGATCACCGGCACCTTGATCCGCCCGGCGTGCAGCAGCGGCGTGCGCTGGCGATAACGCTCGGCATCGCGCCGGGGGGCGCCGATCAGCCAGTCCAGGTAGTCGCCTTCGAATTTGTGGGTGGCCCGCCCCAGCGCTTCGGGGTCGCTGACGCCGTACAGGCTGGCGCCGCCGCGGAAGACGTCCCGGAAGGCCAAGGCGCACAGGGTGGTGTAACCGCCGGCGCTACCGCCACGAATGAAGGCTTGGTCAGGGTCGATCAGGCCCTGGCCGGCAAGGTGGGCGACAGCCGCGCAGGCATCTTCCACATCACTCGCTCCCCAGTTCAGGTGCAGTGCCTGGCGGTAGGCGCGACCATAGCCGCTGCTGCCCCGGTAGTTGAGGTCGGCGACGGCAAAGCCGCGCTGGGTCCAGTACTGGATGCGCGGGTCGAGCACCGGGTAGCAGGCCGAAGTCGGACCGCCGTGAATGAACACTACCAGCGGCGATGGCGCGCCCGTGCCTTGCATGGCGGGGTAGAAGAATCCGTGGGCGGTGCCTTCGCCACTGGCGTAACGAATCGGTTGTGGAAGACTGATGTCCTCGGCGGGCAGCACCTCGGCGCCACCCGCAAGCACCTGGACTTCATGGCTGCGCCGGTCGATGGCGATCACCGCCGGTGGGCTGATCGGCGAAGCGGCTACGGCATAGAGCTGTCCGTCATCCAGCGCCAGGCTACGGAAACGCGTGTACGCACTGGCATAACGCTCCACCTCGCCATCGGCGCGGCGCAGCCCCAGTTGGCCGAAACCGTCCTCGAACCAGCTGGCCAGGTAGTTGGACGGGCCAAGGGCCAGCCAGGTGCTGGCGCCCAGTTGCCAGGGGGCGGCGGCATGATCGGCGGGCGCGGCGGGCAGGCGTTGCCAGTGTCCGTCGAGTTCGCCCCAGGGCTGCCAGAAACCGTCGCGGTCGGACAGGCAGTACAAGCGGCCTTGCTCATCGAAGCGCGGCTGTTGCAGCGATTCGTCCTGCCCGGCGATGCAGCATGCCGGGCCCCAGGCGCCAGAGGGTTCGCGTTCCCGGCACATCAGGCGGGTGACGGTCCAAGGTTGGGCAGGTCGGTTCCATTCGATCCAGGCCAGTCGGCAGCCGTCGGGGCTCAGCGTGGGTGAGGCGTAGAAGTCGGCCCCTTCGGCCAGGATTTGCCGATGCTGCGTCGAGAGACCCACCAGGCGATGCACAACCTGTTCGCCATGCTGCTCTTCGACGGCCAGCACCTGACCGGCCTGCCACTGCACGTCGCCATAGCGGCAGTCGTCGGCGTGGGTGAGCGGGCGCGGTGGGCTGCCATCCAGGGCCTGCAGGTAGACCTGCTGGTCCTTTTCGTTGACGAACACCAGCCCGTCGTCGCCCAGGCAGAAGCTGCCGCCACCGTACTCATAGACCCGGCTGCGCACACTGAACCCGTCCGGGGTCAGGCAGCGGGCCTGCTGATCGCGCCAGTGCCAGACCCGGCAGGCGCCATCGGCGGGGCGGAACTCGTTCCAGAACACCCCTTGCGCGCCGACCTTGAGCTCGGCGAAATCGGTGCCAGCGGCCACCGCCTGGGCGGCGCTGAACTCAGCCACGGGCGATGACATGGGAATTGCGCTCGTTGCGGAAGGTCATCTGTTCGATCTCCAGCGTTGCGTGTTCGGCCTCCTCGCGGGCCTTGAGGATGATGCCATGGTCCGGCGACTTGCCGCACACCGGGTCCGCCTTGTTGGCATCGCCGGTGAGCATGAAGGCCTGGCAACGGCAGCCACCGAAGTCCTTCTCCTTCTCGTCACACGAGCGGCACGGTTCGGGCATCCAGTCATAGCCGCGGAAACGGTTGAAACCGAACGAGTCGTACCAGATATGCCGCAGGTCGTGGTCGCGCACATTGGGGAACTGCACCGGTAGCTGGCGTGCGCCATGGCACGGCAGCGCGGTGCCATCCGGCGTGATGGTCAGGAACAGGCTGCCCCAGCCGTTCATGCAGGCCTTGGGGCGCTCTTCGTAGTAGTCCGGGGTGACGAAGATCAGCTTGCACGGCTTGCCTTCGGCCTTGAGCTTGTCCCGGTACTCGTTGGTGATGCGCTCGGCCCGCTCCAGCTGGGCGCGGGTCGGCAGCAGGCCCAGGCGGTTGAGGTGCGCCCAGCCGTAGAACTGGCAGGTAGCCAGTTCGACGAAGTCGGCCTCCAGGGCCAGGCACAGCTCGATGATGCGGTCGATCTTATCGATATTGTGCCGGTGGGTGACGAAGTTGAGCACCATCGGATAGCCATGGGCCTTCACTGCCCGGGCCATCTCCAGCTTTTGCGCGAAGGCTTTCTTGGAGCCGGCCAGCAGGTTGTTCACCTGCTCGTCGCTGGCCTGGAAGCTGATCTGGATATGGTCCAGCCCGGCCTGCTTGAACGCGGCGATCTTCTGCTCGGTCAGGCCGATGCCGGAGGTGATCAGGTTGGTGTAGTAGCCCAGGCGACGGGCTTCGCCGATCAGCTCGGTGAGGTCCTGGCGCACCAGCGGCTCGCCACCGGAGAAGCCGATTTGCGCGGCGCCCATCTCGCGGGCTTCGGCCATCACCTTGAACCACTGCTCGGTGCTCAGCTCCTTGCCCTGCTCGGCGAAGTCCAGCGGGTTGGAACAGTACGGGCACTGCAGCGGGCAGCGGTAGGTGAGTTCGGCCAGCAGCCACAGCGGCAGTCCTACCGGTACTTCAGGCGAGGGTGATCCAGTGTTCGGCACGGGCCACCTCCATGAATTGCTCGATGTCGTCGGCGACTTCGGGCACACCGGGGAACTGCCGCTCGAGTTCGGCGATGATCAAAGCGACACTGCGCTGGCCATCAATGAGCCCGCCGATCAGCCCGGCGCTGTCGTTGAGCTTGATCATCCCCTCGGGGTACAGCAGCACATGGCCCTTCTGCGCCGGCTCGTACTGGAAACGGTAGCCGGGGCGCCAGGCGGGCACCTGTTGACGGTCGAAACTCATAGGGCGATCCCCTTGTGCCAGACCCGCTCACTTGTGACGCTGTGATACGGCGGGCGGTTCAGTTCATAGGCCATGCTCATGGCGTCGAGCATGCTCCACAGGATATCCAGCTTGAACTGCAGGATCTCGAGCATGCGTTCCTGCCCCTCGCGGGTGGTGTAGTGCTGCAGGGTGATCGCCAGGCCGTGCTCCACATCGCGCCGGGCCTGGCCCAGGCGGGTGCGGAAGTACTGGTAGCCGGTCGGGTCGATCCACGGATAGTGCTGCGGCCAGCTGTCCAGGCGCGACTGGTGGATCTGCGGGGCGAACAGTTCGGTCAGCGAGCTGCTGGCGGCTTCCTGCCAGCTGGCGCGGCGGGCGAAGTTGACGTAGGCGTCGACCGCGAAGCGCACGCCGGGCAGCACCAGCTCCTGGCTGCGCAGTTGGTCGGGATCCAGGCCCACGGCCTGGCCGAGGCGCAGCCAGGCTTCGATGCCGCCGTCCTCGCCGGGCGCGCCATCGTGGTCGAGCAGGCGCTGGATCCACTCGCGGCGCACTTCGCGGTCCGGGCAGTTGGCCAGGATCGCGGCATCCTTCATCGGGATGTTGACCTGGTAGTAGAAGCGGTTGGCCACCCAGCCCTGGATCTGCTCGCGGGTGGCGCGGCCTTCATACATCGCCACATGGTAGGGGTGATGGATGTGGTAGTAGGCGCCCTTGGCGCGCAGGGCCTGCTCGAACTCGGCAGGGGACATCGGCGTTGCGTCGCTCACAGGGCCTCCTTACAACTCGATGTTCATGCCATCGAAGGCGACTTCCACGCCCCGGCGCTGCACTTCGGCGCGTTCCGGCGAGTCTTCGTCGAGGATCGGGTTGGTGTTGTTGATGTGGATAAGCACCTTGCGCTGGCGCGGGAAGCCATCCAGCACCTCAAGCATGCCGCCTGCGCCGTTCTGCGCCAGGTGGCCCATCTCGCGGCCGGTGCGGGTGCCGACGCCGCGGCGCTGCATTTCATCATCCTCCCACAGGGTGCCGTCGACTAGCAGGCAGTCGGCGCCGTGCATCATCTCCAGCAACTTGGCGTCGACCTGGCCCAGGCCCGGTGCGTAGAACAGCTTGCCGCCGGTGCGGGTGTCTTCCACCAGCAGCCCGAGGTTGTCGCCCGGGTGCGGATCGAAACGGTGCGGGGAATAAGGCGGCGCGGCGCTGCGCAGCGGGAAGGGGGTGAAGCGCAGGTTCGGGCAGGCGTCGATGACGAAGCTGCCTTCGAGCTCGATGCGGTTCCACACCAGGCCGCCGTTCCAGTGGCTGAGCATGTTGAACAGCGGAAAACCGGTGGTCAGGTCCTGGTGGACCATGTCGGTGCACCACACCTGGTGCGGGCAGCCCTCGCGCAGGCTGAGCAGGCCGGTGGTGTGGTCGATCTGGCTGTCGAGCAGGACGATGGCGTCGATACCGGTGTCGCGCAGGGCGCGGGCCGGCTGCATCGGCGCGAACGCCTGGAGCTGGGCGCGGATGTCCGGCGAGGCATTGCACAGGATCCAGTGCTCGCCGTCGTCGGACAGGGCGATGGACGACTGGGTGCGCGCGGTGGCGCGCAGGGTACCGTCACGGTAGCCCTTGCAATTGACGCAGTTGCAGTTCCACTGGGGGAACCCGCCACCGGCGGCGGAACCGAGGATCTGGATGTACATGGGTACTCTCTAGCCGGAAAGGTTAGCCCGAAAGCCATATCGGAAAAACACAAACGCCCCGGCGGGCCGGGGCGTCTAACTGCGCAGCCGTTTAACGGTTGGCGAAGTACATGGTCACTTCGAAGCCGATACGCAGGTCAGTGTATGCAGGTTTGGTCCACATGGGCTTGCTCCTTCCGGATGGGGTTTGGGGTGGTCGGCTCATTATTGGGTACTCCCCGCAGAGAGAGGTTCCATTGGCCGAGATTGCGCTATCTTACAAGAAAAATTTGTACCGAAAGGTTAATTCTTCGAAAAGCGCCATTGCATTTGCGGTAACAATCTCACCGTTTTTTCATAGCCATTTGGCGTCCGGGGCACTGGCATTGGCCAGGCACAACCAACCGTGCCTGGCATCGAGCAACTGCTGGAGCAACGCATCCAGCTGGCCTTGTTCGACATTGAGGATAGACCTTCGCATGCGCGACAGGTCGGCATTGTGTGTCGCGATATGTGCCTGCCAGGCCCATTGCGTGACATCGGCGTTGGTCATCGCTGTCTCGTCGAACTGATCGGCCAGCTGCGCTCGCGCCGCTGGGGCCAGCGCGACGCCCTCGCGCAGCAGGTCCAGCAGATGGCCCAGGATCTGTGCGTGGCTGGCGTGCGGCGATTGCACGCCGAACAGCAGTCCGCCGTAGCCTTCGAACTGACGAAAGGCGCTGAACACGGCGTAACCCAGCTGCAGCTCGACGCGCAGACGCTGATAGACCGGGCCTTGCAGCACGTGGGCGAGCAGTCGGCCGGCGGCCTGCAGATCAGCCGGCAGCGGGCAGAACAGCAACAGCGCGGGCTCGCTGCCCGAAGTCGGTATCTGCCGCCAGTGGCGTCCGAGGATCGGGCGCGCTGGCGAGGGGGCGATCGGTTGTCCCATGAGGCCTTGCAGTGCCGTGCCCAAGGCGCCCTGTTGGGCGGGGGCGAACCCTTGCGCCAAACCCTGCCAGCGGGCGTGCTGCCAGAGTGCGTCGAGCCGCGGCTGGTCCAGGGTGCAGGCCGGCTGCGGTTGCTCTTCACCCATCAGTAAAGCGTCCGGCAGTGCCTTCAGCAGCGCACGGATCGGTATCAGCGGCGCTGCGGCTGCCGCTGGCGAGTACCAATGCTCCTGGGCTGGCGTGCGCAGCAAGGCCAGGGCCTCGTGCGTGGCATTGATCACGGCCAGCGGGTGCCCCGCGAGGCGCAACTGCCAGTAATCGCCAATGGCCTCGAAGCCCAGTCGCAACGCTGCCTGGTCGGCACGCTCGCGCAGGGGTTGCAGACTATGTTGCAGAACGACCTGCATGCGCTGACGCAGCGGTGAAGGAATGTGCCAACGCAGGTCGAGGCTCGCAAACTGACGAGAGGGCGGCAGGCAGTCACCGAGACCAAGTCCTGCTGGCAACGGCGTGTCGATCATGGGAAGTTCGGTTGCCAGCAGCGCTTCATCGGGGGGCAATTGCCAGTCTCCGGCATCCGCGGAAGGCAGGTCCCACAGCAGTGCAGCGAAGGCTTCCAGGCCTTGTGTTCCCAGCCCTGCGAAAGGCCGGCCGGCACTGTCGCGCTGGGCCAGTTCCATTGCGCTGGCGGCCTGTTCGTGGCGTTGCTGCAGGCGGGCGAAGCGGTCGTTCAGCGGCTTGTGGTCCTGTTGGCGCAGAAAACCCAGCCAGCCGTGCAGCAGCTCCCGGGTCTTGTCCAGACAAGCCTGGTCCGACAGCTGCAACTGGACATGCCAGAGCAACTGCCCGGCATGGGCGTGAAGTTGTTGCGCCTTGCAGCCCTGCAGCCAGCCGCGCTGGCGCAAGGCATCCAGCCAACCGCCGGGTCGGCTGTCGGTGAGCTGGGCCAGCAACAGCTCGAGTGCCTGCTCTGCGCCATCCGGCAGTCCATCATGGGCGAACAGCAGGTCGTGGCGGTTGCCCCAGCCGCCTGGTTGGCGCAGCGGCGTGTCGAGCAAGGCGGGTGGCCGTTGCCGGGCGACGCTTTCGCCCTTGGCGAACAGACCACCGAACTGCCTGCCCAGGTGCGCCAGCTCATCCAGCGGCTGCGGGCCGGCCAGGCTCAGGGTGAGTTGCCCGCCTTGGTAGAAGTCGTGGTGGAACTGCCTCAGCCCTTGCTGGAAGGCATCGTTTTCCAGCGGCAGGCTGTGCCGGTTGCCGGCGTGAAAGCCGGTGAGCGGATGGCGTGCCGACACCGACTGCAACAAGGCGAACTGACGCTGGGCGTCGGGATTGCGCGACCAGGCGATGAACTCGGCATGGATCACCTCGCGCTCGCGGCGCTGGCGCGCGATGGCGAAGTCCGGCTCGGCGAGCATCTGGCACAGACGCTCCAGCCCACCGGCCAACGCTATGGGGGGCACGTCGAAGAAGAAGTCGGTGGTGCGTTCGCGGGTACTGGCGTTGACTTGGCCACCCAGGCCCTGGACGTAGCGCATCAGGCCGTCGTCCAGCGGAAAACGCCTGTTGCCGAGGAATAACAGGTGTTCGAGAAAGTGCGCCAGGCCCGGCCAGCGCGCGGGTGCGTCATGGCTGCCGGCATGCACCCGCAACGCCGTCGCCGCACGCTTGAGGCGTGGCGCGTGGCGCAGGGTCAGGTGCAGGCCGTTGGCGAGGGTGAGGTGGCGAATGGCGTCGGACATGACGCCATGCTAGCGTGCAATGCCGAGGTTGTCTGTTCTGGCCCTGTCGCTGTTAATGCAGATCCCGACGCAGGTCCGCCAGGTAGGGAAACGCCTCCCGACCTCTCAATACCCGCTCGCGTTGCAGATCCGCCAGCAACAGCCCCTCTTCGTCCCCGGCCATCGCCAGCACATCACCATCCGGCCCGACGATGCTGCTCTGCCCGCAGTATTGGATCTCGCCTTCGCTGCCGCAGTAGTTGGCGTATACCAGATAACACTGGTTCTCCTGCGCCCGCGAGCGCACGGTCACCTGGCAGACGAAGTCGTAAGGCGCCATGTTCGCCGTCGGCACCAGGATCAGCTCGGCGCCGTTCAGCGCCAGGCGTCGGGCGTTCTCCGGGAATTCGATGTCGTAGCAGATCAGCAGCCCGACCTTCCAGCCGTCCAGCTCGACCACCGGAAAGTGATCGTCGCCCGGGCTGAACATCGAGCGGTCCAGCTCGCCGAACAGGTGGGTCTTGCGGTAGTTGCACAGGCTGCGGCCATGGGCGTCGATCAGTTGCACACTGTTGTGGATCGACCCGTCCTCGGCCCGTTCCGGATAGCCGTAGACGATGGCGATCCGGTGCGCCTGGGCGATCTCGACGACACTCATGGCCGAGGGGCCGTCCTCGGCCTCGGCCAGGCGTTCCACCTGGTCCAGGCCGATGTTGTAGCCGCTGAGGAACATTTCCGGGCACACCAGCAACTGCGCACCTTGGGCGGCAGCCTGCTGGGCCTGGTGCTGCAGGCGCTCGAGATTGCCGGGCACGTCCAACGGCTTGGGCGTGCCCTGGAACAGGGCGATGCGCATGGCGCTACTCCTTCGCTCAGTCGGCCAGGGCGATCGGGCCGATCTCGTGGAACACATCGCCCGGGCCGGGGTTGTCCGGGTGGGTCTGGCCACCGAAGTGGTTCATGATACCCCACACGGCATTGAGCGAAGTCTGCACAGCGCCTTCCACCCAGGCCGGGGTCCACGACACGTCGTCACCGGCGATGAAGATGCCGCGCTGTTCGGCGGGCATATCCTGTTGCATGAAGTGCGCGTACATGCGCTGGTTGTAGCGGTAGTGGCCCGGCAGCGCGCCCTTGAAGGCGCCGAGGAAGTGCGGGTCGGCCTCCCACGAGATGGTGATCGGGTCGCCGATGATATGCCCGGCGATATCGGTCTTGGGGTAGATCTTCTTCAGCGCGTCGAGGGCCAGCTGCACGCGCTTTTCGGTCGGGTGCGGCAGCATCTTCAGGGCGTCGCTCATCCACGCGTATGACAGGCAGATCACCCCAGGCTTGTCGTCGCCGTTGTCGAACAGGTAGGTGCCACGGGTCAGGCGGTCGGTGAGGGTCATGCTCATCAGGTCGCGGCCAGTTTCCGGGTCCTTGTCCTTCCAGAACGGCCGGTCGACCATGACGAAGGTCTTCGACGACTGCATATAGCGGGTGCGGTCCAGGGCCATCCACATCTTTTGCGAGAACAGCGACTCCTCGCAGTCGATCTGGGTGGTCAGCAGCCAGCTCTGGCAGGTGGTGAGCACCGCCGCGTAGTGGCGCACGTCGCCGTAGTTGTCGGTGACCGCCAGGCGCCCGTCGCTGGCCCGGGCGATGCGCTTGACCCCGGTGCGTGGCGCGCCGCCGTGCAGGCCGCTGAGGCTGGTGCCGGCCGGCCAGTGGGCGCAACGTTCCGGCACATGGCGCCAGATGCCCTGCGGCACCTGCTCGACGCCGCCGACCACCAGGTGCTGGTGATCGTCGCAGTTGGTCATCACCACGCGGAAGATTTCCAGCATCGAGTTGGGGAAGTCCGAGTCCCAGCCGCCGGTGCCGAAGCCGACCTGGCCGAACACCTCGCGGTGCTGGAAGCTCAGTTTGGCGAACGAGCGCGAGGTGGCGACGAAGTCATAGAAGGTGCGGTCGTCCCACAGCGGCACCAGCTTGTTCCACAGGTCCTTGAGACGCGGCACGTCGCGGTCGCGGATGGCCTGCTGGATATCGCCGAACTGCGCGCCGCTCTCCAGGGCGTCGGCCCAGGCGTCGGCCACTTCGTGGAACAGCTGCGGCAGGTCGGCGGATTTTTCGGCGTAGTAGGTCTGGCCTTCCAGGTCGATCACCGTGCTGCCCGAAGCCGGGGTCAGCGGGTTGGGGAAGGGCTTGGTCTCAAGGCCAAGCTTGTCGACGTAGTGGTAGAACGCGGTGGACGACACCGGGAAGCGCATGCCGCCCAGTTCGGCGACGATGCCGTCGGTGCCGTTGAACGCCTGCGAGCGCAGCCGGCCACCCAGCTTGGAGGCCTCGTACACCACGGGCTTGAGGCCCAGCTTCATCAGCTCGTAGGCCGCCACCAGCCCGGCGATGCCACCACCGACGATCGCCACCTCTTCGCCATGGCGCTCCTTGGGGATGCTGCCCAGGCCGGCCGGGTGCTCCAGCCAGTCGTCGAAGGCGAACGGGAAGTCGGGGCCGAAGATGGTGATGGGTTTCTTGCCGTCGGCGGGGTGGCGGTTTTTCTTGTTCATGTAATGACCTTGCCAGGGGCTGCGCAGGGGGCGGAGCCTGAGTATAGAGAATGCCTGGTGGCCATTTTATGAAGTGGGGTGTTCGTTATTAAGGTGCAGATTGGCGTCGTTATGTGATTTGTTTCGTCATAGTGTTCTATTTTTTGCATAAAATGACGATTTTGACCCGGTATCAGCTGCTCTCTTTGGGGGAGCGGGCTTGACCCGCGATCACCGGCGAAGTCGGTGCCATACACCGCATCGCGGGGCAAGCCCGTTCCCACAAAATCTGCTTCGCGCTGGAGAGAATCAGCTTGGTCCTACAGAGACATGTAATAACAGGAAGTATCCTACGAGCCATGTAGCCTCGGTCTGGCAGTTTGGGAGAACCCTTCGCGGTTAACTTCGGCCGGTCACCGCCTATTCGGTGATCGGGCGTGAGAACCCGGCGATCAAATTGGAGGCATGCTGTCATGGCAGCTGTGCGCGGGCAGGTTCTGCCTGGCCGGAATGTAGCCTCCAACTTCGCCGGTTCTCACCCCGCGCATGGCTGCCACCCATTCCCGTGAGAAGGTTGCGTGGCGGCCTTCTTGAGCCGGTAATGGAGGCAATACCCATGAAGAAGATCGTCCCCGACCCACCCCTCGCCCTGAACCCGACCACCGAGCAGTCCTTCTGCTCCTGCCAGTCCAGTCATCCCCCCATCTTCACCGTGCGCCCCGGCGTCGATGCCGCCGACGCCCTGGTCCACGCCAGCATGCTGGCCCGGGCCATCCAGGAAATCGCCGACGACTACGCCCAGCACCATGCCCCCGAGGCGGGGCGGGCGATGATCTGGTCGATCCTGCATTCGGCGGAAACGGTACGCGCGCTGCTGGAAGGGCTGCTCGACGCGATGGAGGCTTGATGGTCGGGGGCCGTGGTCAGCCCGGCTGGCCGCGGTCTACCTTGCTGCTGAGGATGATCGACGTGGTGGTCTTCTCCACCCCATCCAGGCTGCCGATCTGGTCGAGCAGTTGGTCCAGTTGCTCTGGCGAATCACTGTTCAGCCACGCCACATAATCAAACTCGCCACTCACCGCGCACAGTTGCTGTACCTGGCCCATGGCGCCCAGGCGACGCACGATGTCCTTGCCCGAGCGCGGCTGCGCCTTGATCCCCACGTAAGCCTGCAGCCCGCCGCCCAGTAGGCGCTGGCCCAGGCGCACGCCATAGCCGGTGATGACCTTGCTCTTCTCCAGCCGCGCCAGGCGCGAATTCACGGTGGTGCGGGCGATGCCCAGCTGGCGGGCGAGGGTGGCGACGCTTTCGCGGGCGTTGATTTGCAACAGGGCGATCAACTGGCGGTCGATTTCGTCGAGGGTGATGGCGCGGGCGTCTGGCATGGCGAGTCTCGGCAGTGGGCCCGCTAGACTAGCCAGCACCGGCCGCGCAGGGCAAGACACTAGATGGCAGTGCGGATTTGAATTGCCCAGTTGGCCGCGCTTTCTACAGGGTGGCCCGTTGCTCGGATCAAGAGTGTACCGGGTGGAGCGTGATTTCTGCGTCCAGTTTCTGGCTGGCCTCCAGGCACCAGCGGTGCAGCGCTGAGTCGATCGCTACTTTGTCCGCTAGTTGCGCCAGGGGAACTGCTTTGGCGAAGCAGCGATAGCCTGGCTTGTCCTTGTCGTTGACCTCTCCATCAGCTGGGTAGCTGATAGCCGACCAGACGTTCAAGTACCAGTTGCCCGGTGCTGGCACATCACAGATGACTACCGAAATCAGCAGCTCGCTCTCTGTTGCGACGACCGGCGTGTCACTGAACTGGCCAGTGTATTTGTTGTACCCCGTATCGCTGCGCACCCACGCTCCGAACATCAGGTCACCCTTGAGGTGGGTATGTGGTTTATCGGCCTGATTCTGCGGGCAGCGTAACCAGATCACCGAAAGGTCATAGAACGGCAGGTAACGCAGGCCACTGGCCGTGCGATTTTCAAGGCCGGCCACGCTTTGTGGCAGCGAGTGGACGTACGCTTGGTGATAGTCCTTGGCGCCCAGACGGTCGCGGATATAGCCCAGCAACTCGAACATCCGTTGTTGATAATCGGCGAGCAATCTATAGGCGCGACGCACGTCGAGCAGTGCGTTGTTCAGAGGATCGGTCATGCAAGGCTCCATGCCGCGAAAGCACCAGGTGGCGTTTCAATGTGAACCGGTCGCAAGGCGTCGAGCCATTGCACCGGATGGGTTTTAAGGTTGTGCCAGGCATAGCACCGTGAAAGATCGTCGAGCAAACGCTGGCCGCCTGTGGATCCTTCTGCCAGCTCGTTTTCCACCACCTGGAACAACTGCTGCCAACTGCGGCAAACCAGATTGAATGTTTTCTGGGGCTGGCCATTCAGTTCATTGTGCAGTGCATCGAGCAACAGCTGACATGTCTGTGTAGACGTATCCTCAAGCCCTCCCAGCGTCAGCAGGATGCTGGCTGCTTCCAACTGGCCGCCGTGCCAGCCGGCTCTGAGCTCGCGTGCCAACTGCTCGGGCTCCTGCTGGCGGCAGTGATCGTAGCGCTTGGCCTCAATTACAAGGGTGCGCTTACCGTCGCTCATAACCACGTCGGGCTCTACGCGTTTAGCCTCGGGTAGGTACCAGGAGGGCCAGAAGGCAATGCTTTCCAGTGGGCCGAACGGCTCACCAAGCAACGCTTCGAAGATGGCGCAGAACTGTACGTCAGGCAGGTAGGCCAAGCGTTCGAAGAGCGTGGACGTCAACACATCCTCGGCGCCTTCGCTACGTTCGATTGCAAGCGCCTGATCGAGTAGGCCGGTACCCCGTTTCTTGCCGGCTAGTACGGCGTTGAGCATGACGGTTCCTTCGTCTGGGTCGATGTGTTGGCAGGCCTCATTGCGAGATGCCGTGATGGCGGCGTCATCCTAGCAAGGACTATCGCGTAGTGCTTGTGTCCATTTGTCATCCCCGCAAACATGACAAAGCCGCGCCAATGCGCGGTTTTGTCATGTTTGCGAGAATGTAAAGGTCGTCGATGGTCACCGCGCAGCGCTGGTCTGCGCCGTGGTCGCACAAGGCGACTTCAGGCCGACAGTCATGCTCTCGACGTTGTCGAGCATCTGGTTGCCCTGGTTGACCTTCTGGGCGTTCTCCGCCAACTGCATGCGCTGGTCATAGGTGGCCGAGGTGCCATTCATGCTGTGCTTGGTTTCCAGCACCGAGTTGGCGATGCTCAGCAGGCTGCGGCCGGTGGAAATCAGGTTGTCGGTAGCGCTGGGCGTGCAGGGCGCATTGCCGCCGGCCATCTGGCTGGGCTGCTGGCCCTGGTTGTAGGAACCCGGCGCCACGCAACCGGCAAGTGTTACCAGCATGGGTGCAATGAGCAGGGCTCCAAGCGTTCCTTGGATATTCATGTGTCGTTCCCTCGATCACTGGGCTCCGACTCGGTGCCGAAGCGATGGAGGGATTCTAGAAACGTGGCATCGGCGGCGAAATAGAACGGGTGTGCTAAAGGCATTTTGCCGCTGCCACCGGTGCCTGCCTTGCCATGGGAGAAGTACGAAATTTGCGCCTGCACAAGCGGGCAAGTTGCAGGACGTCATGCAAAAAAAACCGCGCAACTGCGCGGCTTTTTCATTTCTGGTGGGCCCACACGGACTCGAACCGTGGACCAAAGGATTATGAGTCCTCTGCTCTAACCGACTGAGCTATAGGCCCTCAGCAGGAGCGCTGGATTATAACGAGGGTTTCGATAGGGTGCCATCCGAAAGATCCGTTTGTGCTATGCGAAGAAAGGTCGCCGCGAACTCGTCCGGCGGCAGCGGCAGGCTGACGATGTAGCCCTGGATCTGTTCGCAGCCTTCGGCGGCCAGGAAGCGCTGCTGCGCCTGGTTTTCCACGCCCTCGGCAATGATCGTCAGTTGCATGCTGCGGCCCAGGGCGATGATGGCGCGGGCGATGGCGGCGTCGTGGGGATCGTCGGGCAGGCCGCGGATGAACGACTGGTCGATCTTGAGGATGTCCAGCGGCAGGCGCTTGAGGTAGCTGAGTGACGAGTAGCCGGTGCCGAAGTCGTCGATGGCCAGCTGAACGCCCAGCAGCTTGAGCTGGTGCAGCACGCTCAACGCTTCCTCGGCCTGGCTCATGATGAAGTTCTCGGTGATCTCCAGCTGCAGGTCGCCGGCCTTGAGCTGGTAGCTGCGCAGCAGCTGTTCGATGCGCCGGGCCAGGTTGGGCTGGCGCAACTGGGCGCCGGCCAGGTTGATCGAGAGCGGGCCGAAGGCGTGGTAGGCCTTCTTCCAGGCGTGCATCTGCCGGCAGGCCTGCTCCAGCACCCAGTCGCCGAGCTGCAGGATCGTGCCGTTCTCCTCGGCCAGGTGGATGAACTGCTCGGGCGGCACCTCACCGAATGTGGGGTGGGTCCAGCGGACCAGCGCCTCGGCGCCGACCAGGCTCTGGGTCTTGAGGCTGAACTTGGGCTGGAAGCACAGGCTCAGCTCGTTGCGCTCGATGGCGCGGCGCAGTTCGTGCTCCAGGGCGATGCGTTCGCTGGCCTGGGTGGTGAGCTCGCGGGTGTAGGCCTCGACGCGGTTGCGACCCTTGGCCTTGGAACGGTACATCGCGGCGTCGGCGTTGCGGATCAGACTGGCGACATCGGTACCGTCCTGCGGGTACAGGCTTATGCCGATGCTGGCGCTGGTGAAGAATTCGTGCTCGCCGGCCTGGAACGGTGCATGGAAGCCGGCCAGCAGCTTGTTGGCGATGGCGCTGGCATCGCTGGGTTTGTGCAGGCCGGGCAGGAGGATGATGAACTCGTCGCCGCCGAGGCGGGCCACGGTGTCCACGTCGCGCACCTGCTCCTTGAGGCGCTGGGCGATGCCCTTGAGCAGCAGGTCGCCCACCGGGTGGCCGAGGCTGTCGTTGATGTGCTTGAAGCGGTCGAGGTCGAGGAACAGCACCGCGCCCTGGCGGTTGGACACCTGGGCGCAGGTCAGCGCGCCCTGCAGGCGACTTTCGAACAGGGCGCGGTTGGGCAGGCCGGTGAGCGGGTCGTGGTGGGCTTGGTAGTCGAGCTTGGCCTGGGCGTGCTTGAGGCTTGAGATGTCGGCGAACACGGCGACGAAGTGGGTGATCTCGCGCTCGTGGTTACGCACGGCGCTGATGGTCAGCCAGCCGGGGTACAGCTCGCCGTTCTTGCGCTTGTTGAAGATTTCGCCCTGCCAGTGGCCCTCGGCGGTCAGCTGGTGCCACATGGCGGCGTAGAAGGCGCTGTCGTGCTGGCCGGAGGCGAGCAGGCGCGGGGTCTGGCCGAGGGCTTCGATCTCGCTGTAGCCGGTGATCTCGCTGAAGGCGCGGTTGACCGCGCTGATACGCTGGTCGGTGTCGGTGATCAGCACCCCCTCGGCGGTGTTCTCGAACACCGTGGCGGCCAGTTGCAGCTTTTCCTGCATCAGGTGGCGCTCGGTGATGTCGCGGGCGATGGTCAGCATGCAGTCGACGCCGCCGATCGGCAGTGGCCGGGCGGACAGCTCGCAGAGACGGATCTGCCCGTCGCTGCGACGGATATGGCAGCTGAAATCGCGCACGAATCCGTCGCGCTGCAGTTGGTCGACCAGGCGCTGGCGCTCGTTGAGGTCGACCCAGATGCCCAGGTCCAGCGAGGTCTGCTCGACCGTGGTGCTGATGTCGTAGCCGGTCAGGCGGCAGAAGCCTTCGTTGACCTCCAGCAGCAGGCCGTCGCTCTGGCGCGACAGCAGCAGGCCGTCGGGGGAGGCGTGGAAGGCCTTGGCGAACTTCTCTTCGGAGGTCTGCAACTGTTGCTGGGTTTCCTTGAGCTGGCTGATGTCGCGGATCGCTACCACCAGTGCCGGCATACTGTCCAGTTCGAAGGTTTCGGCCGAGGTCAGGCCGGTGAACAGTTCGCCGTTGCTGCGGCGGAATGTCATTTCCAAGTTGCGAATGCCGCCCCGGTGCAGGCGTTCGAGCAGCGCCGGGCCGGTGCCGGCCACGCCCCACAGGCCGAGCTCGGTGGCGGTGCGACCGATCACCTGGGTGGGGCTCAGACCGATCAGCTCCTCGAAGGCTTCATTGACCTCCAGCAGGCAGCCATCGCTGTGCCGGGCTATGACCAGGATGTCCGGACACTGCTGGAACACCGAGGCGAACTTCTGCTCTGACAGGCGCAGGGCATCCTCGGTGTGCTTGGTTTCGCTGATATCGATCATCAGTCCGCGCATCAGCGGCTTGTGGCCGTGCTCGATCATGCTGACGATATTGCGTACCCACAGGGTATGGCCGTCGGCGCGGATCACCCGGTAGTCGAGGCTGTGGTCGCGCCCGGCTGCCGTTTCGCTGTCGCAGTAGGCCTGCGCCCAAAGGGCGTCCTCCGGGTGCAGGATGCTGCGCCAGAAGCCGGGCTTGAGCCATTGCGCCGTGGGGTAGCCGAGCAGGTCTTCGGCATGGGGCGAGACATAGCTGTAGCTGAAGTCGTTGGCGTCGGCTTCCCAGGCCACCGCCGACAGGCTCTCGACCAGGCCGCGATAGTGGTACTCGCTGCTGCGTAGTTCCTGCTCCAGGGCTATGCGCCGGGAAATCTCCGAGCTCAGGCGCCGGTTGATGCGGATCACCACCGCCAGTATGGCCATCAGCACCAGCACCGCCGGCAGGCCATAGAGCAGGACATCGTGCCAGAAGGTCCGCTGATCGACGACGTTGCCCACCCAACGTTGCTGGATACGGCTGACTTCACTGCTGCTCATGTCGGCCATCACCTTGTCGAGGATGCCGACCAGCACCTTCTGCTGCCGGGGCACGGCCATGGCCAGCTGGTAGCGGTACGGTGTCTCGCCGCTGACGTACAGGCCGTCCAGCTTGAGCTGGCGCAGGCTCCAGATGCTCGAGGCAAGGTCGCCGACCACCGCGTCCACTTCGTCGGTGGCCAGGGCCTGCAGGGTCGAACTGACATTGGGCATGGCCACCAGGTTGAGGTCGGGGTGGTGGGTGCGCAGCAGCTCGTGGGGGGCGTAGTTTTCCACCACGGCGATCTTCAGGCCGTAGAGGTCCTTGAGGTTGCGTGGTTGCGCGCCGCCGGAGTGGGCGAGGATGACGATCGGGAAGTCCAGGTAGGGGCGGGTGAAGGCCAGGTAGTTCTGGCGCTCCGGAGTGGACATGATACCGGGGAGCAGGTCGAGGCGATTGCTGCGCGCCTGTTCGAGCACTTCTGTCCAGCTGCTGGGCTCGATCGGCTTGAGGGTGACCCCCAGACGTTCCTGGATCACGGCGATGTAATCGGCGGCCAATCCCTGGTAGCGACCTTCCTGGTCGCGGAATTCGAACGGCGGCCATGAAGCATCGACGCCCAGGCGCAGCTCGGGGTGGGCGCTGAGCCAGGCTTGTTCCTCGTCGGTCAGGGTCAGGGCGCCGGCCGTTGTGTTCCAGGTGAGCAGGAGCAGCAACAGGAAGGCCGGCATCATGGGCATAGCGGCCTCTCGATCAGGGGGTCTGATTCGAGTGTAGACGGGCATTCCACCCGCTGGGTAGACAGTGGCAACGACCTTCTGTCACATAAGAAAAACCCCGGCCTGGGCCGGGGTTCGTCTTTACTCGTCGAGGAAGGAGCGCAGATGCTCGCTTCGCGTCGGGTGGCGCAGCTTGCGCAGCGCCTTGGCTTCGATCTGACGGATCCGCTCGCGTGTCACGTCGAACTGCTTGCCTACCTCTTCGAGGGTGTGGTCGGTGTTCATGTCGATGCCGAAACGCATGCGCAGCACCTTGGCTTCACGTGCGGTCAGGCCCGAGAGTACGTCACGGGTCGCTTCCTTGAGGCTTTCGACCGTGGCCACGTCGATCGGGGACTGCATGGTCGAGTCCTCGATGAAGTCGCCCAGGTGCGAATCTTCGTCGTCACCGATCGGGGTTTCCATGGAGATCGGCTCCTTGGCGATCTTCAGGACCTTGCGGATCTTGTCCTCAGGCATCTCCATGCGTTCGCCCAGCTCTTCCGGGGTCGGTTCGCGACCCATTTCCTGCAGCATTTGCCGGGAAATGCGGTTGAGCTTGTTGATCGTCTCGATCATGTGCACCGGGATACGGATGGTGCGCGCCTGGTCGGCGATCGAGCGGGTGATCGCCTGGCGGATCCACCAGGTGGCGTAGGTCGAGAACTTGTAGCCGCGACGGTATTCGAACTTGTCCACCGCCTTCATCAGGCCGATGTTGCCTTCCTGGATCAGGTCGAGGAACTGCAGGCCGCGGTTGGTGTACTTCTTGGCGATCGAGATCACCAGACGCAGGTTCGCCTCGACCATTTCCTTCTTGGCGCGGCGGGCCTTGGCTTCGCCGATGGACATGCGACGGTTGATGTCCTTGATCTCGGCGACGGTCAGGCCGGTCTCGGTCTCGAGGTCGATCAGCTTTTGCTGGCAGGCGACGATGGCGGCGTCTTTCTCACCCAGGGCGGCGGCCCACTTGGTGTTGCGCTTGGCCAGGTCACCGGACCAGGTCTGGTCGGTCTCGTTGCTCGGGAACAGGCGCAGGAAGTCGGCGCGCGGCATGCGGGCATCACGCACGCACAGCTGCATGATGGCGCGTTCCTGCTGGCGCAGACGGTCCAGGGCGCTGCGTACACGCTCGACCAGTGCGTCGAACTGCTTCGGCACCAGCTTGATCGGCATGAACAGGTCGGCAAGGGCCTGCATGGCGCCGATGCTGTCCTTGTGGCTTCGACCGTGCTTTTTCAGCACCTTGAGGGTGTCGATCAGCTGATCCTTGACCGCACCGAAACGCTGCGCGGCAACGACCGGATCCGGACCGCTTTCGGCCTCTTCCTCGTCATCGCCGTCGGCGTTTTCTTCGTCTTCTTCGTCTTCCTCTTCCTTCGCGGCAGCGGCCTTGGCACCTGGAATCGGCACTTCTTCGGTCGGCGCGGCGATGTTGTCATCAGGGTCGATGTAACCGCTGAGAACGTCAGACAGACGGCCACCTTCGCTGGTGACGCGATCATATTCGCCGAGGATGTAGTCGACGGTGCCCGGGAAGTGAGCAATGGCGCCCATGACTTCACGGATGCCTTCCTCGATACGCTTGGCGATTTCGATCTCGCCTTCGCGGGTCAGCAGTTCGACGGTACCCATCTCGCGCATGTACATGCGCACCGGGTCGGTCGTGCGGCCGATATCGGTCTCAACTGCCGCCAACGCGGCTGCGGCTTCTTCGGCTGCGGCTTCGTCGGTGTCGGCTTCCGCCAACAACAGGGCATCCGCATCCGGAGCACTCTCGAATACGTTGATCCCCATGTCGTTGATCATGCGGATGATGTCTTCCACCTGTTCCGGATCTGAAATATCCTCAGGCAGGTGGTCGTTGACCTCCGCGTAAGTCAGGTAGCCCTGCTCACGACCGCGGGTGATCAACTCTTTGATACGAGATTGCTGTTGCGCTTTTCCGGACATAACACCCTATCCACTGAAGGTCTTGGCGGGCAAAAAACAAGCCGAGGATTATACCCGAACCTGGACCTCACGCGCCAGATGAGGTCGGGTTTTGTGCTGGAACATTGCGTCTGAGCAGTTCGCGAAGCTTGGCGGTTTCTTCCCCGTCCAACTCGATTTGACGCGATTTTCTGATCAAATGTTCCAAGATGCGCTCGCGCTGGCGAGCTGACAAACTAGTTATAGTGTCGAAAAACTGTTGTTCAAGGTTGTCGGCATCGATCAACCATTCCTTTTCCGCCAGGGCGCGCAGCAGGCGGCCCTGCTCGGTGCCGTGCCAGCGTGCGATCAGCTGCATTGAGCTTAGCTTAGGATTTTTCTGCGCGGCCTCGATCAGCGCCACCAGCAGCTGGCTGTACATCTGCTCTTCGTCGGCGAAGTGGCTGGCGTCCTCGACCTTGCCGGCCAGCAGCGGGTGGTGCAGCAAGGTGCGCAGGGCCGAGAGTGTCGGCGGTTCGACCGGCGCTGGCACCCGTGGCGGGGCTTCGCCGCGCTGGCCGTCGCGCTGCCAGGGCTTGCCGCCTTTCTTGTCCCATGGCTTGCCGTCCCACTGTTTCTTGCTACCGCCTTTGTTTGGCGTCCAGGGACGTTGCTCCTGCTGCTGCGGCGTATAGTCGGGCGGGTAGTGCATGTCGCCATGGTCAGGCGTGTAGCTGGCCATGGCGTCGTAATCGTAGCCGGGGTCGTAGTCCGGCACGCTTGGCGTTGGCGCGCTCTGCGCCAGCTGCTCCATCTGCTGCGGGTCAAGCCCGGTGATGTCCTTCAGGCGGTTGCGCATCAATTGGCGCAGGTTGGCGCCCGGCACTTTCTCGATCAGCGGCGCGGCCAGTGTGACCATGTGCGCCTTGCCTTCCAGCGAGCGCGGGTCGGCTTCGTTGCTCAACTGCTCGAAGAAGTAGTCGGCCAAAGGCTGGGCGTGCTGGTTGATGCGGGCCTGGAAGGCGTCGGTGCCTTCGGCGCGCACCAGGCTGTCCGGATCTTCACCCTCGGGCAGGAACAGGAAGCGCGCGCGGCGGCCGTCTTGCAGGCTCGACAGGGTCGCCTCCAGGGCGCGCCAGGCGGCCTTGCGGCCGGCCTGGTCGCCGTCGAAGCAGAACAGCACGCTGGGCACCACGCGGAACAGGCGCTTGAGGTGCTCCTCGCTGGTGGAGGTGCCGAGGGTGGCCACCGCGTTGCGCAGGCCTTGTTGGGCCAGGGCGATGACGTCCATGTAGCCCTCGACCACGATGATCTCGTCGAGGTTGCGGTTGTGCTTGCGCGCCTCGTACAGGCCATACAGCTCCTGGCCCTTGTGGAATACCGGGGTTTCCGGGGAGTTCAGGTACTTGGGCTTGTCGTCGCCCAGTACCCGGCCGCCGAAGGCGATGACCCGGCCACGGCTGTCACGGATCGGGAACATCACCCGATCACGGAAACGGTCGTAGCGCTTGCCGCTCTCGGCGTTCTCGATCAACAGGCCTGCGTCGATCATCACCTTTTGCTGCAACGCGTCGGCGCCCAGGTGCTTGAGCAGGTTGTCCCAGCCCGGCGGGGCGAAGCCCAGGCCGAAGTCGCGGGCGATCTCGCCGGACAGGCCGCGGCCCTTGAGGTAGTCCACTGCCGCCTTGCGAGTGGCATGGCCGCGCAGGGCCTGGCGATAGAACTCGCTGGCTGCTTCCAGCAGCGGGTACAGCGGTGAATCGGTTGGCTGGCGCGGCTTCTGTCCGCGGCGGCCCTCTTCCCGGGGTACCTCCATGCCGGCCGCGCGGGCCAGCTCCTCGACCGCCTGGGGAAAGTCCAGGTTGTCGTGGTCCATGATGAAGCCCAGCGCGTTGCCGCCGGCGCCGCAGCCGAAGCAGTAGTAGAACTGCTTGTCGGGGCTGACGGTGAAGGAGGGGCTCTTTTCCTTGTGGAACGGGCAGCAGGCGGACAGGTTCTTGCCGGTCTTCTTCAGCTGGACGCGCGAACTCACCACATCGACGATGTCGGTGCGGTTGAGAAGGTCATCGATGAAGCTCTGGGGAATCAGCCCGGCCATGGCAGTCTCGTCATCTGGCAACTGGCAAGTCTAAACGCTTGTGCGCGGGTTTGGCGTGGGGTATCTCGCAGGAAGAGGAGTGTGCTCGTCACCAGCCCATGAAGGGCTCGTCAGAAAGGACGTGCACGCCTGGTCGAGGACCAGTTCTGACGCGTTGATGCGGGTTGCCCATGGCTTTTGCCGGGGCGCCCAAGGCGCATGGCCAAGGGTTTGAAGCGACCGCTGCCATCAGCCCGGCACGAGGCCGGGCATGGCAGAAGCTTTGCGTAGAACGGCTGTACTTAGTACAGACGAACGGCGCGGCGCTGTTCGCGCTGAACCTTCTTGGCGTGACGCTTTACAGCGGCAGCGGCTTTGCGCTTGCGCTCGGCGGTCGGCTTCTCGTAAAACTCGCGGCTACGAACTTCAGCCAGTACACCGGCTTTTTCGCAGGAGCGCTTGAAACGACGCAGAGCTACGTCGAAGGGTTCGTTCTCTTTAACTTTGACGGCTGGCATCCAGGGCTACCTTAATTCATTACCGGGGTAGACGTGCTCCTGGCAAAACATAAGGTGTGCTGGAGAACGTCGGTTTTCAAGGGTTGCGGATGTTAACCCTTAGCTGGCCGGAATGCAAAGCCTCTGATCGAAAACCGCTGGTCGGCACCGGACACGGGGACTATCATGCGCGCCTTCGAATTCAGCCTCAACAAGGCACGGACCCATGCTAGTACTGGGATTGGAAACATCCTGCGACGAAACTGGCGTCGCATTATACGACAGCGAGCGCGGCCTGCTGGCCGACGCGCTGTTCAGCCAGATCGACCTGCACCGCGTCTATGGCGGCGTGGTGCCCGAGCTCGCCTCGCGCGACCACGTCAAGCGCATGCTGCCGCTGATTCGCCAGGTGCTGCAGGAAGCCGACTGCGTCGCCACCGAGATCGACGCCATCGCCTACACCGCAGGTCCCGGCCTGGTCGGCGCGCTGCTGGTGGGCGCCTCCTGCGCCCAGGCGCTGGCCTTTGCCTGGGATATTCCGGCGATCGGTGTGCACCATATGGAAGGCCACCTGCTGGCGCCGATGCTCGAGGAGCAGCCGCCGGAATTTCCGTTCGTCGCTTTGTTGGTGTCCGGTGGCCACACCCAGCTGGTGCGCGTCGATGGCATCGGCCAGTACGAGCTGTTGGGCGAGAGCCTGGACGACGCCGCTGGCGAAGCCTTCGACAAGACCGCCAAGCTGATCGGCCTCAATTATCCGGGCGGCCCCGAGATCGCCCGCCTGGCCGAGCAAGGCACGCCCGGGCGCTTCGTGTTCCCGCGGCCGATGTGCGATCGGCCGGGCCTGCAGTTCAGCTTCAGCGGCCTCAAGACCTTCGCCCTGAACACCTGGCAGCAATGCCGCGACGCCGGGGACGACAACGAGCAAACCCGTTGCGACGTGTCGCTGGCGTTCCAGCAGGCGGTGGTGGAGACTCTGACCATCAAGTGCAAGCGTGCGCTCAAGCAGACTGGCCTCAAACGCCTGGTCATCGCCGGTGGCGTGAGCGCCAACAAGGCCTTGCGCGTTTCGCTGGAAGAAATGCTGGCCAGCATCAAGGGCAACGTCTATTACGCCCGTCCACGGTTCTGTACCGACAACGGCGCGATGATCGCCTATGCCGGTTGCCAGCGCCTGTTGGCCGGGCAGCGGCAGGACCTGGCCATCAGCGTGCAGGCGCGCTGGCCGATGGAGCAGTTGCCGGCGGTGTGAAAGGTGCCGGCTTGTGCGGGCGTCTCAGAAATGGCGCTCGCGCCCGGCGAACAGGTCGCGCAGGTTGCTGCGGTGGCGCCAGACGATCAGGATCGTCAGTACCGTCATCGGCAGCAGCGCTTCGGGTTCGCGCCAGGCCAGCAGCGGCAGCGTCAATGGCGTGGCGATCAACGCCGCCAGCGAGCTGGTGCGGGTGAGGTAGAAGGTCAGCAGCCAGGCGCCGATGGCCAGCAGCGCGGCGGGAAAGTACAACGCCATGAGCATGCCGGCGGCAGTGGCCACGCCCTTGCCGCCCTGGAAACGGAAGTACACCGGGAACAGGTGGCCGAGCACCGCGCAGATGCCGACCCAGGCCTGCTCCTGCTGGTCGAGCCCGGCCAGGCGGGCCAGCAGTACTGGCAACATGCCCTTGCACAGGTCGCCGAGCAGCGTCAGGATCGCCAGTTTGCGGCCGGCCAGGCGTAGCATGTTGGTCGCGCCGGCATTGCCCGAGCCGCTGGAGCGCGGGTCGGGGCTGCCGCTGAGGCGGCTCAGGACGATGGCGAAGGACAGAGAGCCGAGCAGGTAGGCAAGCAGCGCCAGTGACCAAAACATGCTAACTATTCCGGGCGAGGACGCCCTGATTCTAACGGCGCCCGTCGCCCTTGTCGTGCTGTGGAGAGAAGTGCTTGGACAGAGTGTTCATCGAAGGCCTGGAAGTCGATACCGTCATCGGTGCCTATGACTGGGAGCGGGATATTCGCCAATGCCTGCGCCTTGACCTGAGTTTCGCCTGGGACAACCGCCCGGCGGCGGCCGGTGACGACCTGTCGCTGGCCCTGGACTACGCCAGTGTCTCGGCGCGCGTCCAGGCCTTCGCCGAGCAGGCGCGCTTCGAACTGGTGGAGACCTTTGCCGAGCGTCTGGTGGCCGTACTGATGGAAGAGTTCAAGATCCCGTGGGTGCGGCTGAAACTGACCAAGCCGGGTGCGGTGCCTGCGGCCCGGGGCGGCGTTGGCGTGGAGATCGAGCGCGGATGTCTCTGAGTACCGTATATCTCGGGCTGGGTAGCAACATCGACCGCGAGCGGCACCTGTGCGCCGGGCTCGATGCCCTGGCTGCGATACTCATCGACATGCGTTGCTCGCCGGCGTTCGAAAGCCAGGCAGTGGGTATCAAGAGCGGGCCATTCATCAACTTCGTGGTGACCGGCAAGACCGACCTGCCGCTGCTGGAGCTGGACCGCCGGCTGAAGTTCATCGAAGCGGAAAATGGCCGCTACGCACCCGACCGCAAGGGCCTTCCGCTGGATATCGACGTGCTGCTGTACGACGATCTGCATGGCACCTTCAACGGCTTGGTGCTGCCGCGGGCGGAGATCCTGAAGAACGCGTTCGTGCTGTGGCCCTTGTCTTTGCTGGCGCCCCAACGGGTGCACCCTGGGGTCGGCAAGCCCATGGCGCAGTTGTGGGAAGAGGCGAGCATCGATCAGGTACTGGCGCCGGTGCCGTTCGAGTGGCGTGGGCTGCAACTCACGCAGGTCTGAGCCGCACTTGCGATCGCGGAGCAAGCCCTCTTCCACCAATCGGACTTGCTCCCTGCGATGGGCTCACTGCTGCGTGTAGGCCTTCAGCGCCTCAAGCCTTTGCGCCTTCAGCGCCTCCCCCAAGGCTTGGCCGGTCAGCCCCTGTTGCACAAGCGGCTTCACATCCACGGCCCGAGCCGCCGCAGCTGCATCGCGCAGATACCTGCCTTGTGGATAACTCGAGTCCACTGCCGCCATTTCACACGCGGCAATGAAGTCGTCGAAACGCTGCGGCCGACGATACACATCAAACTTCTGCAGCATTTCCAGCAGGCTTGTCGGCTCAAGTGCCAGAGCTTGATCGGCCTGTTCGGCGAACTCCCCCACCAGTATCGCCAGTTCCTGGCATTCGCGTGGGACCTTGAAGCGCTGGTTGAGTGCTTTGATCGCCGTTGATTCCAATCCGCGCAGCAGGCAAGCCCAACGCACAGGCAGGGATTGCTGGTGCCTAGCCGCCTGGTGCAGTGCAGTCAGTGTATCGGTGCCGTGCTCCAGCTCTGGCATCAGCTCTTTCAGTGCGCCGCAACTGCGCAGCACCTCGACGAACACCTGTGGCTCGTTTTCCATCAATGCCCGTTCGATCTCCTTCCAGCTGCGTTCGGCAGTAAGCGCCTGCAGTTCGCCCGACTCGGCGATCTGCCGCATGAGGGCAAGGGTTTCGTCGGCCACCTCGAAACCCAGAGGTGCATAGCGCGCCGCAAAGCGCGCAACACGCAACACTCGCAGTGGATCTTCTGCGAATGCCGGGGAAACATGGCGAAGGATTCGGTTATCCAGGTCTGCCTTGCCGTGGTAGGGGTCGTACAGCTGGCCGTGTTCGTCCTCGGCCATGGCGTTGATGGTTAGGTCGCGGCGAATCAGGTCTTCTTCGAGGGTGACGTCGGGGCTTGCGTGGAAGGTGAAACCGCCATAACCGCGCCCGCTCTTGCGCTCGGTGCGGGCCAGGGCGTACTCCTCACCGGACCTGGGGTGAAGAAAAACCGGAAAATCCGCGCCCACCGGGCGGTAGCCCAGGGCCTGCATCTGTTCGACGCTGGCGCCAACCACCAGCCAGTCGACGTCGCTGACCGGACGGCCGAGCAGGCGGTCACGTACAGCGCCGCCAACCTTGTAGATCTGCATGTGAAACCTCCTTTTCTGCCGACAGGATACCCTGTCGGCAGAAATGGAGGTGTGTGATGGCTAGAGGTGGTGTACCACGGCCAGGTCCATGCGTCCGTAGTCGCCGGCCTCGCTGTGCTCGCTGCGCGGTGGCATGTGGTGGGTCTTCATCACCTGATCGCCCTGCACGGTCTCCAGGTGAATGTCGAAGCCCCACAGGCGGTGCAGGTGCTTGAGCACCTCCTCGGTGGAGTCGCCCAGGGGTTTGCGGTTGTGCTGCTGGTGGCGCAAGGTCAGCGAGCGGTCGCCACGCCGGTCGATGCTCCAGATCTGCACGTTGGGCTCGCGGTTGCCCAGGTTGTACTGCGCGGCCAGCTGCTCGCGGATGGTGCGGTAGCCGTCCTCGTCATGGATCGCCGGCACCAGCAGGTCGTCGCGCTGGTCGTCGTCGAGGATGCTGAACAGCTTGAGGTCACGCATCACCTTGGGTGACAGGTACTGCAGGATGAAGCTCTCATCCTTGAAGCTGCTCATGGCGAACTTGATCGTCGACAGCCAGTCGCTGCCGGCGATGTCCGGGAACCAGCGGCGATCCTCCTCGGTAGGGTGCTCGCACATGCGGCGGATGTCGGTGTACATGGCAAAGCCCAGGGCATAGGGGTTGATACCGCTGTAATACGGGCTGTCGAAGCCTGGCTGGAACACCACGCTGGTGTGCGACTGCAGAAACTCCATCATGAAGCCTTCGGTGATCAGCCCCTCGTCGTAGAGGTCGTTCATCAGGGTGTAGTGCCAGAAGGTCGCCCAGCCTTCGTTCATCACCTGGGTTTGGCGCTGCGGGTAGAAATACTGGGCGATCTTGCGCACGATGCGCACCACTTCGCGCTGCCAGGGCTCCAGCAGCGGGGCGTGCTTCTCGATGAAGTAGAGGATGTTCTCCTGGGGTTCTGCCGGGAAGCGCGCGTCGTCTTTCTCGCCGCCCTTTTCGGCGCCCTTGGGGATGGTGCGCCAGAGGTCGTTGATCTGCCGTTGCAGGTGCTCTTCGCGCTCCTTCTGCCGGCGGCGTTCTTCCTCGGCGGAAATGGGGTAGGGGCGCTTGTAGCGGTCCACGCCGTAGTTCATCAGGGCATGGCAGGAGTCGATCAGGTCCTCGACGGCATCGATGCCGTGGCGCTCCTCGCATTGGGCGATGTACTGCTTGGCGAACACCAGGTAATCGATGATCGAGCTGGCGTCGGTCCAGGTGCGGAACAGGTAGTTGCCCTTGAAGAAGCTGTTGTGGCCGTAGCAGGCGTGGGCGATCACCAGTGCCTGCATGCACATGGTGTTCTCTTCCATCAGGTAGGCGATGCACGGATCGGAGTTGATCACGATCTCGTAGGCCAAGCCCATCTGGCCACGGCTGTAGGACTTCTCGGTACTGAGGAACTGCTTGCCGTAGGACCAGTGGTGATAGCCCAGCGGCATGCCCACCGAGGCGTAGGCGTCCATCATCTGCTCGGCGGTGATCACTTCGATCTGGTTGGGGTAGGTGTCCAGGGCGTAGCGGGCGGCCAGGCGACTGATCTCGCGGTCGTAGGTCTGGATCAGCTCGAACGTCCATTCGGAACCGGTGGAAATGGGCTGGCGTCTCTGCTCTCTGGCGGTCATGTGGCTAACCTGCGCTGGAAGAGTTCACGGAAGACCGGGTAGATGTCGCCGGCCGATACCAACTGCTGCTGGGCGAAGGTGTCGGGGAACGCCTCGCCGATGCGCTCGTATTCGTACCACAGCGCCTGGTGTTCGCGTGGGGTGATCTCGACGTAAGTGTAGTACTGCACGTGCTGCATGATCTGATTGGCGAGAATGTCGCGGCAGATCGGCGAGTCGTCGTTCCAGTTGTCGCCGTCCGAGGCCTGGGCGGCGTAGATATTCCAGTCACTGGCCGGGTAACGCTCGGCCATGATTTCCTGCATCAGCTTGAGCGCGCTGGAGACGATGGTGCCGCCGGTCTCGCGGGAATAGAAGAACTCTTCCTCGTCCACTTCGCGGGCGCTGGTGTGATGGCGGATGAACACGACCTCGATGCGGTCGTAGTTCCGCTTGAGGAACAGGTACAGCAGGATGAAGAAGCGCTTGGCGATGTCCTTGGTGGCCTGGGTCATGGAGCCGGACACGTCCATCAGGCAGAACATCACCGCCTTGGAGCTGGGGTTGGGCTGCTTGACCAGCAGGTTGTACTTCAGGTCGAAGGTGTCGAGAAACGGCAGGCGGTTGATGCGCGCCTTTAGGCGTTCGATCTCGCTCTCGGTGTCCTGGATGTCGGTGAAGTTGTCCGGTTCCTCGACCTTGAGCCGCTCCAGTTCCTTTTGCGCCTCGCGCAACAGGGCACGGCTGCTGCCGGTCAGGGCTATGCGCCGGGCGTGGGCAGAGCGCAGGGTGCGCACGATGTTGATGCGCGACGGGTTGCCCTCGTTGGCAATGCCTGCGCGCACGGTCTTGAAGGTGTCGGCCCCGGTCAGGTGACGCTTGACCAGGTTGGGCAGCTCCAGGTCCTCGAACATGAATTCGAGGAATTCTTCCTGGGTGATCTGGAACACGAAGTCGTCCATGCCTTCGCCGGAGTTGCCCGCCTTGCCGCGGCCACCGCCACCGCCACCACCTTGTGGCCGGGCGATGTGTTCGCCGGCGGTGAATTCCTTGTTGCCGGGATGGACGATGGTCTGCTTGCCGCCGCGACCGTGGTGCAGCACGGGTTCATCGATGTCGCGACCCGGGATGCTGATCTGTTCGCCATGCTCCATGTCCATGATGGAGCGGCGACTCACGGCCTCTTCGACGGCCTTCTTGATGTGTTCACGGTAACGCCGCAGGAAGCGCTGGCGGTTGACCGTGCTCTTGTTCTTGCCGTTCAGGCGTCGGTCGATTACGTAGCTCATGGTCCCTCCGGTAGCTGGGAACAGCTGCACGCTTCAAGCTACGAGCTGCACGTAAAAGCAGCCGCCGCCGCCCGGGCTGGCAAGGCCAGCCTCGGACGCACGGCGTGTAGCGTGTCGCTTTATTGCGATTTCCTGACCCGCAGGTACCATTCCGACAGCAGTCGAACCTGCTTGTCGGTGTAGCCACGCTCCACCATCCGGGTGACGAAGTCGTTGTGCTTCTGTTGATCCTCCTTGCTGGCCTTGGCGTTGAAACTGATGACCGGCAGCAGGTCCTCTGTGTTGGAGAACATCTTCTTCTCGATCACCACCCGCAGCTTCTCGTAGCTGAGCCAGCTGGGGTTCTTGCCGTTGTTGTTGGCCCGGGCGCGCAGCACGAAGTTGACGATCTCGTTGCGGAAGTCCTTCGGATTGCTGATGCCAGCTGGCTTCTCGATCTTCTCCAGCTCCTCGTTGAGGGCGATGCGGTTGAGGATCTCGCCGGTTTCCGGGTCGCGGTATTCCTGGTCCTGGATCCAGAAGTCGGCGTACAGCACATAGCGGTCGAAGATGTTCTGGCCGTATTCGCTGTAGGACTCCAGGTAGGCGGTCTGGATCTCCTTGCCGATGAACTCGATGTAGCGCGGCGCCAGGTATTCCTTCAGGTAGCGCAGGTAGCGCTCGCGCACCTCGGCCGGGAACTGTTCCTGCTCGATCTGCTGCTCCAGCACATACAGCAGGTGCACCGGGTTGGCCGCCACCTCGTGAGGGTCGAAGTTGAACACCTTGGAGAGGATCTTGAAGGCGAAGCGGGTCGACAGGCCGTTCATGCCCTCGTCGACGCCCGCGGCGTCGCGGTACTCCTGGATCGACTTGGCTTTCGGGTCGGTGTCCTTGAGGTTCTCGCCGTCGTACACGCGCATCTTCGAGTAGATGTTGGAGTTCTCGGGCTCTTTCAGGCGCGAGAGCACGGTGAACTGGGCCAGCATCTTCAAAGTGTCAGGCGCGCAATGGGCCTTGGCCAGGGAGCTGTTGACCAGCAGCTTGTCGTAGATCTTGATCTCGTCACTGACACGCAGGCAGTACGGCACCTTGACGATGTAGATCCGGTCGATGAAGGCCTCGTTGTTCTTGTTGTTGCGGAAGGTATGCCACTCCGATTCGTTGGAGTGGGCCAGCAGGATCCCGGAGTAGGGGATCGCGCCCAACCCCTCGGTGCTGTTGTAGTTGCCTTCCTGGGTCGCGGTGAGCAACGGGTGCAGGACCTTGATCGGCGCCTTGAACATCTCGACGAATTCCATCAGGCCCTGGTTGGCCCGGCACAGCGCGCCCGAATAGCTGTAGGCGTCGGCGTCGTTCTGCGGGAATTCCTCGAGCTTGCGGATATCCACCTTGCCCACCAGGGCCGAGATGTCCTGGTTGTTCTCGTCGCCCGGCTCGGTCTTGGCGATGGCGATCTGGTTGAGGATGGACGGGTAGAGCTTGACCACCCTGAACTTGCTGATGTCGCCGCCGAATTCCTGCAGGCGCTTGGTGGCCCAGGGCGACATGATGGTGTTGAGGTAGCGGCGCGAGATGCCGTATTCCTCTTCGAGGATCTGGCCGTCCTCGGCGGCGTTGAACAGGCCCAGGGGCGATTCGAACACCGGCGAGCCCTTGATGGCGTAGAACGGCACCTTCTCCATCAGCTGCTTGAGTTTCTCGGCCAGCGACGATTTACCGCCGCCCACCGGGCCCAGCAGGTAGAGGATCTGTTTCTTCTCTTCCAGGCCTTGGGCGGCGTGGCGGAAGTAGGAGACGATCTGGTCGATGCACTCTTCCATGCCATGGAAGTCGGCAAAGGCCGGATAACGACGGATCACCTTGTTGGAGAAGATCCGCGACAGCCTGGAGTTGCTTGAGGTGTCGATCAGCTCTGGTTCGCCGATGGCCAGCAACAGCCGCTCGGCCGCCGAGGCATAGGCACTGCGATCCTCTTTGCACAGCTCGAGGTACTCCTGCAGCGAAAGTTCTTCCTGGCGGGTGGACTCGAAACGTTGTTGGAAGTGGCTAAAAATGCTCATGACGTCACCTCGCTCGATACGTGGAGACGACGCCGGATCAGTCAGCTGATGCTGGCATGCAACCGGGCTCGCCGATTGCTGTATACCCCCCAGAACACCTTGGAACGCTACCGATGACCCGCACGCCGGTGTACCGGCTCTCCCCTTTTTTGGATGGCCTGGGCTTAAGGATAGTTGGTTATACGCAAGGTCAAGGGCAGGGAGCCGAGAAGACGCCTGCGACCGTTCGTCAGGTCGGGCGCAAGCCCGCGCCGAGCGCGGGCTGGAGGAAAAATGAAAAAATTATTCGGCGCTGCCCTGGGCGGTTTCCGCCGGGTAGGTGTTGCGCCACAGCTCGAAGCCACCATCGATGCTGTAGACGTTGGAGAAGCCCTGGCCGACCAGGTAGGCGGCGGCGCTCTGGCTGGAATTGCCGTGGTAGCAGACAACCAGTGTAGGCGCGTCCAGGTCGGCGTTGCGGATGAAATCGGCAACCGAGTGATTATCCAGATGAGTGGCGCCGGCGATGTGCCCGGCGGCAAAGGCCTGCGGGTCGCGAATGTCGACCACGACCGCGCCTTGCGCACGCAATTCGAGGGCTTGCTCGGGGGTAATGCGCTTGAATTCGCTCATGGGTGCGGTTCCTTCAGGGATGTTCATTGAGTGGCGCCGGCGGGCGTGGGGTGCCCTCGCGGGTGCAGTCGCAGCGGTGGAGTTCACCACTGTCGACATTGTACAGGGTCATCGCGCCGCCCCAGACGCAGCCGGTGTCCAGGGCGATCACGCCGGGCACGTCGACACGGCCTTCGAGGGCGGCCCAGTGGCCGAAGAGGATCTTCACATGGCGCGAGCGACGGTCCGGGTGGGCAAACCACGGCTTGTAGCCCTTGGGGGCGCTGTCGGCGCCCTCCTTGGTCTTGAGGTCGAGCTTGCCGGCGGCGGTGCAGAAGCGCATGCGGGTGAAGTAGTTGGTGATCACCCGCAGGCGTTCGACGCCGGCCAGGTCCTTGCTCCACTTGTTCGGCTCGTTGCCGTACATGCCGTCCAGGTACAGCTTCAGGCGGCTGTCGTCGCGCAGCACTTCCTCGACCTCGGCAGCCAGCTCCAGCGCTTTGCCCAGGGTCCATTGCGGCGGGATGCCAGCATGGACCATGGCGATGCCACGGACTTCGTCGTAGTGCAGCAGCTTCTGTTGGCGCAGCCAGTCCAAGAGCTGGTCGGCGTCCGGGGCTTCGATGATCTCGCGCAGGGTGTCGCTTTTCTTCAGCCGCTCGACGTTGTGCCCGGCCGCCAGCAGGTGCAGGTCGTGATTGCCCAGCACGCAGACCAGCGCCTGGCGGATCGAATAGAGGTAGCGCAGGGTCTCGAGGGACTCGGGGCCGCGGTTGACCAGGTCGCCCACCAGCCAAAGACGGTCGACCGCCGGGTTGAAGCGCACGCGTTCGAGCAGGCACTTGAGCGGTTGTAGGCAGCCTTGCAGGTCGCCGACTGCATAGGTGGCCATCAGTGCAGGGCCCCAGGCACGGCAAGGCGGAATGGGGCAATTGTGGCGTCGAAGCGCTTGCCGTCTTCGGCGAACATCTGGTAGCTGCCCTGCATGGTGCCGACGCGGGTGCTGATGACCGCGCCGCTGCTGTAGGTGTGGCTTTGGCCGGGCTCGATCAGCGGCTGCTGGCCAATCACGCCGGCGCCACGCACTTCCTCGACTTCGCCGTCACCGTTGGTGATCAGCCAGTGGCGGGACATCAGCTTGGCGGTGACCGTGCCGTTGTTCTGTACGGTGATGGTGTAGGCGAAGGCGAAACGGCTGCTTTCGGGGTCGGATTGTTCTTTGAGGTAGCGGGTCACGACGCTGACGTCGATCTGATAGCGGGGGTCGGACATGCAAGGGCCTTGGGCGAACTGACGCAATAACGCAGTCTAGGCCATTGGCGGGGGTGGAGGCCAGTTATCACTGACCGCAGGGCAAGCCCGCTCCCACGCAGAGAGCGGGCGCGTGGTCAGCCCTGCTGTTCGGCCAGCTTGTCGGCCAGACGCACGAAGGCGGCCAGGTCCAGCTGTTCGGGGCGCAGGCTGCCGTCGACGCCGGCGGCTTCGATGGCCGCGCTGTCGAGCAGGCCTTTCAGGGTGTTGCGCAGGGTCTTGCGGCGCTGGTTGAACGCCTCGCGTACTACCTGTTCCAGCAGCCGTGCATCCTTGGCCGGGTGTGGCAGCACTGCGTGCGGCACCAGGCGGACGATGGCCGAGTCCACTTTCGGCGGCGGGTTGAAGGCGCCAGGGCCAACGTTGAACAGGTGCTCGACCCGGCAGTGGTACTGCACCATGATCGACAAACGGCCCCAGTCACCGCCACCCGGGCCTGCAGCCATGCGCTCGACCACTTCCTTTTGCAGCATGAAGTGCATGTCGCGGATCAGCCCGGCATGGCTGAGCAGGTGGAAGATCAGCGGGGTGGAGATGTTGTAGGGCAGGTTGCCGACCACCTTGAGGCTGCGCTCAGGCACGCCCAGCTGGTTGAAGTCGAACTTCAGGGCATCGCCCTGGTGCAGGCGGAAGTTGTCGCGCCCGGCGAACTTGTGTTGCAGGATCGGCACCAGGTCTTTGTCCAGCTCCACCACGTCCAGCTGTGCGCCGCTACCCAGCAGGCCCTCGGTCAGGGCGCCCTGGCCGGGGCCGATCTCCAGCAGGTGTTCGCCGGCCTTGGCGTTGATCGCCCGCAGGATGCGATCGATGATTCCGGCGTCGTGCAGGAAGTTCTGGCCGAAGCGCTTGCGCGCCCGGTGTTGATAGTGCTCGGTCATGGTCGGTTCTCGGCCATCTGGTAGGCGGTTTCCAATGCGACGCGCAGGCTGCCGGTGTCGATCCGGCCGGTGCCGGCCAGGTCCAGGGCGGTGCCGTGGTCGACCGAGGTACGGATGATCGGCAGGCCCAGCGTCACGTTGACCGCGGCGCCAAAGCCCTTGTACTTGAGTACGGGCAGGCCTTGGTCGTGGTACATCGCCAGCACCGCGTCGCAGTGCTCCAGATATTTGGGGGTAAACAGGGTATCGGCCGGCAGCGGACCGTGCAGGTCCATGCCTTCGGCGCGCAGGCGCTGCAGCACCGGCTCGATGATGTCGATTTCTTCGCGGCCCAGGTGGCCGCCTTCTCCGGCATGCGGATTGAGCCCGCAGACCAGGATGCGTGGGTTGGCGATGCCGAACTTGTCGCGCATGTCCGCATGCAGGATGCGGGTGACGCGCTCCAGGCGTTCGCCAGTGATGGCGTCGGCGATATCGCGCAGGGGCAGGTGGGTGGTCACCAGGGCCACGCGCAATCCTCGGGTGGCCAGCATCATCACCACTTGCGCGGTGTGGGTGAGGTCGGCGAGGAATTCGGTGTGCCCGGAGAAGGCGATCCCGCTCTCGTTGATCACACCCTTGTGCACGGGGGCGGTGATCATCCCGGCGAACTGCCCGTCGAGGCAGCCCTGGCCGGCCCGGGTCAGTGTCTCCAGGACGAAAGCGGCGTTGGCCTTGTCCAGCTGCCCGGCCAGCACCGGGTTGGCCAGTGGCGTGTCCCAGACGTACAGGCTGCCGGTGGGGGCTGGCAGGCTGGGGAAACTGTCGGGGGTGACGGGTAGCAGGCTGACGGCCAGCCCCAGCTGCGCGGCCCGCTCGGCGAGCAGGTCACGGCTGGTGATGGCGATCAGGGGGTGGGGCTGGGCCTCGGCGGCGAGCAGCAGGCACAGGTCGGGACCTATGCCGGCCGGCTCGCCGGGCGTGACGGCGAAGCGCTGGGGCTTCACTGGGCGGCCTGGTCAGCGCCAGGCAGCTTGATTTCAACGTAGGCTTCGTCGCGGATCTGGCGCAGCCAGTTCTGCAGCTCTTCGTCGTACTTGCGGTTGCGCAGGACGTTCATGGCCTGCTGCTCGCGCGCCTGCTCGGTGCTGTCGGTGGCGCGGCGGCCCAGCACTTCCAGCACATGCCAGCCGTATTGGGTCTTGAACGGCTTGGTCACCACGCCTTGCTGGGCGTTGGCCATCTGCTCGCGGAACTCCGGCACCAGGCTGTTCGGGTCGACCCAGTTGAGGTCGCCGCCGTTGAGCGCGGAGCCCGGGTCTTCCGAGAAGCTCTTCGCCAGTTCGGCGAAGTCTTCACCGTTTTGGATCCGGTCGTACAGACGCTCGGCCAATTGCTCGGTGGCGGCTTCGCTGCGGATCTCGCTAGGCTTGATCAGGATGTGGCGCACATGCACTTCGTCGCGCAGGATGCTCTCGCTGCCGCCACGCTTCTCCTCGAGTTTGAGGATGATGAAGCCGTTGGGGATGCGGATCGGCTGGGTAATGTCACCAATGGCCATGCTGCTGAGCATCTTGGCAAAGTCAGGTGGCAGCTGGCCGGCCTTGCGCCAGCCCATCTCGCCGCCTTCCAGGGCGTTCTCGCTGGCGGAGCGCTCAATGGCCATCTGACCGAAGTCCTTGCCCTGCCGGAGTTGCTGGTAGACATCGCCGACCTGGCGGGCGGCGGCCTGGATGGCTTCCGAGTTGGCGCCTTCCGGGGTCGGGATAAGGATGTTGGCCAGGCGGTACTCTTCCGACATCTGCATCTTGCCCAGGTCCGAGTTGAGGAAGTTCTTCACTTCCTGCTCGGACACCTGGATACGCTCGGCCACGCGACGTTGACGTACGCGGCTGATGACCATCTCGCGCTTGATCTGCTCGCGGGCATCGTCGTACGACAGGCCATCGTGGGCCAGGGCGGCGCGGAACTGCTCCAGCGACATGCCATTGCGCTGGGCAATGGTGGCGACGGCCTGGTTCAGCTCTTCGTCGGTGATGCGGATGCCCGAGCGCTCGCCGATCTGCAGTTGCAGGTTTTCGACGATCAGGCGCTCCAGCACCTGCTGTTGCAGGGCGGCGGCAGGTGGCACACCGCCGCCACGCTTGGCGATGGTCTGCTGCACTTCGCGCACGCGCTGGTCCAGCTGGCTCTGCATGACCACGTCGTTGTCGACGGTGGCCACGATGCGGTCGATGGGCTGTACCGCGGCATGCACCGCGCCACTCAGCATTGCGGCGCCCAGCATCAGCGGGCGCAGACGATCAATAAGCTTGCTCTTCACGTGTACGGTAACCTTGAATGCCTTGGTCCAGGAACGATTCGACCTTGTTGCCGACTACACCACCGAGCCCTTTGAGCACGATCTGCAGGAAGATGCCGTGGTCGCCCTTCTCGTTGTTCGGGACGGCTTGGCTGAAGTCGTCGTAGTCGATCCAGTAGCGGTTGATCAGACGCAGTTTCCAGCAGCAGTTGTCATATTCGAAACCACCCATCGCTTCAAGGGTGCGGTTGCGGTTGTAGTCATGCTGCCAGCGACCGATCACGCTCCACTGTGGCACGATCGGCCAGATGACCGAGAAATCGTGCTGCTGGATCTTGTAGTAATCCTTGATGTAGTTCGGATCGCCAGGGGTGCCATAGTCACCACCGCCGACTTTCCAGAGGCCAGTCGCCGAATCGTAGGTGATCAGGTCGTTGCGATAGCGATAGCCAAGGTTGACGACCTTGTTCGGATTGTCTTCAGGCTGGTAGTGGAACATAGCGCTGCCCGAGCGGGTGCTGTGGCTGTCCGGATCCCAGTTGAAGTCCGAGTTGAAACGCCAGTCGCGGTTGAAGGCGTACTCGTATTCCAGTGCGTACGGCGAGACATCTGATTTGCTGTCCGCGCGGGTGCGATAGTCGATGCCAGGAAGTTGGACCTTGCGATCCTTGAAGTAGAACGCCTGGCCGATGCTGAAACGCTGGCGCTGGAAGCCATTGTCCTCGATCCAGCGGTTGGTCACGCCCAGCGACAGCTTGTTCTCGTCGCCGATGCGGTCGGTGCCACTGAAGCGGTTGTCGCGGAACAGCGAGGAATAGTTGAACGTGTTCTCGCCCGTGTCGAACAGTGGAATGTCTTTCTGGTCCTTGTACGGAACATAGAGGTAGAACAGCCGCGGTTCGAGGGTCTGGCGGTAGTTCGTACCGAACAGCTGGGTATTGCGGTCGAAGTAGAGGCCACTGTCGACACTGAAGATCGGAATGTCGCGGTTCAACGAGCTGCTGTAGCTGCCGTAGGCGGGGTTCGCTGACTGCGCGATAGCCTGAGCCTTGCCTTGGCTATCCAGGTCCAGGTCGTAGTTGGTGTAGACGTACTTCAACTTCGGCGTGACGAAGCCATAGCTGGCTTGCATCGGCAGGCTGATCGCCGGGGCGAAGTTGAGGCGGGTGCCGTTGGCGCGAGCGATACCGGAAACGTTGTCGTCCAGGCGACGGCCAGGAATACCACCTGCGGAAGTGTCCGGATTGCCGTCCTTGTCCCTTACGAAATCGTTCTTCAGGTCACGGTCGAAGCGCACGGCCTCGGTCTCGTAGCTCAGATCGAAGCCGCCCGGATGGAACGGCAGCATGCCATTGAAGGTGACCTGCGGAAGCTTGTCGTACGGGGTGATCTGCGAGATGGTCGCCATCTCGTAGGCATGCACATTCAGGCCTGCGGTATAGCTGTCGCCCCGGTAGGTCAGTGTGCCGCGTTGGTTCAGGATGTCCCGGCTCTGTACGCCGATCTGGTCGGTTTCCAGGTCCTGGAAGTAGAACGGATCGCTGATGTCGGTGTAATCCACCTCGGTCATCAGGCGCTCGTCCAGGCCGCCCTTGTGCTGCCAGTTGACCATCCAGCGATCTTTCTTGTAATCGGTCTGCTTCTCGCGGTCGTCGTCCTGATCGCTCAGGAAACCACCGCCGAACTGGCCTTCGCTGGACTTGGTCAGGTAGCGGAACTCACCTTCCATCAGCATGCCGCGCTTGGCCATGTAGCGCGGGTACAACGTGGCGTCGTAGTTAGGCGCCAAGTTGAAGTAGTACGGGGTGACCAGCATGAAGCCGGTGTCGCTGCTGGAGCTGAACGATGGCGGCAGGAAGCCGGACTGGCGACGGTCGTCGATCGGGAAGTAGATGTACGGTGTGTAGAACACCGGGAAATCCTTGACCCGCAGCGTCACGTTGGTCGCGGTGCCGAAGCCGGTGGCCGGGTTCAGGGTGATGTTGTTGCCCTTGAGCTGCCACGCGTTGCTGCCCGGCTCACAGGTGGTATAGGTACCGTCCTTGAGGCGGATGATGGCGTTCTCGGCGCGCTTGGCGTACAGCGCGTTGCCGCGGATGTGCGACTTGTGCATCACGTATTCGGCGTTGTCGACCCGGGCTTCGCCGGTATCGAGCTGGATCTGCGCCTCGTCACCGACCACCAGCGAGCCGTTGTCGCGGATCTTGACGTTGCCCTTGAGCTCGCCCCGGTTCTCGGCCTGATACAGGTTGGCCTCATCGGCCTCGGCCTGCATGCTGCCCTGGCGCATGACCACGTCACCGGCGAGGGTGGCGATCTGCTGCTCCTGCTGGTACTTGGAGACCTTGGCGTTGATGTAGGTGGGCGACTCGTCCTTGGGCGTGGAGTCGTTCATGCCCGGGCGGGTCGGCTCGATGTAGGCGCCGCCGCAGTACGGGCCGGTCTCGGCCAGCTGCGCAGCGGTGAGCTTCTCGCGCGGGACCCAGTCCAGGTGGCTATAGTCTTCGCTACGCGACTTCAGGCCGCGGCCCTTGGCCTCGGTGACCAGCATCGGCTTCTCGGCCTCGGTCGCGGCGACTTCGCCAGGCGCTTCGGCGCCCGAGCTGGCAGCGGCTGCGCCCGGATGAACCGGGCGCGGAGGCAGGTTGGCGGCGGTCTTGGGCTTGCAGTCCCAGCCACCGGCGGCGGACACTTGGCAGTCGAACTGCTCGGCCGCCACCACGTACGACGTGGCCAGGGGTTGCAGGGCCAGCAGACCGCCAGTCACCAACAACGGAAACTTCCTACGAAACGCGGGGGATTTCAATGCCATCTTATTAGTCCGGGCTTCCTGCGTGCCATCTGCCCGCGTGTGGGGGCCGCACGCCTCTCGATGGTCTGAAAAAGATGCTGGATAATAAAGCATGACCCGCTTGACGGCTAGGGCCGTCGGAGAACCCTCGTAATGCCCGATCACGATGTACGCCTGCAACAACTGACCGCCTGGCTCACCGGGCAACTGGAGAGCCTGTTCCGTAGCAACGCCTGGGGCGAAGTGCCCACCGGCAGCCTGACCGCCGCCAGCAGCGATGCGAGTTTCCGCCGTTACTTCCGCTGGGAGGGCGCCGGCCACAGCTTCGTGATCATGGATGCGCCGCCGCCGCAGGAAAATTGCCGCCCGTTCGTCGATATCGACCACCTGCTGGCCACGGCGGGCGTGAACGTGCCGGTCATTCATGCCCAGGACCTGGAACGTGGCTTCCTGCTGCTGGGCGATCTGGGCCGCCAGACATACCTGGACATCATTGATTCGGACAACGCCGACGCACTGTTCGCCGATGCCATCGATGCGCTGCTGGCGTTCCAGCGTCTGCCGATGGACGCGCCACTGCCCAGCTACGATGATGCCCTGCTGCGCCGCGAGGTGGAGCTGTTCCCCGAGTGGTACGTGGGCCGTGAGCTCGGCCTGACCTTCAGCGAAGCGCAGCAGGCCACCTGGCAACGGGTCAGCCAGGTGCTGATCGACAGCGCCCTGGCCCAGCCCAAGGTGCTGGTGCACCGCGACTACATGCCGCGCAACCTGATGCACAGCGCCCCCAACCCGGGCGTGCTGGATTTCCAGGATGCCGTCTACGGCCCGGTGACCTACGACATCACCTGCCTGTTCAAGGATGCCTTCCTCAGCTGGCCGCAGCCGCGCGTGGAGGGCTGGCTGCGTGGCTATTGGGAAAAGGCCCGCGCCGCCGGTATCCCGGTGCAGTCCGAGTTTGAAGCATTCCACCGCGCCAGCGACCTGATGGGCGTGCAGCGCCACCTCAAGGTCATCGGTATCTTTGCCCGTATCTGCCACCGTGACGGCAAGCCGCGCTATCTCACCGACGTGCCACGCTTCTTCGCCTACATAGATGAAGTGATCGCTCGCCGTCCCGAACTGGCCGAGCTGGGGCAACTGATTGCCGAGCTCAAGGGCGAGGCGCGTTCATGAAGGCAATGATCCTGGCGGCAGGCAAGGGCGAGCGCATGCGCCCGCTGACCCTGCATACGCCCAAGCCGCTGGTGCCCGCCGCCGGCAAGCCGCTGATCGAGTATCACCTCGAGGCGCTGGCCCGCGCCGGTATTCGTGAAGTGGTCATCAACCATGCCTGGCTCGGCCAGCAGATCGAGGACCATCTGGGCGATGGCAGCCGCTTCGGCCTGCGCATTCGCTACTCGGCGGAGGGCGAGCCACTGGAAACCGGTGGCGGGATCTTCAAGGCGTTGCCCCTGCTGGGGGATGCGCCGTTCCTGTTGGTCAACGGTGATGTCTGGACCGACTACGACTTCACTGGCCTGAATGCTCCCCTGCAAGGGCTGGCACACCTGGTACTGGTGGACAATCCCGGTCATCACGGACGTGGCGACTTCCGCCTGGCGGATGGCCAGGTGAGCGATGGTGACGACGCCCCGGGAACGCTGACCTTCAGCGGTATCTCGGTGCTGGACCCGGTGCTGTTCGAAGGCTGCCAGTCCGGCGCGTTCAAGCTGGCCCCGTTGCTGCGCAAGGCCATGGCCGACGGTCGAGTGAGTGGTGAGCACTACCGTGGCCACTGGATCGATGTCGGCACCCTCGAGCGCCTGGCCGATGTCGAGCGCCTGATCGGCGAGCGTGCCTGACATGTGGTGGCCGAGCACAGTGATTGGTGCCGGTGCCGGTTTCGCCGTGGCCAGCATTCCGGGTGCGTTGCTGGGGGCGTTGCTGGGACAGGCCATGGATCGGCGTCTGCGACTGCAGGGCTGGGAGGATGTGCGCGAGCGTCTGGGCGGTCGCCCGGCGCTGCGTGACGAGGAGCTGCTGTTCGTCCTGCTCGGGCGCCTGGCCAAGAGCGATGGCCGGGTGGTCGAGGGGCATATCCAGCAGGCGCGTCAGGAAATGTCGCGTCTGGACCTGGCGGAGCCTGCGCGGATGCGGGCGATTGCCGCGTTCAACCGCGGCAAGTCGGGCAAGGGGCGGCTGGGGCACTACCTGCGCCGGATCAAGCTGCAGCCTCATGGCCCCGAGGGTACCTTGCGTGCCTGCTGGCGGATGGTCTGGGCCGATGGCAAGGCAGGTCGCCAGGAGCGTGACCTGTTGCTGGGCTGGGGGCAGCAGTTGGGCCTCAGTCGCAACCAGGTGCAGGCCATGTCGCTGGAATATGAACCGCGCAAATCGGCGATCGAAGGCGGTGCCATGACCTATGCGGCGGCATTGAGGCTGCTGGGGGTGGAGCCGGACACCGAGGCGGACAAGGTCAAGCAGGCCTATCGACGTTTGCTCAGCCGGCATCACCCGGACAAGTTGGTGGGCAGCGGTGCCAGTGAGGCCAAGGTGCGCGAGGCGACCGAGCATACCCGCGAGTTGCATCAGGCCTATGCCATGATTCGCAAGCGGCGCGGGCTTTAGGTTTGCCATCGTGGGGCAGGCCCGCTCCCAGATTGTTGGAGTTGGCTTGTCCCTCGATACGCCTCACTCTTCCTTGGGCTTCAGCCAGCCGCGCACCCGGCGCAACAATTGCTCCTGCTCGGCGGCCTTGTTGCCCGGAACGACCATCAGCGACAGCTGCCGGTACTGGCTGTTTTTCTCGCGCTTGCTGGCTTGCAGGCGCTGTTGGGCGGCCAGGCGATCCTGGGTTCGGGTTGTGTAGTACAGATCCGCCGTCGGCACCTTCAAAGTTGGCGTCACGCTCAGCAGGTCGTGCTCCACCCTTGCCGGCGTCTGTGCGGCGACCATCACCAGCTTCTGTACCTGGGGCGGCTGTTTCTCGCTGAGGTAGCGTGCGGCCCAGTACGCGCCACTGCCGTTGCCCAGCAGCACGATGCTGCGCGCTTTCTGCTGCTGGGCATAGGCCACGGCGGCGTCGAGGCGTGCGAAGATGCGTTGGGCATCCTCCTCGCTGGTGTGCTCGTCGGCCTCGACCGCGTCGGTGCTGTCGGCCGCGTCCGCCTCGGGCGCAGTGGCCTGGGCGACATTGGCGTTGGCATCGGCTGGCGTGTCCTTGGCCGGGGCCGACTCGCCTTCTTCCTTTTTCGGTTCGATCACCGGCTTGGCTTCGACACGGGCCTGCGGGCGTTCTGCCAGCAGGTCGGGCAGGCTCACGCTCAGGGTGCTCCATCCGACATCGGGGAAGCCACGGCGCAGCGGGCCGACGGTGGTTGGCCAGTCGGCGCTTTCGCCGGCACCGGGCACAATGATCAGCGCGCCTTGCGGATCGCTGTCGTTGGCCGGCTTCCACAGCGCCAAGAAGTTCTCGCCATTGGCCTGCAAGGTCTGTTGCTCGGCCTTGGGCACCTGGCGCTCCAGGGCCAGGGCATCGTCCTGGCTACGTTCGAGCAGCGGTGGACGGGGAGCAGGGGTGGCCGCCTCTGTGGCGGCCTGCGGTGCTTCGGCGTCGGCGGCCTGAGCGCCGAGCGGCAGGAGCGAAGCCAGGCAGAACATTGCCAGCGTCGTGCGATAAAGTGTGAACATCGATCAATCCAAGGCCAGAATCATACCGGCAGCCTAATGGTATTTGCCCGCGACGGCCACGCCAGGCGGCCGTCATTGCCAAGACGAGCGTAGAGATGAAGCGAGTGTGTTGCCTGTGGGTTATCGGCTGGTTGTGTCTACCCTTGATCGCCCTGGCAAAGCCGCAGGCGCCGCCACCTGTGGTGCTGGAGCCGGCCCAGCAGCAGTGGCTGGATGAGCACCGCGGCCTGCGCGTCGGCCTGGTGCTGCAGGCCCCCTATGCCCAGTTCGACCGCCGTCTGCAGCAATTCTACGGGGCCAACGTCGAACTGGTCGGTGCCCTGTCCCAGGCATTACGGCTGGATCTGACCTGGCGCGGCTTCCCGGACCAGGCCGCGCTGGAGCACGCGTTGCAGGCGGGCGAGATCGATTTCGCCCCGGGCCTGACCCAGACCCCCGCCAGCCTGCGGCTGTGGCTGTTCAGTGACCCTTATATGCGTGTGCCGCAACTGGTGGTCGGGATGCGCAGTGGCGCGGTGGCCGTGGATCTGGAGAAGCTGACCGCCAACGAGCGGGTGGCTGTGCGCATGCCAGGAGCCCTTGCGGACTACCTGCGGAGCAATTACGGCAATCTCAACCTGCAGGGCGTACCCAATGAGCGGGAGGCGCTGCAGCTGGTGCTGGGCGGGCAGGCCAGCTTCGCCGTGCTGGATGAAGCGCAGCTGAGCCGGCTTTCCCGCGAAGGCGAGTTTGCAGACCTGGCAGTGGTGGGCGATATCGGCTTGCCGCAGTTGCTGCGGGTCGGCTCGCGACGCGACTGGCCCGTGCTCGCCGATATCCTCGAACGCGCCTTGCAGGCGCTGCCGGCCAAGACCTTGGAGCAAATGCACCAGCGCTGGCTGCAGCCCAAGTACCCGCGTTTTTCCGAATCGGCCGGCTTCTGGCAGAACCTAGCCCTGCTGTTCGGCCTGCTGCTGCTGTGTGCCCTGGCCACCCTGTTCTGGCAGCGTCGCCAGCAGCGCGGCCTGGAGCGGGGCTTGCTGGCGGCCCGGGAGAGTCTGGTGGAGCGTCAGGTGCGCGAGGAGGCCTTGCGCCTGAGCCAGTTCTCCATCGACCAGAGCACGGTGGGCATCCTCTGGGTCAACTGGGACAGCCATGTGCGCTACGCCAACCATGCCGCCGAGCGTATGCTGGGCTTCGCCGAGGGGGCGTTGCTGGAGCGGCCGCTGGTCGATATCGAGCCGAATCTGAAGATGGATCGCTGGCTGGAGCTGTGGAAGCGCGCCCGCACCGGGGGCGACAGTGAGCAGCAGTTCGAAAGCCAGTGCCGGCGCGCCGATGGCAGTCTGTTTCCGGTCGAGTTGTCGCTGTCGTTCCTGCGTTTTCGCGATGCGGAGTACCTGGTGGTGTTCCTCGCCGATGTCACTGAGCGCCGGCGCGACCTGGCCGCGTTGCGCGAAAGCGAGGCAAGGCTCAAGGGTATTGCCGGCAATGTGCCGGGGCTGGTGTTCCGCCTGGAGCGTGACCCGGCCGAGGGCGACCCGGAGTTCCCCTACATCAGCGAAGGCAGCGAGGCGTTGGTCGGTTATACCCCAGCGGCGATCCAGCACCCGCAGATGGGGCTGCGCAACCTGGTCCATCCCGAGGACCGCGCCGACTATCACCGGGTCCAGGACCTGGCCCTGGCCAGCGACCGGGATTGGTCGTGGCAGGGCCGTATCCTCACTCGCCAGGGTGAGCAGCGCTGGGCCGACATCAAGGCGACCACGCGGCGCCTGGCCGATGGGCGCATGGTGTGGGATGGTGTGGTCTGGGACATCACCCAAGGCAAGCAGGCCGAGCTGGCCCTGGCCGCCTCCCAGGAGCAACTGCGTGAGTTGTCGGCGCACCTGGAAAGCGTGCGCGAGGAGGAAAAGGCCCGCATCGCCCGTGAGGTGCATGACGAACTCGGGCAGATGCTCACGGTGCTCAAGCTCGAGGTGTCGATGTGCGAGCTGGCCTACGCCGAGCTGGATGCCGGGCTGCATGAGCGCCTGGCTAGCATGAAGCGTCTGATCGCCCAACTGTTCCAGGTGGTGCGTGACGTCGCCACTGCGTTGCGCCCGCCGATTCTCGATGCCGGAATCGCCTCGGCCATCGAGTGGCAGGCACGGCGTTTCGAGGCCCGCACGCAGATCCCCTGCCTGGTCGAGGTCCCGGAGCAACTGCCGCCCTTGAGCGATGCCAAGGCCATCGGCCTGTTCCGCATCCTCCAGGAAGCGCTGACCAACGTCATGCGCCATGCCCGGGCGCACACCGTGCAGATCGCCCTGGTCGAGGAGGGTGGGCAGTTGCGCATGACGGTCATCGACGATGGTGTGGGGTTCGCCGTCGATGCGGCCCGACCGACTTCGTTCGGCCTGGTGGGGGTGCGTGAGCGCGTGCTGATGCTGGGCGGCGACATGACCCTGGAAAGCGAGCCCGGCGAAGGCACCAGCCTGAGCGTGGCGATTCCTTTGGCGTAGGAGAGAACGATCGTGATTCGAGTGCTGGTGGCGGAAGACCACACCATCGTCCGTGAGGGCATCAAGCAGTTGATTGGCCTGGCCAAGGACATGCAGGTCGCCGGCGAGGCGGGCAATGGCGAGCAGTTGCTGGAGACTTTGCGCCATACCCCTTGCGAAGTGGTGCTGCTGGATATCTCCATGCCAGGGGTGAACGGCCTGGAGGCCATCCCGCGGATCCTGGCATTGAACAACCCGCCGGCGATCCTGATGCTGTCGATGCACGACGAGGCGCAGATGGCCGCGCGCGCGCTGAAGGCCGGGGCGGCGGGCTACGCCACCAAGGACAGCGACCCGGCGCTGCTGCTCACCGCGATTCGCCGGGTTGCCGGGGGCGGGCGCTATATCGACCCGAGCCTGGCCGACCGCATGGTCTTCGAGGTGGGGCTGACCGAAACCCGGCCGTTGCACACGCTGCTGTCCGAGCGCGAGTTCTCGGTGTTCGAGCGCCTGGCCCAGGGCGCCAATGTCAACGACATCGCCCAGCAGCTGGCGCTGTCGAACAAGACCATCAGCACCCACAAGGCGCGTTTGATGCAGAAGCTCAAGGTCAACTCGCTGGCGGAGTTGGTGAAGTATGCGATGGAGCACAAGCTGGTCTGATTGCGACATGCACCCGGCTGACACGGTTCTTTGTAGGAGCGGCCTTTCCGAGGCGTCGGACCGGTCGGAAAGGGCTGCGAAGCAGCCCCCGGGCTTCAGCTTTTATGCACATATTGCCGGGGCTGCTCTGCAGCCTATCGCGACACAAGGCCGCTGCTACAACGGAATGTGTCTGTCCTGAAAGCGCCATCCTTGTAGGGCAATCCCTACAGCAAGTCCTCCATCCGGATGATGGCAATCTCTCAGCCCCCCCGATTTGCGGGCGCTTGCGCCTCTTCTACGCTGTGCCCACGCAGTCATTCCAACAAGAAGGTGCAGGGCATGAGCGAGGCGAATTCGAACGAGACGCTGGTCAGCTTCCGAGGTGTGCAGAAGAGCTACGACGGCGAATCGCTGATCGTCAAGGACCTCAACCTGGACATCCGCAAGGGCGAGTTCCTGACCCTGCTCGGCCCGTCCGGCTCGGGCAAGACCACCAGCCTGATGATGCTGGCCGGCTTCGAGACCCCCACCGCCGGAGAGATCCAACTGGCCGGGCGCTCGATCAACAACGTGCCGCCGCACAAGCGCGACATCGGCATGGTGTTCCAGAACTACGCGCTGTTCCCGCACATGACCGTGGCCGAGAACCTGGCCTTTCCGCTGAGCGTGCGCAACCTGAGCAAGACCGACATCAGCGAGCGGGTCAAGCGCGTGCTCGGCATGGTCCAGCTCGACGCCTTCGCCAAGCGCTACCCGGGCCAGCTCTCCGGCGGCCAGCAGCAGCGCGTGGCCCTGGCCCGCGCCCTGGTGTTCGAGCCGCAGCTGGTGCTGATGGACGAACCGCTCGGCGCTCTGGACAAGCAACTGCGCGAACACATGCAGATGGAAATCAAGCATATCCACCAGCGCCTGGGTGTGACCGTGGTGTACGTGACCCACGACCAGGGCGAGGCGCTGACCATGTCCGACCGGGTGGCAGTGTTCCACCAGGGCGAGATCCAGCAGATCGCCGACCCGCGCACTCTCTACGAAGAACCGCGCAACACCTTCGTCGCCAACTTCATCGGCGAGAACAACCGCCTCAGCGGCACGTTGCTGGCCAGTGACGGCAATCGTTGCCAGGTGCAGTTGGCCCGGGGCGAGCGGGTCGAGGCGCTGGCGGTGAACGTCGGCCAGGCCGGCGAGCCGGTGACCTTGTCGATCCGCCCGGAGCGCGTGCGCCTGAACGGCCACAGTGAAAGCTGCGTGAACCGCTTCTCCGGCCGGGTGGCTGAGTTCATCTACCTGGGCGACCACGTGCGGGTGCGCCTGGAGGTTTGCGGCAAGGCCGATTTCTTCGTCAAGCAGCCGATCGCCGAGCTCGATCCGGCCCTGGCCGTGGGCGATGTGGTACCGCTGGGCTGGGCGGTGGAGCACGCCCGCGCGCTCGACCCGATTGCCGAAGCCCATTGATGGTTTGCTTCACCAACCCTGAACTGTGGAGAGAATAATAATGCGCAAGCAGTTGAAACTGACCGCCCTGGCCCTTGGCCTGTTCGCAGCCGGGCAGGCCCTGGCCGCGGACCTGACGGTGGTGTCGTTCGGTGGCGCCAACAAGGCGGCCCAGGTCAAGGCGTTCTACGAGCCATGGGAGAAGGCTGGCAAGGGCAAGATCGTCGCCGGGGAGTACAACGGCGAGATGGCCAAGGTGAAGGCCATGGTCGACACCAAGAGCGTGTCGTGGAACCTGGTGGAGGTGGAGTCGCCGGAGCTGGCGCGCGGTTGCGACGAGGGCATGTTCGAGGAGCTCGATCCGGCCCTTTTCGGCAAGGAGAGCGATTACGTGAAAGGCGCCATCCAGCCGTGCGGCGTGGGCTTCTTCGTTTGGTCCACGGTCCTGGCCTACAACGCCGACAAGCTCAAGACCGCGCCCACCAGTTGGGCAGACTTCTGGGACACGAAGAAATTCCCGGGCAAGCGCGGCCTGCGCAAGGGCGCCAAGTACACCCTTGAGTTCGCCCTGATGGCCGACGGCGTCGCGCCGAAAGAGGTGTACAAGGTGCTCGGCACCAAGGAAGGCCAGGACCGCGCCTTCAAGAAGCTCGACGAACTCAAGCCGAGCATCCAGTGGTGGGAAGCCGGCGCCCAGCCGCCGCAGTACCTGGCCTCGGGTGACGTGGTCATGAGCTCGGCCTACAACGGTCGTATTGCCGCGGTGCAGAAAGAAAGCAACCTCAAGGTCGTGTGGAACGGCGGCATCTACGACTTCGACGCCTGGGCCATCCCGAAAGGCGCCAAGGATGTGGAAGAGGCGAAAAAATTCATCGCCTACACCGTCCAGCCCGAGCAGCAGAAGACTTACTCCGAGAACATTGCCTACGGCCCGGCCAATTCCAAGGCCGTCCCGCTGCTGGCCGATGCGGTGAAGAAGGACATGCCGACCACGCCTGAGAACATCGCCAACCAGGTGCAGATCGACGTGGCCTTCTGGGCCGACAACAGTGAACAGCTGGAGCAACGCTTCAACGCCTGGGCGGCGAAGAAGTAACCCTGTAGGAGCGGCCTTGTGTCGCGACGGGGCGCGTAGCGGCCCCGGGATCTCGGCATCATGCATGCCCGCCGGGGCTGCTTCGCAGCCCATCGCGACGCAAGGCCGCTCCTCCAGGGTCCGCGCCAACCCAGTCCCCACCCCTGTTTCCCCCGGAGTTCGCCATGGCCATTGCAGTGCCCCTCAACGAAGGCGCGGGTAAAAGCCTCAAGCAGCGCCTCAAGCATGCCGAGCGGGTCAACCGCTGGAAGGCCCAGGCGTTGATCGCGCCGCTGGCGCTGTTCCTCCTGCTGGTGTTCCTGGTGCCGATCGCGGCGCTGCTGTACAAGAGCGTCGGCAACCCCGAAGTGGTCGCCGGCCTGCCGCGCACCGTCGAGGCGGTGGCGCAATGGGACGGCAAGAGCCTGCCCGGCGAGGAGGTCTACAAGGCCCTGAGCCAGGACCTGGCCGAGTCGCGCAAGAACCAGACCTTGGGTGACCTCTCCAAGCGCCTGAACATGGAGCTGGCCGGCTACCGCAGCCTGCTGGCCAAGACCGCGCGGGCGCTGCCGTTCAAGGACGAGCCCGCGTCCTATAAAGATGCCCTGCAAGCGCTGGACGAGCGTTGGGGCGACCCGGCCTACTGGCAGGCGATCCGCCGCAACACCAGCACGGTCACCTCCTTCTACCTGCTGGCCTCGGTCGATCATCGCATCGACGACCTTGGCGAACTGGCCAAGGCCACGCCTGACCAGGCCATCTACCTGGATATCTTTGCCCGCACCCTGTGGATGGGCGTGGTGATCACCGCCATTTGCCTGGTGCTGGCCTATCCCTTGGCGTACTTGCTGGCCAACTTGCCGACCCGGCAAAGCAACCTGCTGATGATCCTGGTGTTGCTGCCGTTCTGGACCTCGATCCTGGTGCGGGTGGCAGCGTGGATCGTATTGCTGCAGTCGGGTGGGCTGATCAACAGCGCGCTGATGGCCATCGGCATCATCGACCAACCGCTGGAACTGGTGTTCAACCGGACCGGCGTGTACATCTCGATGGTGCACATCCTGCTGCCGTTCATGATCCTGCCGTTGTACAGCGTGATGAAGGGCATCTCGCCCAGCTACATGCGGGCGGCGATTTCCCTGGGTTGCCATCCCTTCGCCAGTTTCTGGCGGGTGTACTTCCCGCAGACCTATGCCGGTGTCGGTGCCGGTTGCCTGCTGGTGTTCATCCTGGCCATCGGCTACTACATCACCCCGGCGCTGCTGGGCAGCCCGAACGACCAGATGGTCAGCTACTTCGTCGCCTTCTACACCAACACCAGCATCAACTGGGGCATGGCCACCGCCTTGGGCGGGCTGTTGCTGCTGGCGACCGTGCTGCTGTACCTGATCTATAGCTGGCTGGTCGGCGCCAGCCGTCTGCGCCTTAGCTGAGGAGCCTTGTCATGCTGAGCCCCTACATGTCGCCCGTGGAACGGGTGTGGTTCTACAGCCTGCGCATCCTGTGCGGTCTGATCCTGTTGTTCCTGGTACTGCCGGTGCTGGTGATCATCCCGCTGTCGTTCAACAGCGGGAGCTTCCTGGTGTATCCACTGCAAGGTTTTTCGCTGCACTGGTACCAGGACTTCTTCGCCTCCGCCGAATGGATGCGCGCCCTGAAGAACAGCATCATCGTGGCTCCGGCGGCCACGGTGCTGGCCATGGTGTTCGGCACCCTGGCGGCGATCGGCCTGACTCGGGGCGACTTCCCCGGCAAGTCGCTGGTGATGGCGCTGGTGATCTCGCCGATGGTGGTACCGGTGGTGATCATCGGCGTGGCCAGCTACCTGTTCTTCGCCCCATTGGGCATGGGCAACAGCTTCACCTCACTGATCCTGGTGCACGCGGTGCTGGGCGTGCCGTTCGTGATCATCACCGTGTCGGCGACGCTGCAGGGTTTCAACTACAACCTGGTGCGCGCGGCAGCTAGCCTGGGGGCCTCGCCATTGCTGGCCTTCCGTCGGGTGACCTTGCCGCTGATCGCCCCTGGGGTGATCTCCGGGGCGTTGTTCGCCTTCGCCACGTCGTTCGATGAGGTGGTTGTGACCCTGTTCCTGGCAGGGCCCGAGCAGGCAACCCTGCCACGGCAGATGTTCAGCGGCATACGCGAGAACCTGAGCCCGACCATCGCGGCGGCGGCCACCTTGCTGATCGCCTTCTCGGTGATCCTGCTGCTGACCCTGGAGTGGTTGCGCGGGCGCAGCGAGAAGCTCAGAACCCAGCAGCCAGCCTGACTGCCGCGAAAAGGGGCGCTTGGCGCCCCCTGTCGGGCGCCTGTTGATACCGATCAGCCCTCATCGGCTTCCCTGAGTTACAATGCGCGCCACCGTGATTCTGCCCAACAGGTGCGCCATGCAGCCCTACGCTATTGCCCCCTCCATTCTGTCCGCCGATTTCGCCCGCCTGGGCGAGGACGTCGACAAGGTCCTGGCCGCCGGGGCCGACATCGTCCACTTCGATGTCATGGACAACCACTACGTGCCCAACCTGACCATCGGCCCGATGGTCTGCAGCGCCCTGCGCAAGTACGGCGTGACCGCGCCGATTGACGTGCACCTGATGGTCAGCCCGGTCGACCGCATCATCGGCGACTTCATTGAAGCTGGCGCGACCTACATCACCTTCCACCCGGAAGCCAGCCAGCACATCGACCGCTCGCTGCAACTGATCCGCGACGGCGGCTGCAAGGCTGGCCTGGTGTTCAACCCGGCTACCGGCCTGGATGCGCTGAAGTACGTGATGGACAAGGTCGACATGGTCCTGCTGATGAGCGTCAACCCTGGCTTCGGCGGGCAGAAGTTCATCCCCGGCACCCTCGACAAGCTGCGCGAGGCCCGCGCCCTGATCGATGCCAGCGGCCGCGACATCCGCCTGGAGATCGACGGCGGCGTCAACGTGGGCAACATCCGTGAGATCACCGCCGCCGGCGCTGACACCTTCGTGGCCGGTTCGGCGATCTTCAACGCCCCGGACTACAAGGAAGTCATCGACAAGATGCGTGCCGAAATGGCGCTGGCACGCGCATGAGCGGCTTCGAGCAGCTGTTCCCGGGGACACTGCCCAGGCTGGTGATGTTCGATCTGGATGGCACCCTGATCGATTCGGTACCCGACCTGGCCGCAGCCGTCGACCGCACGCTGCTCGAACTCGGGCGACCGCCCGCAGGCCTGGAGGCGGTGCGCCACTGGGTCGGCAATGGTGCCCAGGTGCTGGTGCGCCGGGCCCTGGCCGGCGATATCGATCACGCCGCGGTGGACGACGAGCTGGCCGAGCGCGCGCTGGCGCTGTTCATGGAGGCCTATGCCGACAACCATGACCTCACCGTGGTCTACCCCGGCGTGCGCGACACCCTGCGCTGGCTGCGCAAGCAGGGCGTGGAGATGGCGCTGATCACAAACAAACCCGAACGCTTCGTCGCCCCCTTGCTCGACCAGATGAAGATCGGTCGCTACTTCCGCTGGATCATCGGCGGCGACACCCTGGCGCAGAAAAAGCCCGACCCGGCGGCGCTGCTGTTCGTCATGAAAATGGCCGGCGTCAGTGCCGAACAATCGCTGTTCGTCGGCGATTCGCGCAGCGACGTGCTGGCCGCCAAGGCCGCCGGCGTCCAGTGTGTCGGCCTGAGCTACGGCTACAACCATGGCCGGCCGATCGACGACGAGTCGCCCAGCCTGGTCATCGACGACCTGCGCCTGCTGCTGCCCGGTTGCTTAGTCACCGACACTGGGATAACGTTGGCGGACCTTCAAGCCCCGCAAAGCAGAGACAACAACGTGGTGGTTACCGGCAAATTCTGGATGAAAGTCATCAAGGCACTCGCCCGCTGGCGCTGGCGCGCCTGACTTCTGCCCACCGGCGCCTGCCGGTACATCCGTTTGCCCGCTCCCCATTGCTGCTTGCCCCGAGGCTACACATGACCCGCGAAGAATTCCTGCGCCTGGCCGCTGCCGGCTACAACCGCATTCCCCTGGCCTGCGAAACCCTGGCCGACTTCGACACCCCGCTGTCGATCTACCTGAAGCTGGCCGACCAACCCAACTCCTACCTGCTCGAGTCCGTGCAGGGCGGCGAGAAGTGGGGCCGCTATTCGATGATCGGCCTGCCGTCGCGCACCGTGCTGCGCGTGCACGGTTACCACGTCAGCATCCTGCAGGATGGCGTCGAGGTGGAAAGCCATGACGTCGAGGATCCGCTGGCCTTCGTCGAGGCGTTCAAGGATCGCTACAAGGTCGCCGACATTCCTGGATTGCCACGTTTCAACGGCGGCCTGGTGGGCTATTTCGGCTACGACTGCGTGCGTTATGTGGAAAAACGCCTGGGCGCCAGCCCCAATCCGGATCCGCTGGGGGTGCCGGATATCCTGTTGATGGTCTCCGATGCCGTGGTGGTCTTCGACAACTTGGCGGGCAAGATGCACGCCATCGTGCTGGTCGACCCGGCCGAGGCGCAGGCCTTCGAGCAAGGGCAGGCCCGCCTGCAGGGGCTTCTGGACACCCTGCGCCAACCGATCACCCCGCGCCGCGGCCTGGACCTGAGCGGGCCGATGGCCGCCGAGCCGGCATTCCGCTCCAGCTACACACAAACCGACTACGAAAATGCCGTGGGACGCATCAAGGAGTACATCCTGGCCGGCGACTGCATGCAGGTGGTGCCGTCCCAGCGCATGTCCATCGACTTCAAGGCCGCGCCCATCGACTTGTACCGGGCGCTGCGCTGCTTCAACCCGACGCCGTACATGTACTTCTTCAACTTCGGCGACTTCCACGTGGTCGGCAGCTCGCCAGAAGTGCTGGTGCGGGTCGAGGACAACCTGGTCACCGTGCGGCCGATCGCCGGCACCCGCCCGCGCGGGGCCACCGAAGAAGCCGACCGGGCGCTGGAAGACGACCTGCTGTCGGACGACAAGGAAATCGCCGAGCACCTGATGCTCATCGACTTGGGCCGCAACGACGTGGGCCGTGTGTCGGCCACCGGCAGCGTGCGCCTGACCGAGAAAATGGTAATCGAGCGTTACTCGAACGTCATGCATATCGTGTCCAACGTCACCGGCCAGCTGGATGAGGGGCTGACGGCCATGGACGCGCTGCGGGCGATCCTGCCGGCCGGTACCCTTTCCGGCGCGCCGAAGATCCGTGCCATGGAGATCATCGACGAGCTGGAGCCGGTCAAGCGCGGCGTCTACGGTGGCGCGGTGGGCTACTTTGCCTGGAACGGCAACATGGACACCGCCATCGCCATCCGTACCGCGGTGATCAAGGACGGCGAACTGCATGTGCAGGCCGGTGGTGGCATCGTCGCCGACTCGGTGCCGGCGCTGGAGTGGGAAGAAACCATCAACAAGCGCCGGGCGATGTTCCGCGCGGTGGCGCTGGCCGAGCAGACCTCCAAGTAAATGGATCGGGGCCGCAACGCGGCCCCGACAACTCAGAAGTCCAGGCTCAACGCCACGCTCACGCCCTGCTGGCGCAACTCATCACTCTTGCGCCAGTTGTAGTTCCCCCGCAGGTTCACCCCCGGCACCAGCTCATGGGTCAGCCCCAGGCTGGCGCGGGTCAGGTTGCTGTGCGGCGTATAGCCGGTCAAGGTGAAGTCGTTCGCCGGCAGGCTGGTCAGGTGCATGCGCAAGTCCTGCTGGTCGTCTTCGAACTCGTGCTCGCGGGCCACCTCGGCAAACAGCCTGGTCGTCGGCAGGAGCTGCACGCTCCCCAGCAGGCCGGCCCCCAGCCGGCGTGACGTGCGCTCCTGATCGTCGAAACCGAGCGCCGTGGAGCGGCCGCTCTTCTCCTCATATCCATCGACCTTGACCCGCGCATAGTCGGCGCTGATGAACGGCGCCAGTTGCCAGCGGCTGCTCTCGGCCGCCAGGTTGTAGCCCACCCGGCCAGTGACGGCCCAGGCCTCGCCATCGCTGTCGCCTTTCTCGCTGCGCTCACCAACGCCCAGGGCGAAGGTGCGCTTGAGGTCGCGATAGTCCAGGTGCCCGGCGGTCAGTGCCGTGTCGGCCCACCAGCGATCCTGACGGAGCTGGGCGAAGGCGCTGGCCAGGTAGCTGTCGAGCTTGTAGTCGGAATCTTCCTGGCCGGCCTCGAGCTTTTGCCGGTACACGCCCGCCGCCAGCCCCACGCGCCAGGCGTCATCCAGCCGATAGCTGCCGCCGAGGGTCAGGTTGTAGCCGCGCCCGTCGCCACTGGCGGCGCTGCGCTGGCTGCCGAAGTCCAGGTCCTGGCCACCGGTGGCGACGAACGCCTGCCATTGACCGACCGCCTGCCAGTGCGTCTGCCACTGATTGCGCAGCTCATCCTGGTGGGCGCGTATGCTGGCGTGGGCGATTTCCGGCAGCAGTGTCAGCTCCCAGGGCGCGGCGAGGATCGAATAGGCATAGTCGGCAATCAGTTGCTGGCCGGCGATGGTTGGGTGCACCGAGTCGTTGAACAGCAGCCGGGTCGGGTCCGGCGTCGTGCCGTTCGCCCCGTAGACCGGGTTGCCCACGCAGCCGTCGCCGCTGTAGCAGGTGCCGACCAGGTTCTGGTCGGCGGCCAGGCCGAACTGGGCGGGACTGGTCAGGGCCTCCCGCAGCAGTGCCGGGACATTCAGCGGGATGATCTCGGCGTCGATCTGTCCGAGCCGGTTGACCAGCGACTGGTTGAACACGCCGGACAGTTGCGACAGCGGCCCTTGCTGGGGCGTGCCGCTGAAGTTCGGCGTTTGCCCCAGGTCCGGCAGCAGCCAGACCATGATGTAACGCGCGCCGCCCTGTTGCAGCGCCTGCGCGCTGGCCGCCAGACGGGCACCGGCGGCGGCCGCGTCGGCGGGGCTGTTGACCAGGCCCTGGAGGAAGTCGTTGCCGCCACCGGTCAGGTAGTACAGGGCATTGGGATCGGCCCGCAGGCCGTTGGCCAGGTAGCCGTCACGCTCGCGCAGCACCGTGCCCGCGCCGAGACGACCGGGTGGGATGACGGCTTGCGAGGTGTCGGTGATCGAGTCGAGGATCTGCTGCGTGGTGTAGCCGCCCACGGCCCAGTTGTTGCCATCCGGCGTGCCTTGGAGCTGGTTGGTCAGCGACGTCGAAGGGCCCAGGCTGGTACCGGAGAAGCCCAGCTTGCCACCCAGGATCATTGGCGAGACCGGCGCGTAGTTGCCATTGGCATCGCGGTTGGTGAAACGCATGCCTGGCGTGCCGCCGGTCAGGTCGGGGAACTGCCCGGCGTCGCTGAGGCTGTCACCGAAGACGATGAGCGACGCGTAGGGGGAGGGCGCGGCCAAGGTGGCCTGGCTGCAGGCGAGGGCGAGCATGCCGAGGGTGGCGTGCAGGAAGGGGGTCTTGCGCATGCATGAATATCCTTTTCGTTGTTTTTATGAAGGCAAGCCGCATGACCATAGCAAATCGCCGGTCTTTGCCCAGCATGGCAATGGTTTCCCGGTGTTTAGGGGGCATATTGCACCCGCCGCCCCGGTAGGTTACTGTCCCGGAACGTATGAACGAGACCTACCCTGTGTTGATCGTCAGCAAACTCTTGATGCGCGTTATCAAGGCCGTCGCCCGTTGGCGTTGGCGCGCCTGACTTTTTCTCCTGCCGGTTCGCCCGGCCCGTCCCCGTTTGCCTTCCCCACTTGTTCCGTCAACCGCCCCGTGCGGGCTCGGCCGCATTCATGAGCGGCAGCGGAAGGCTCGAATCAAAAGTCAGTATTCAAGAGGTTCGTTGCAGATGTTACTGATGATCGACAACTACGACTCCTTCACCTACAACGTCGTGCAGTACCTTGGCGAGCTGGGTGCGGAGGTCAAGGTCATTCGCAATGACGAAATGACCATCGCCCAGATCGAAGCCCTTAACCCCGAGCGCATCGTCGTCTCCCCGGGGCCGTGCACGCCGAGCGAAGCCGGGGTCTCCATCGAGGCCATCCTGCACTTCGCCGGCAAGCTGCCGATCCTGGGCGTCTGCCTGGGCCACCAGTCCATCGGCCAGGCCTTCGGCGGTGACGTGGTGCGTGCCCGCCAGGTGATGCATGGCAAGACCAGCCCGGTGCTGCACCGCGACCTGGGCGTGTTCGCCGGCCTGAACAACCCGCTCACCGTGACCCGCTACCACTCGCTGGTGGTCAAGCGTGAAACCCTGCCCGACTGCCTGGAAGTGACCGCCTGGACCGCCCACGAAGATGGCACTGTCGACGAAATCATGGGCCTGCGTCATAAAACCCTGAACGTCGAAGGGGTACAGTTCCACCCCGAATCTATCCTCACCGAGCAGGGCCACGAGCTGTTCGCCAATTTCCTCAAGCAGACCGGCGGACGCCGTTAAGGACCGATCATGGATATCAAGACCGCTTTGAGCCGTATCGTCGGCCACCTGGATTTGTCCACCGAGGAAATGCGCGACGTCATGCGCCAGATCATGACTGGCCAGTGCACTGAGGCGCAGATCGGCGCTTTCCTCATGGGCATGCGCATGAAGAGCGAGAGCATCGACGAAATCGTCGGTGCGGTGTCGGTGATGCGTGAGCTGGCCGACAAGGTCGAGCTGAAGACCCTCGACGGCGTGGTCGACATCGTCGGCACCGGTGGCGATGGCGCCAACATCTTCAACGTGTCGACTGCTTCGGCCTTTGTCCTGGCCGCGGCCGGCTGCACCGTGGCCAAGCATGGCAACCGTGCCGTCTCCGGCAAGAGCGGCAGCGCCGACCTGCTGGAAGCCGCCGGTATCTACCTGAACCTGACCCCGGTGCAGGTCGCCCGCTGCATCGACAGCCTCGGCATCGGCTTCATGTTCGCCCAGACCCATCACAGTGCAATGAAGCACGCCGCCGGCCCTCGTCGCGACCTGGGGCTGCGTACCCTGTTCAACATGCTCGGCCCGCTTACGAATCCGGCCGGCGTGAAACACCAGGTGGTCGGGGTCTTCACCCAGGCCCTGTGCCGCCCGTTGGCCGAGGTGCTGCAGCGCCTGGGCAGCAAGCATGTGCTGGTGGTGCATTCGAAGGACGGCCTGGACGAGTTCAGCCTGGCCGCGCCGACCTTCGTCGCCGAACTGAAGAATGACCAGATCACCGAATACTGGGTCGAGCCCGAAGACCTCGGCATGAAGAGCCAGAGCTTGCATGGCCTGGCAGTCGAGGGGCCGCAGGCTTCGCTGGAACTGATCCGTGACGCCCTGGGCCGACGCAAGACCGAGAACGGCCAGAAGGCCGCCGAGATGATCGTGCTCAACGCCGGCGCGGCGCTGTATGCCGCCGACCACGCGATGACCCTGGCCCAGGGTGTCGAACTGGCCCACGATGTGCTGCACACCGGGTTGGCCTGGGAAAAACTGCAGGAGCTGGGCGCTTTTACCGCGGTATTCAAGGTGGAGAACGAAGCATGAGCGTACCGACCGTGCTGGAAAGGATCATCGCCCGCAAATTCCAGGAAGTAGCCGAGCGCAGCGCGCGGGTCAGCCTGGGTGAACTCGAACGCCTGGCCAAGGCGGCCGATGCGCCCCGTGGCTTTGCCAGGGCACTGATCGAGCAGGCTGCGCGCAAGCAGCCCGCGGTAATCGCCGAAATCAAGAAGGCCTCGCCAAGCAAGGGCGTGATTCGCGAAAACTTCGTGCCGGCGGAGATTGCCGTCAGCTACGAGAAGGGCGGAGCGACCTGTCTGTCGGTGCTGACCGACGTGGACTACTTCCAGGGGGCCGACGTCTACCTGCAGCAGGCGCGTGCCGCCGTTTCGCTGCCGGTGATCCGCAAGGACTTCATGGTCGATCCGTACCAGATCGTCGAAGCCCGTGCGCTGGGCGCCGACTGCGTGCTGCTGATCGTCTCGGCGCTGGACGACGTGAAGATGGCCGAACTGGCCGCCACCGCCAAGGACGTCGGTCTCGACGTGCTGGTCGAAGTACATGACGGCGATGAGCTGGAGCGTGCGTTGAAGACCCTTGACACACCGTTGGTCGGGGTCAACAACCGCAACCTGCATACCTTCGAAGTCAGTCTGGAGACTACCCTCGACTTGCTGCCGCGCATCCCCCGCGATCGCCTGGCCATCACCGAAAGCGGCATCCTCAACCGTGCCGATGTCGAGCTGATGGAAATCAACGAGGTGTATTCGTTCCTGGTCGGCGAGGCGTTCATGCGCGCCGAGCAGCCAGGGTTGGAGCTGCAGCGGTTGTTCTTCCCCGAACAGGTGAAGAAGACCGTTCAGCAACTGGACTGATCGAACAGGGAGCCGGCATCGTTTGCCGGCTTTTTTGTATTCGAGGGCTTCATCGCGAGACAGTCCCAACGTGGGAGCGGGCTTGCCCCGCGATGAGGCTGGTGAACATCACATCAAAGGTAGATCAATGACCGATCAACCCCTGGCCCTCACCGTCGAACAAGGCCTGCATGCCGAACAGGACCTGCTGGCCGCCGTCTGCCGCGGCGAGCGCGAATGTGGCGTGCTGTTCTGGCGTCCGACCGACCATGCCCTGGTCATGCCCCGGCGCATGAGCCGCCTGGACAACTTCGAGGCCGCCTGCGCCGAGCTGGCCATCGCTGGCTGGCCGGTGCTGCTGCGCGAAACCGGTGGCGAACCGGTGCCGCAATCCCATGCGACCGTCAATGTGGCGCTGGTCTACGTGGCCCCGCGCAGCGAGGGCGACCAGGGCCGCATCGAGAATGCCTACGAGCGCCTGTGCCTGCCGCTGTGCAATGTCCTTCGCGAATGGGGCGGTGTCGCCTCGGTGGGTGAGATTGACGGCGCCTTCTGCGATGGCCGCTACAACGTCAACCTCAATGGTCGCAAGCTGGTCGGCACCGCCCAGCGCTGGCGCCAGGGGCTGGGGGGCAAGCGCCCGGTGGTGTTGGTGCATGGCGCGCTGTTGCTGGACAACGAACGCGAATCGATGGTCGCGGCGGTCAACCGCTTTAATGAGTGCTGCGATCTGGATCAGCGTTGCCGCGCCGACAGCCATATCGCCTTGCACGAGGTGGCGCCTGCGGCTCCCTGGTTCGAGCGTCTGAGCCGGGCCTATGAGCAAGTACTGGCGGAACTGCCACAGGACTAGGGTCTGTACGAAATGTGTCTGCGCGAAGGCCAGACAAGGCGAAACGGGGGAGGAAGCGGAGTGTACTGGAGTACATGAGCATTCCGAGCCCCGTTTCAACGCAGTATGGGCGAGTGCAGATACATTTCGTACAGAGCCTAACGGGTGCCGTAGACCACCATGGTTTTACCCTTGACCTGCACCAGGCTGCGCTCCTCGAGGTCCTTGAGGACGCGGCCGACCATCTCCCGTGAACAACCGACGATACGACCGATCTCCTGACGGGTGATCTTGATCTGCATGCCGTCGGGGTGGGTCATGGCGTCGGGCTGCTTGCACAGGTCGAGCAGGCAGCGGGCGACCCGGCCGGTGACATCGAAGAACGCCAGGTCGCCAACCTTGCGGGTGGTGTTGCGCAGGCGCTGGGCCATCTGGCTGCCCAGGGCATAGAGTATTTCCGGCTCCAGGCGTACCAGTTCACGGAATTTGTCGTAGCCGATCTCGGCCACTTCGCACTCGGTCTTGGCGCGCACCCAGGCGCTGCGCTGATGTTCCTGGCCGGCGGGCTCGAACAGCCCCAGCTCGCCGAAGAAATCACCGCTGTTGAGGTAGGCGATGATCATCTCGTGACCGTCGTCGTCCTCGATCAGGATGGTCACCGAGCCCTTGATGATGAACGACAAGGTATCGGCCCGGTCGCCGGCACAGATGATGTTGCTCTTGGCGGCGTAGCGACGGCGTTGGCAGTGGGCCAGCAGCTTGTCGATGTTCTTGATCTTGGGTGGCAGGGCTGAGGAGACCATCACGAAATCCTGTTCGATGCGACGCATTGGCTTTTTATAGAGGCGCCTGGCAGCACGCGCCAGTCATTTGGCGCCAGCTTATCAGACACTTCAACTTGAATCGGCACAAAAGCGACGCGGCTTGAGCTTTTCCGACAGCCTCGCAAGGTCTAAGCTGACACCCTTTTACGAAATCGGGAGTCCGGATAGATGAAGGCACGCATCCAGTGGGCCGGTGAAGCGATGTTCCTCGGCGAGTCGGGGAGCGGCCATGTCGTGGTCATGGATGGCCCACCCGAAGCCGGAGGTCGCAACCTGGGCGTGCGCCCGATGGAGATGCTCCTGCTCGGCCTGGGTGGCTGCAGCAGTTTCGACGTGGTCAGCATCCTCAAGAAGTCGCGCCAGGCCGTGGAAAGCTGCGAGGCCTTCCTGGAAGCCGAACGCGCCAGTGAAGACCCGAAGGTGTTTACCAAGATCCACCTCAACTTCGTGGTCAAGGGCCGCGGGTTGAAGGAGGCGCAGGTCAAGCGTGCGGTCGAGTTGTCGGCGGAGAAGTACTGCTCGGCCTCGATCATGCTGGATCGCGCGGGCGTCGAGATCACGCACGGTTACGAGATCGTCGAACTCGGTTGATCGAAGGCAGCGCCTGCCGGTCAGGCGCTATGCTTGTGCAGGCGTTCGATCCCTAGCAACAACGCGAGCCCTGGGATCAGCGCCAGCACCAGCCAGGGCGTATTCACCCCGAGCAGGATGAGGATTTCGCTGCTGCTCCAGGTGGTGCCGAAGTGTTCGGCAAACACTTGGCACTGCAGCCACGCAGCCAAAGTGCCAGCGAGCACGAACGTGCCGACCAGCAGTTGGCGGCTGGCTAAAAACACGCTGAGCAGCAGGAACAGCAACTGCGCGGGCAGTGTGCCGAGCATCAGATCGGCGGTGCTGTTGCTGTCAGGGTCGGTAAGTGTCGGCAGTTCAAGGCTGAACGTGCTTTGCCCGATACTGGCGACCATCAGGCAAACGAACAGATAGGCGACCGGGATCAGGGCAAGGCCCTGCAACAGCCGGGCGAGCGATCGTCCCATGTTCAGCGACGCAATGCCGGCAGCAGCTGCAACAGGCGTTCGGGTAGCTGTGCCCGCAGTTGCTCGCTCAATGCCTCACGTCGCTTCTGGTAAAGCACGCCGAGACCGATCACGCTGAGGCCGATCAAGGTCAGTATGACCGGGAACAACAGGGAATCGGCGAACACCTCGTAGGACAGATACCCCAGGTAGGCCGCCACCCCCATCGCTCCGAACACCATGAACACCGGGCGGCGCAGCAGGACGGCCAAGCCCATCAGCCCCAGGTTGATCAGGCAGTACAGCGCCTTGCCCCATTCGCTGCCGCTGTCCATCAGCGTCAGCCCGCCCCAGAACGCCGCCAGGCCGGCGAGATAGCCCCAGAAGGCATAGTCACGGCGGGTGCGTCCGTCGATCACCAGGAATACCAGCAGCAGGCCCAGGCCGAACCACAGCGAGACCGTGCGCCGTTGCTCCCAGCTGAACAGGTCGCCATGGAACCACTCGCTCAGGTCCATGGACATGAACCACAGGGCCACCGCGATTGGCATGACGATGAAAGGGAAGCGAATCAGGCGAAGCATCAGCAGCCCGGCCAGTACCGTCGCCGCCTCCATTGCCAACCAGCCACCCTGCACGTAGGTGTAGTACTGGTGGTAGTCGCCCTGGGCGTCGTCCAGCGGCCACCAGCCTGCCAGGCGCTCGATGGCGAACACCGCCAGCGGCACGATGCTGACCGCCACGGCGGCCAGCACGCCGGCCGCGACAGGCTGGTTGCGTCGCTGCAGCGACAGGGCGAACAGGGTGATCCCGCCGATGTAGAGCAGGGCGATGGCCAGCAGTGCACCGTCGCCGATACGCATCCAGGCTTCGGTGAGCAGCCAGCCCATGGCGCCCATGATCAGTAGGGCGCCGAGGTAAAAGGCAACGTGGGCCAGCTGAAAGCTGGCACGGCTTTCCGGCTGCTGGCGCAGGAAGGCCAGCAAGGCCTGGTCCTGCCCCGGCTGCAGCACGCCGGCGCTCACGGCGCGTGCCAGGTCCCTGGCGTCGAAACGTTCCATGGTGCGCGTCTCAGACTCGGTAGGTGCTCTTGGTCATGACCTTGGCCAGCAGGCTCATGCCGAAGCGCACGGGGGCCGGGAAACGGTAGCCGCCGGCTTCCAGCGCGGACTCGGCGTGGTGCTCCTCGTCGACGCGCATCTGTTCGAGGATGGCGCGGGACTTGCCGTCGTGCTCGGGGATCTGCTCCAGGTGTTCGTCCAGGTGCTTGCAGACCTGATGCTCGGTGGCGGCGACGAAGCCCAGGCTGACCTTGTCGCTGACCAGCCCGGCGAGGGCGCCGATGCCGAACGACAGGCCGTAGAACACCGGGTTGAGCACGCTGGGGTGGCTGTTGAGCTGGCGAATGCGCTGCTCGCACCAGGCCAGGTGGTCGATTTCTTCTTCCGCCGCATGCTCCATGGCCTTGCGCACCTGGGGCAGCTTGGCGGTCAGGGCCTGGCCCTGGTACAGCGCCTGGGCACAGACTTCGCCTGTGTGGTTGATGCGCATCAGGCCGGCGATATGGCGGGTCTGTTGTTCATCGAGTTCGGCGTCCGGCTGGACGATCGCCGGGGAAGGGCGGGCGGGTTGGCCGCTGAAGGGCAGCAAGGTGCGCATGGCGGTATCGGCCTGCAGCAACAAGCGGTCGAGCGGCGAGTAGTGACGTTCGGTAGCCATCGGGCACCTCCGCTGAAGTGATGCCCGACAGTCTACCTCAATACCCCTGGGCAGGCTTGCCTTGGATCAGCCCGGCGGCCAGTGCATCTGGCGCTGGCCAAGCACGTGCATGTGGATGTGGTAGACGGTCTGGCCGCCCTGCTCGTTGCAGTTCATCACCACGCGGAAGCCCTCTTCGCAGCCGAGTTCCCGGGCCAGGCGCTGGGCGGTGAACAGGATGTGGCCGGCCAGGCCCTTATCTTCTTCGGTCAGGTCGTTGAGCGTACGGATGGGCTTTTTCGGAATGACCAGAAAATGCACTGGCGCTTGGGGGGCGATATCGTGGAAGGCCAGAACCTGGTCGTCCTCGTAGATGATCTTTGCCGGAATCTCCCGGTTGATGATCTTGGTGAAGATAGTCTCCACAGCACTTGCTCCATGGTGAGTGTCCGGGATGAGTGTACTGAGCCCCGCACCGCTCGCCCAGTGGCTATTCCATGCCGATCGGGCAATAGCGGCGATGGATCAGCCCAGCCAGCTTGCGCGTCAGCCAGCGCGGCAGCAGGCGCGGGACGAAGGCCAGCCAGCGGTTGCGCCGGCCGGGCAGGATCAGCGCGCGGTTGCGGTCCAGGGCGCGGACGGTGTCCAGGGCGATCTCCTCGGGGCTCAGGCAGCGGCTGTTGCCGTCGAGCCGTGGGATGCGGCGCCTGGCCGAGCGCACCGGCCCCGGGCACAGCACCGAGACCTTGATCCCGGTGCGCCCCAGTTCCTCGCGCAGGGCCTCGGAAAAACTCAGCACATAGGCCTTGCTCGCCGCGTAGGCGGCCATCCACGGGCCCGGTGCGACTCCGGCCAGCCCCGCGACGTTGAGGATCTGCCCGCCGCCCTGGATCGCCATCAGGTTGCCGATGGCGTGGCACAGGCGGCTCAGGGCGAGGATATTGACCTCCAACAGGTCCTGTTCATCGGCCCATTCATGGGCCAGGAACGGCCCGTAGGTGCGCTGCCCCGCACAATTCACCAGCAGGTCGATGCGCCGCTCGCCTTCCTCCAGCTCGAGGACGAAGCCCGACAGGCGCAGAGGCTGGCTGAGATCGCAGGCACGAAACAGCACTTCCACGCCAAAGCGTTGGGTGAGCTCGATGGCCACCGGCTCCAGCGTCTCGCGCTGGCGCGCCACCAGGATCAGGTTGCGCCCGCGCCGTGCCAGGGCTTCCGCCAGGGCCAGGCCCAGGCCGCTGGAAGCTCCGGTGATCATGGCGTAACGGGTCATGCAAGGCTCCTGGGGTGTAAGGGGCGCCTAGTGTACAGCCTGGCCAATTTGCTACAAGGCGTTGCTGCGCAGCTGCTGGCTGCGCGCCAGGGCGGCCCGGTATTCGTCCTGCAGGCGCCCGATCAGCTCGCCGACGCTGGGTAGGTCGTGGATCTCGCCGACACCCTGGCCGGCCGACCAGACTGTCTTCCAGGCCTTGGCCTCGTCATCCAGTGGCTTGAGCTTGCCGGCGTCATGGCCGCTCTTCAGCGCCGCCAGGTCGTAGCCGGCCTGCTCCAGGCTCTGGCGCAGGAAGCTGGCGGGGATGCCGGACACCGCCGGGGTATGCACGATATCGGCGGCCCCGGCGCCCAGGATCATCTGCTTGTAGGCGTCCTGGGCCTGGCTCTCGTGGGTGGCGATGAAGCGGGTGCCCATGTAGCCGAGGTCGGCCCCCAGCAATTGCGCGGCCAGCAGTTCATGGCCATGGTTCAGGCAGCCGGCCAGCAGCAGGGTCTTGTCGAAGAACTGGCGGATCTCCGCGACCAGGGCGAACGGACTCCAGGTCCCTGCATGGCCGCCGGCACCCGCCGCCACGGCGATTAGCCCGTCGACACCGGCCTCGGCGGCCCTCTCGGCGTGACGACGGGTGGTCACGTCATGGAACACCAGGCCACCATAGCTGTGCACTGCATCGACCACCTCCTTCACCGCGCCGAGGCTGGTGATGACGATGGGCACCCGATGTTCCACGCACAGGGCCAGATCGGCCTGCAGGCGCGGATTGGTCGGGTGCACGATCAAATTGACCGCGTAGGGTGCGGGCGCCTGCAGCTTGGCCAGCCCGGCCTCGATCTCATCCAGCCAGGCCTTGAACCCTGCGCTGTCACGCTGGTTCAGGGCCGGGAAGCTGCCCACCACGCCATTGGCGCAGCAGGCGAGCACCAGCCGGGGATTGGAGATCAGGAACATAGGCGCCGCCACCAGGGGCAAGCGCAAACAGTGTTCGAGCGAGGCGGGCAGGGACATGGCGAAACTCCTGTAGGCGGGTTGATATCGTCAGAACGGCTTGACCACCACGAGAATTACGACGCCCAGCAACATCAGCACCGGTGCTTCGTTGAACCAGCGGTAGTACACATGGCTGCGGGTGTTGGTGCCGGCGGCGAAGCGTTTGCGCTGGGCGCCGCACATGTGATGGTAGACAGTGAGCAGGGCCACCAGGGTGAGCTTGGCATGCAGCCAGCCCTGGCTCAGCCAGCCGGGATTCAAGTACAGCATCCAGCCGCCGAACACGTAGGTGGCGATCATCGCCGGGTTCATGATGCCCCGGTACAGCTTGCGCTCCATGGTGATGAAGCGCTCGAGGCTGATGCTGTCCTGGCTCTGGGCGTGATAGACGAACAGGCGTGGCAGATAGAACAGGCCGGCGAACCAGCAGACCACACTGACGATATGCAGCGCCTTGATCCATAGATAGAGCATGGGGAGTTCCTTCAGGTTTTCACGGTCGTCAGATAGTAGAGGCCAAGGGCCCGAAGGGTCATCCCAAGAGTTGTTACAGGCGCCCTTGGCACCTATCATCGTGCGCTTTCCAGTGGTCTCGTTGATAAGGGGCAAGCGTCATGATCAAGGTCGGTATCGTCGGCGGCACGGGTTACACCGGTGTCGAACTGCTGCGTCTGCTAGCGCAGCACCCACAGGCCGAAGTGGCGGTCATCACTTCGCGATCCGAGGCGGGCGTGGCGGTTGCCGACATGTACCCGAACCTGCGTGGCCACTACGACGGCCTGGCGTTCAGCGTGCCGGACAGCAAGGCCCTGGCGGCCTGCGACGTGGTGTTCTTCGCCACGCCCCACGGCGTTGCCCACGCCCTGGCCGGCGAGCTACTGGCGGCCGGCACCAAGGTCATCGACCTTTCCGCCGACTTCCGCCTGCAGGACGCCGCCGAATGGGGCAAGTGGTACGGCCAGCCCCATGGCGCGCCCGAGCTGCTCAAGGACGCCGTCTACGGCCTGCCCGAGGTCAACCGCGAGAAGATCCGCCAGGCGCGCCTGATCGCCGTGCCGGGTTGCTACCCGACCGCCACCCAGCTGGGCTTGCTGCCGCTGCTGGAAGCCGGTCTGGCCGACCCGTCGCGGCTGATCGCCGACTGCAAGTCGGGCGTCAGTGGAGCCGGTCGTGGCGCCGCTGTAGGTTCGCTGTTCTGCGAGGCCGGGGAGAGCATGAAGGCCTACGCGGTCAAGGGCCACCGTCACCTTCCGGAGATCAGCCAGGGCCTGCGCCAGGCGGCAGGCAAGGACATTGGCCTGACCTTCGTGCCGCACCTGACCCCGATGATCCGCGGCATCCATGCCACCCTGTACGCGACGGTCGCCGATACCTCGGTCGACCTGCAGGCACTGTTCGAGAAACGCTACGCCAATGAACCGTTCGTCGACGTGATGCCGGCCGGCAGCCATCCGGAAACTCGCAGCGTGCGCGGTGCCAACGTCTGCCGCATCGCCGTGCACCGGCCTCAGGGCGGTGACCTGGTGGTGGTGCTGTCGGTAATCGACAACCTGGTCAAGGGCGCGTCGGGCCAGGCAGTGCAGAACCTCAACATCCTGTTCGGGCTCGACGAGCGCATGGGCCTGTCCCACGCCGGCCTGCTGCCGTAAGCGGCCAGTCGTTGCATGGGCCCGCCTCGCGCGGGCCTTTTTCATGGGGGCGACTAAAGCCGCACAATTCTTGACCGATTTTCTCGGACAAGCGGATAATACGCGCCATCGAGTTTTATGGCGGCACTGCGCCGGGAGAATCAACATGAGTGTCGAAACCTTCACCCCCACGGCTTTGGAATTCACCCCCGGGGCTGCGCACAAGGTCAAGACCTTGGTCAGCGAAGAGGGCAACGACCGGCTGAAGCTGCGTGTGTTCGTGACGGGCGGCGGCTGCTCGGGCTTCCAGTACGGCTTCACCTTCGATGAGGAGGTGGCCGATGACGACACCATCGTCGAGCGTGAAGGTGTCGCCCTGGTCGTCGATCCGATGAGCTTCCAGTACCTGGCCGGTGCCGAAGTCGACTACCAGGAAGGCCTGGAAGGTTCGCGCTTCGTGATCAAGAACCCGAATGCCACCACCACCTGCGGTTGCGGTTCGTCGTTCTCGATCTGATCTGGACCCTGCTGTGAAAACGCCGCGCAATTGCGCGGCGTTTTGCATTCTGCCGGTTGTTCAGGCGGGGTAGATCGCGCCGAGGATGCGCAGGCCGCGGGCGGCGGTCACGCTGGGACGATTGGCCGGGATATTCTCCAGGCAGCAATGGGCCAGCCAGGCGAAGGCCATGGCCTCGACCCAGTCGGGGTCCACACCATGTGCGGCGGTGCTGGCGACCTCGGCAGCCGGCAGCAGGGTTGCCAGGCGCGCCATCAAGGCACCGTTGCGCGCGCCCCCGCCGCAGACCAGCAGGGCCTCGGTGTCGTCCTGGGCCTGGCGCAGCGAGTCGATGATGCTGCGCGCCGTCAGCTCCAGCAGGGTGGCCTGGACATCTTCGTCACGGTACGCCGGCAGGCGCGCCAAATGGGCGTCCAGCCAGGGCAGGTTGAATACCTCGCGCCCGGTGCTCTTCGGGCCGCTGCCGGCGAAGAACGGGTCGCTCAGCAGGGCGCTCAGCAGGTCCTGGCGGACGCTACCGCTGGCCGCCCAGGCACCGTCGGCATCGAACGCTTGACCCTGCTTGCGTTCGATCCAGGCATCCAGCAGCACATTGCCCGGGCCGCAGTCGAAGCCATGTACCGGCTGGTCGTGCTCGATCAGGCTCAGGTTGCTGAAGCCCCCCACGTTGAGGATCGCCAGGCGCTGGCCGAGATGGCTGAACAGGGCTTCGTGAAACGCTGGCACCAACGGTGCGCCCTGGCCACCCGCCGCCATGTCGCGGCGCCGGAAGTCACCCACCACGCAGATGCCAGTGAGCTCGGCCAGCAGGGCCGGGTTGCCGATCTGCACGGTAAAACCACGGGCCGGCTCATGGCGAACCGTCTGGCCGTGGCTGCCGATGGCGCGAATGGCGTCGGGGGCCAGGCCCTCGGCGGCCAGCAGGTGATTGATGCCTTGGGCCGCCAGGGTGGCCCAGCGGTTTTCCGCCAGGGCCGCGCGGGCGATCTCGTCGGGGCCGCTGGCGCAGAGGCCGAGCAGGTCCTGGCGCAGGTCGACGGGCATGGGGATGTAATGGGTGGCGAGCAGCCGCAGCTGCTCGTCTTGTTCGATCAGGGCGATGTCCAGGCCATCAAGGCTGGTGCCGGACATCACCCCCAGGTAGAGCGCCATGTCAGCGCTTGTTGGCGGCGAGCAGGGTGGCCTTTTCCTGATCCATGCGGGCGATCAGGGGCTGGCTCTGCTGGTTGAAGCGTTGGCGCTCGGCCTTGGCGATCGGGTCGGCCATCGGCACCTTCTGGCTCAGCGGGTCGACGTGGACACCGTTGACCTGGAACTCGTAGTGTAGGTGTGGGCCGGTCGACAGGCCGGTGGTGCCGATATAGCCGATGATCTGTCCCTGCTTGACGCTGGAGCCGGTCTTGATGCCCTTGGCGAAACCCTGCATGTGGCCGTAGAGCGTCTTGTAGGAATTGCCGTGGGCGATGATCACGGTGTTGCCGTAGCCGCCGCGGCGGCCGGCCAGCTCGATGCGACCGTCGCCGGCGGCCTTGATCGGCGTGCCGCGCGGTGCGGCGTAGTCGACGCCCTTGTGCGCACGGATCTTGTTGAGAATCGGGTGCTTGCGCCCTGCCGAGAAGCGCGAGCTGATGCGAGCAAAGTCCACCGGGGTGCGGATGAACGCCTTGCGCAGGCTGTTGCCGTCGGCGGTGTAGTAGTTGGTGTTGCCTTGCTTGTTGGTGTAGCGCACGGCGGTGTAGGTCTTGCCGCGGTTGGTGAAGCGGGCGGAGAGGATATTGCCGGTACCGACCACCTTGCCGTCCATCATCTTCTGCTCGTAGACCACGTCGAATTCGTCGCCAGGACGGATGTCCTGGGCGAAGTCGATGTCGTAGCCGAGGATGCGCGCCATGTCCATGGTCATGCTGTGGGACAGGCCAGCGCGCTGCGCGGAGGCGGACAACGAGCTCTTGATCACGCCATGGGCGTAGGCGGTGCGGACCACCGGCTTGCTGATCTCGCGCTCGAAGGCGAAGCCCTTGTCGGTCTTGTTCAGGCGGATGGTCTCGAGATTGCTGACCTTGCTGTGCAGGCTGGTCAGCTGTCCATCCTTGTCCAGTTCGAACTGCAGCACCTGGCCGTGCTTGAGCTGGCTGAACTGCTTGGCCTGCTTGCTGCTCGCCAGCACGTCGTGCACGACGTTGGCCGGCAGGCCGACCTTGTTGAACAGGGTCGAAAGCGTATCACCGCGGCTGACCACCACTTCACGGTGGCCTGGCGCCTTCTCTTCTGGTTTGGAGGCAGGGGCCGGCGCCGGTTCAGCCTTGGCGGTCTCGGGCTCGGCGCCGTCGATCTGGGCGAATGGCGAGTCGCTGCTCTGTCCGGCCTCTACGAGGGAGGCGCCGCGGGATTCGTCCTTGAGCTGTTCTGTCGGGCTCTCGAGCTCCAGGCTGAGGGTGGTTTTCTTGGCTTCCACTTCGCTGGAAGGGAAGACCAGCAAGGCCAGGCTGAGGAGGGCGGCAATGCCGCTGGCGGCCAACAGATGGCTTTTCGGATAAAGCGGGGGCGCTTTAGGCGTTTCGTTGGTCATAGATAAGGTGACTTTGAAAAAGGTGAAATGGAAAAGATGAATGACATGATGAAGATGAAATAACTGTATAAAATATAACCAAATCCATTCTCACGCAAGGGCGCGTAGACGTTGCGGTGCGCCGTTCGGGTCACAATCCTTTGCGAAACTTGTATTTGATGGCCGATCTTGTATGGTTGGCTCCCCTTGAATCCTAGCGTTGCGGGTCTGTCTATGAAGTCGGTTGAAGAGCAGCTGGCGCTTATCAAGCGCGGTGCGGAAGAGGTACTGGTCGAATCGGAACTGGTGGAGAAGCTCAAGCGCGGCCAACCGCTGCGCATCAAGGCGGGCTTCGATCCAACCGCGCCCGACCTGCACCTGGGCCACACGGTGCTGATCAACAAGCTGCGCCAGTTCCAGGAGCTGGGGCATCAGGTCATCTTCCTGATCGGCGACTTCACCGGCATGATTGGTGACCCGAGCGGCAAGAGTGCCACCCGTCCGCCGCTGACCCGCGAGCAGGTGCTGGACAACGCCGAGACCTACAAACAGCAGGTGTTCAAGATCCTCGATCCGGCCAAGACCGAGGTGGCGTTCAACTCCACCTGGATGGACAAGCTCACGCCTGCCGACTTCATTCGCCTGGCCTCGCAGTACACCGTGGCGCGCATGCTCGAGCGCGACGACTTCGACAAGCGCTACACCACCAACCAGCCGATCGCGATCCATGAGTTCCTCTATCCGCTGGTGCAGGGTTACGACTCCGTCGCCTTGCAGGCCGATGTCGAGCTAGGTGGCACCGACCAGAAGTTCAACTTGCTGATGGGGCGCGAGCTGCAACGCGCCTACGGTCAGGAGGCGCAGAACATCGTCACCATGCCGCTGCTCGAAGGGCTGGATGGCGTTAAGAAGATGTCCAAGTCGCTGGGCAATTATGTCGGTATCCAGGAAGCACCCGGGGTGATGTACAGCAAGCTTGTGTCGATTCCTGACACCTTGATGTGGCGTTACTTCGAGCTGTTGAGCTTCCGTTCGATGGAAGAGATCGATCAGTTCAGAGCGGATGTAGAAAATGGCGCCAACCCGCGCGACATCAAGATCAAGCTGGCCGAGGAGATTGTGGCCCGCTTCCATGGTGAAGAGGCTGCGGCCAATGCGCACCGTGCCGCGGGCAATCGCATGAAGGAAGGCGAGTTGCCGGAGGACCTGCCGGAGATCGAAGTGGTCGCCGCTGAAGATCTGCCGATCGCCGCCGTGCTGAACCGGGCGGGCCTGGTGAAGAACTCGGCGCAGGCGCGGGATCTGCTCGGCGCTGGTGCGGTCAAGGTGGATGGCGCGGTGGTCGACCGTGATTTCATGTTCGTGATTGGTGCGACCCATGTGTGCCAGGCGGGCAAAAAGGCGTTTGCCCGGGTCAGCCTCAAGGCTGAGTGATGGCGCGGTGGTGTAGCTATATAGAAGCGGGGAGGCCGGTAGGCCTCCCCGCTTTTGTATTGGGGCTGCTTATATAGGTACCAGGGCTTCTGAGGCGATCTTTTTGATTTTTATGAAATTAACGGTTGACGGGCTTTCAGATCCCCTTATAATGCGCCCCACTTCCGACGTAGTCGAAACGAAAAACTTCTTGTTAATCAATAGGTTGAATGTTTCAGGTGGTATCGGAGGTGCTTCGGTCTAACGATCGGCAGCGGTGAGAAAGGCAGTTGACAGCAGGTTGTAACGCTGTATGATTCGCCTCCCGCTACGAGAGATCGCAGCGAGTCAAGTGTTTGAAGTGAAACGAGTTCTTCGTTA